>JAZUPE010000018.1:0-64317 GCA_045605025.1 Acutalibacteraceae bacterium
CGGCCCCCGGCGCCCAGCAGCTTCACGGGCTCGTCCCCTCGTTTGTTTCTCTGTTTCATATCAAATAGCCGCAAGGTTGAGATATTGTTCACGAAAACAGATATGAAATTCATATAAATTCATATCAACGGCGGCTTCTGACCAGCTTTACTGCGGCGTAGTCCACCTTGCGGCACACCGGCGCGGAGGGCTTGCGCAGAGTGAGCGTCACCTGCTCAACTGCCGGAAATGCCTTCAGCAGAGCGGAACACACCTCTCCTGCCGCCTTTTCGATGAGATCATAGGTTTCGGCGGTCATCACGTCTCCGGCGATGCGGCACACTTCATCGTAGTTGATGGTGTCGTTCAGATCGTCGCTGACCGATGCCGCCGACAGGTCAACCGACAGCTCGATGTCAAGATAGAAGTACTGTCCGTCGCGCTTTTCCTCAGGAAGCACGCCGTGATGAGCAAAGATTTCGATACCCTGCATGATGATCATATCCGTGGTCATAAATTCGCCTTCTTTCATATCAATTCATAAATATCCATAATATTTCGCAGTGAATATACGGCGTTCTTGCGGAATCATTATATCACCGCGGACAGGCTAAATCAATAAGCGGGTGCAAAGAGACCTTCATACCGCACGATCCGACATCATTCGCGTCCGTAAGGCAATAGAATTATCTGTAACCTGACAGACGTACAAAAACGGAGGCGCGATCATGGATTACCGCACTTATCACATCCGCACAGATACCATCGAACTAATCCGCAGGGCGGCGGCGGGGCTCAGGCGTGCAGGACTGCGCGTGCTGCTGCCGCTGGCTCTGGGATTCGCCCTTGCCAGAACAGGGGTGCCCGGCGGGATCTATCCCTTTGCCGCAGCCTTCGCGGCGGCGGTTCCGGCGGGGTCGGTGACGCCGGCTATGGCAGGTATTCTTCTGGGGTTCATTGTTCCGGGAAGCAATACCGAAACACTGCGCTGCGCCGCTTCAGCCATTGCCGCCGCCGGAATCAAATGGGCGCTGTCCGAACTCAGGCAGATAAAGCACAGTCCGCTGTTTCCTCCTGCGGCGGCGCTTACGGGAGTGGTGCTTACTGGCGTGGTGGTCTCCTCCGCGGTGGGGGCAGCGGTGGGCTACGATCTCGCGCGCTATTTTGCCGAAGGCGCGCTGTCCGCAGCCTGCGCCTATTTCTTCTGCGGAGCAATGGAGGGCTGGCGGCACAGAAACGTTCGCGCTCTCACACCTCAGGAGCTGTACTGCGCCGCAGCAGGGCTGTGCGTGGTATCGATACCGCTGTGCCGTCTGGCAATTATTGGATTCTCGCCCTTTACAGTGGCGGCGGTGATAATCGTTCTGGCGTGCGGCAGATACTTCGGGCCTGCCGGCGGCGCGGGAGCGGGCATAGCTCTTGGAACGGCACTCGCGCTTGCGAACAGCAGGTTTTCCACTCTGGGGGTGTGCGCCGCAGCCGGGCTGACCGCGTCACTGTTCGCTCCGCTGGGGGACATCGCCCTTTCGGCGGTGTTCGCGGTAGCGTGCGCTCTGTGTTCGGTGATCTCCGGAACGCTTGATATATACCTTATTGCGGAAAGCGTGCTGGCCGCAGTGGCTTTTCCGATTATCGGTTCCGGACGGCTGACGTATATATTTGATGTAATAGACGGGCAGAGATTGCCCCGTCCGGGAATACAGCATGACGGCAGCGTGGCGCGCCGGCTTACTGACGCTGCCAGAGGACTTGAGGACGCGTCGAGGACCGTTAGGGAGGTTTCAGAGAGGCTTGACCGTCTGGAAGCTCCGCTGCCCGCTTCGGTGTGCAGGAGAGCAACGGGTGAGATATGCTCCGACTGTGCCATCTCCCGCTTCTGCTGGGAGACGTCACGCGCTGAGACACGGCAGCTTTTTGATTCGCTTGCGGATATACTGAAAAAAGACGGCAGGCTGACCCGCCGCAACACTCCGGATGAACTGCGCTCCCGTTGTGCCCGCTGGGGGGAGATGAGAGAGCGCATCAACGCCGTGTACGCCGGTTTTGCCGCAGATGGGCAGGCACGCCGCAGAGTGGCGCAGGTACGCCGCGCCGTTGCCGGTCAGATGAGCGGATGCGGCATGCTGCTCAGCGAACTTGCGGAAAACGCCGGACAGGAACAGCAGCAGAGCGCGCAGCTTGCCGCAAAGACTGCACAAGTACTGGAGGAATACGGGCTGGATGCGGATGAGATCAGCTGCCTGAGCAGAAAAGGCGGTTCCGCCACGGTTGCGCTCACGCTTCGATGCTGCGAGGACTGTCCTGATCCGGAGGAGGATGTGCGCGTAATTCTGTCTGACGAGCTAGGGACGGAACTGGAACTCACTTCGGTCACCCGGGAGGGAGAGAGGATTTCAGTGAGGATGGACAGCCTTCCCGCCTATTCGCTGGCCGTGGGGATTGCGCAGCACAGCAGGGGAGGAAATCTACTGTGTGGCGATACCTGCGAGGTGATGGACGACAATCCCGGAGAGAGGGTGATTCTTCTGTCCGACGGTATGGGCACCGGCGGCAGAGCGGCGGTGGATTCGGCAATGACCTGCGGGCTGATGAGGCGCCTGCTGTCCGCCGGCTTCAGTGAGAGAGGCGCGGTGGAACTGGTTAATTCAGCAATGCAGATCAGTTCCGGCGATGAATCGCTTGCAACACTTGACTGCGCACGCGTGGATCTCTACAGCGGTCGGCTTACGCTGGGCAAAGCCGGCGCCGCCTCGTCATATCTGCTCAGAGAGGGCAGAGTGGAGGAGCTGGTCGCCGGATCATTGCCGCTGGGAATCATGGAGAAAGCGGACTGGAGCAGCATACGTCTGCAGCTGCTGCCGGAAGATATATTGATAATGGTAAGCGACGGTGTTGCGGGACAGGATGACAGCTGGCTGAAAGAGCACCTCAAAGATAATTTTATCACCGACACAAACCGTATGGCGAAGGATATTCTCGCGCTGGCTTCCGCACGCTGCGGACAGGATGATGACGATATAACAGTGATAATCCTGCGCATCATCCGCGGCTGTAACAGGGAGGAGCGCCATGCGGCATGAGCGGAAAATACAGTGAAATCCTCGCCGCAGTCACAATATTTTGTGGCTGGAACGGAGAATACATTGCTCGCTTTTTTACCGGAAGTGCCCAGTTGCTGTTGTGGGATTCTGAGAATTAGCAGAAGTAAATACAGGCTTTTTAGGAGTAATACACAAAAGAATTGTGTGATGAACAGCATGACAATCATGCGATCAAAGCGCAATTGAAAACATTGCCTGCAGGTCACTTCCGGACGGTAAAGTCACAGAGCGTGAAGGCGGGATACGCCGCGGAGGCACCGGAAACGGGCAAGGAGGCAAAAAGATGGAAAAACGGCTGTACAATGCGTATTTGCGCGCGTTTTTGCGATGTTACGTAAACCGCGCGTTTTGTGAGAAAAGTGGTATTTTAAACCCAGCTAAAAATTTAACCGGTTTGAGAGTCAAAAAATACCAATTGCATCTGAATGTATGCTAAATTATGCCGGAATTAATCACTCTGTATGGTAATATGTGGTCAATCGTAATGATGGGTGGAGTATCTCCATGTCCGTGAGCCAGTGGTGACGGCGCGCGGCATGGCGCGAAACATCCGGAATTCTTTCAGAGGTGACCGCGCAAAAGGGCGCGGTTCAAGGAAAGGGGTTTAGTTTTATGAAGACTAAGAGAAGACCCAGAAAGACATTCAGCAAGGTGCTGTCTGTAGTATTGTGTCTGACAATACTCATCAGCTCCTATGCCGGATTCTTCTCCGGGTTCGGTGCAGCCGCCGGCAAGGCGCTGGACATCGCTGTTGAAGGCATGGGTGCCGGCGAAGTCGCAGTGACCAAGGGCGCTGTACAGGACGACAGAAGCGCCGACATCACCGTGAATCTCGCGGCTAAGCCCGGCGTGGCAAGTTCCACATCCACCGAGGTAGTGGAGAAGCCCGTTGATCTTATTATGATCATCGACTCCTCCAACTCCATGACCCAGCTGACTACCGAAACCGGCAAGAAGCTCTTCGATGAAGCTATTGCCTCTGCCAAGCAGCTGGCAAAGGATCTGTTTGCCCTCAATGCAAACAACCGCATTGCAGTCGGCAACTTCTCCGCTCAGTCCTACAGCTACAAGCTGAACAACGGCAATGTCACCCGCGTGCTGTACAAGGACATGATCGGCAAGGTTGATGACAGCTACTTTGTCAGCAACTACAGCGACTTTGAAAAGGTCGTCAACTCCATCAAGGCCGAAAGCGGCACCAACACCGAAGGCGGCTATCTGGTAGCTAACGCTCTGGCTGATTACGCCAACAACAGCGCTTACGCCGACCGCCAGAAGGTTGTTCTGGTCATGACCGACGGTCTGCCTCAGGATCGTTACACCGCGGACCTGGCTCACACCAACGACCAGTTCAGCGCCTACAACGGCGTTCCCAGCTATCTCGAGCTGACTGAACTGCTGGCTTCCGCCAAGGAACTCTCCGAGAGAGAGAACGTTATTGCTGAGCTGGTATTCTTCACCGGCGGTCTGGCGAACAACGACATGGAGAAGCAGTATCGCGTCGGTTCCGACAGCGGTTCCTCCACTCAGGAGACCGTCAAGCAGTCCACCAAGACCTATGCCACCATGGCTGACCGTCTGGCCGTTATCAATGACAGAGCTGAGTTCATGTCTGTCTTCTATGGCCTGAAGGCTCCCGAGGGCGCAAAGGTTATCGGTGACATGCTGGCTGTCTACTCCGGCAGCGGTGTGGCTCAGTATCCTACCAACGCCGCAGAACTTCTCGTTGCTTTCAAGAGTGTTATCAACACTGTTATCAGCAGCCAGAAGTATGACGCAGCTCTCAACGCTGTATATACCGATATTATCCCCGAGTATTATGATGTAGACGAGAGCTCCATCAATGTCACCACCGGTACCGCCAGGGTCCTGCGCGATCAGCAGGTCACCATCAACGGCACCATCGTCACCCGTGACGTTGTTGAATGGACCATCGGCACCATTCCCGCTGAGGTTCAGTCCCTCTCCTATACTATTAATGTAAATGATCCCAAGCTCTACGGTATCCTCAACGTTGCCGAGCAGGGCATCCTCACCTATGAGGAGACTGCCGGTACCGTTACCCATTCTCCTCTGATCGTTCAGATCGATGAGATCATCCTTGCTCCCAAGGGCGCAGATGACTATTACATCTTTAATCAGGGCGAAAACCTCGATGCCAACAACAAGGGTGTCGCAGGCGTTCTGGTCAATGATGATATGCTCAACACCCTGGTTGACGAGTCCGGTAACGGCTACGATTCCAAGGACATCGTCAACGGCAACATCGCCGGTCTGGACGGCAAGCAGGCTTCCCTCAATCTGGAAGGCTACACCGCTCAGCTGGTTGAGGGCGCCAAGAACGGTCAGGTCGTTCTCAACGAGGACGGTACCTTCACCTACATTCCCGACAGCAGCCTCTATGAGCAGCCTGTTGTGGACTTCGTTGTTGACGAGAACGGCACCAACGAGTACAACTACAGCGGCGCAGCCGGTTGGGAAGATACCTTCACCTACGTGCTGGACACCAACGGTACCGGCGGTGACATCACCAAGGAAAGCACCGTCAACAAGGTTGTTACCACCATCACTCCCATCTACGGTCCCGACCTGAGTCTGGTCGTATTTGAGAACATGGAGCAGACCGGTGCTGACGTCGAAGGCGCTGCAGCCATCGGCGGCAATCTGGTCATCAACGGCGGCTGGTCCATCGCTGATAAGGTTTCCAGCCAGGCAGACTACACTCTGATCGTCGGCGGAACCATCACCGGTCAGGTCAACATGATCAGCGGTAAGATGGAACAGAACCAGCAGTGGATCCGCGACTACGTCGAGGCTCTGGAGAAGCAGTACACTGCTCTGTCCAGAAAGTA
Source organism: Acutalibacteraceae bacterium (assembly GCA_045605025.1). Lineage (GTDB taxonomy): Bacteria > Bacillota > Clostridia > Oscillospirales > Acutalibacteraceae > SIG598. The sequence continues at coordinate 5,933 of JAZUPE010000018.1, forward strand.
TTCCGCAATGGATCCCGACGGTACTGCTGCACGCAACCAGTGGTATACTCCTGAACTCACCCTGACTGCTGATCCCAACCACGTTGCCGGTCAGCCTCACGTCTTCTACGTTGACGGCAATGACTATATCCAGCAGGTCAAGTTCATCGGCGACTTCGGCGATGACGATATCATCATCAACATCAGCGGCAAGTCTCTGGAGATCAACGGCGGTCAGTGGGCTCTGTTCGAGAACACCAACATGGATCAGGCCAAGCTCCAGGGTCAGGCCATCTGGAACTTCTACGAGATGGAGAATCTCTCCACCAGCGGTTTCAGCTTCCAGGGCTGCGTTCTCGCTCCCTTCGCAACCTACACCGCTTCCAACGGTCACACCAACGGCGTTGTTATCGTCAAGGAAATGATCGGTACCGGTGGTTATGAGTACCACATGGGTTCCAACCTTAACAAGATCGCCGGCGGCACCACCGTCGACATCATCACCGAAACCACCACCGAGTCCGAGACCATCATCGAAGTCTTCACCACCACCATGGACAACTATGTTGTCACCGGCAATGAAGAAGTCAAGGTCAAGGACGCCATCGAGAGCGAAGTTATCACCGTTCACATCCGTATCCTGCCCAACCTCTCCGAGCTCGGAGCCAGCAAGGACAGCGATCCCAAGAGCGGCACTCTCGTCAAGTCCGGTGAGGAAATTGAATACACCATCACCGTGACCAATCCCTGCAGCGTTCCCGTAAGCAATATCGTCGTCAACGATTCCGCTCCCTTCGGCACCACCATCACTGATGCCAACGGCGGCACCGTGAACGGCAGAAACATCAGCTTCACCATTGACAAGATCGCTGCAAACGGTTCTGCAACCGTAAGCTTCACCGTTACTGTCGACGAGGAAATCACCGGCACCAACAATCTGGCCAACACCGCCAGCATCACCTACACCCTGCCCGGCGATGATACTCCCGACACTGTCACCACCAACACCGTCAACCATGCTGTTCTCACCGCTGAGAAGTCCAGCAGCGTTGCCGCTTCCACCATCCTCGCAGCAGGCGATGAGATCACCTACACCATCGCAGTCACCAACAACGGTACTGCCGACGCCTCCAACGTCAATGTCGTTGATACCCTTCCCGACGGCGTGACCTTCAAGGAAGGCAATGTTGATCTCAACGGAAACATCGTTTCCACCACCATCGCTTCCATCGCAGCCGGAAAGACCGCTTACGTCTCCTTCACCGTCACCGTGAATCAGATCAGCGCCGGCACCAAGGTTATCGAAAATACCGCTACCGTTAACGGTGAACCCACCAACACCACCGAGAACGTAACCAAGTACGGCACCGTCGTTGTCAAGTACGTTGACGAGGCCGGCAACGAGCTGATCCCCGGCAAGTCTCAGGACGGAAAGACCGGCGACCAGTACGGTCCCTATCCCGCAGAGGATATCGATAACTACAGACACATCTCCACCACCGGCAACGTTACCGGTACTTTCACCGACGGCGTTATCGAAATCATCCATGTTTATGCCAAGATCCCCGGTTTCGCAGTCATCAAGTACGTTGATGAGGCTGGCAACTCCCTCCTCACCAGCGTCACTGTAAACGGCTGGCAGGGTGATGAACTGACCGACCTCAAGCAGGAGCCCATCGAGCGCTACGAATATGTCCGCACCGATGCTCCTACCACCATCCTCACCGAGGAAGGCATCACCATCATCCACGTCTACAAGCTCATCCCCGACAGCACTGTTCCCACTGTTGGTAAGACCGCCAATCCCGCCGACGGCAGCCTGGTTGTTGCCGGTGAGACCATCGTCTACACCATCAGCGTTACAAACAACAAGTACGAAGCCATGACCGATGTCGTCGTCACCGACACCGCTCCTGCCGGAACCACCATCTCCGACGCAGGCAACGGCACCGTCAACGGCAGCACCGTCACCTTCGTCATTCCCAGCATCGAGTCCGGTGCTACCGCAACCGTCAGCTTTGCTGTTACTGTTGATGCTTCCATCAGCGGTACCGGCAACCTGGCCAACACCGCTTATGTCACCTACAGAGACCGTGAGTCCACCATCGACCAGACCATCCCCACCAATACCACCGGTCACGCAATCCTGACCGCTGTCAAGGCTGGCGGAGATGCTGAGTTCTACGGTGCAGGCGACGTTTATACCTATAATATTACCGTCACCAACAACGGCTCTGCTGCCGCTCAGAATGTTGTCGTCACCGATACCATTCCTGAAGGCGTATCCCTCTACAACGCTAAGAACGCCTCCGTCAACGGCGACGTTCTGACCTGGACCATCGACAAGCTCGAGGCCGGTGCCTCCAAGACCGTCGCATTCGACGTCAAGGTCAATGACACCACCGAGTTCGTCAGCACCATCAACAACACCGCCTATGTAAACGACATCCCCACCAACACCACCGAGGATATCGTCAAGAAGGGCACCGTTGATGTCCAGTTTGTCGACGAGGCCGGCAATGCTCTGGCTGATTCCCTCCACTATGAGGGCAAGCCCGGCACCGCCCACGGCACCACCGATGCCATCGACATCTACGGCTATCAGCTGAAGACCACCACCGGTTCCACCGACGGCAACTTCGTTGAGGGCAACATCACCATCATCCACGTCTACGAGAGACTGGTCGGTACTGTTGTTATCAGCTACATCGACAAGGACAACGGCCAGAACATTCTGCCCGATGTCAGCGGCTCCGGCTGGGTCGGTGATGCCATCGAGTCCGACCAGTGGACCGAAATCACCAACTACACCTACGTTTCCACCGATAAGCCCGCAGAGATGGTCTTCATCGACGGTAACGTACACATCATCCATTACTACACCTTTATCGAGGCCGATGATACTCCTCTGGTACTTGAAAAGGCCAGTCTGCCCGCCAGCGGCACCACTGTCCGTCCCGGCGAGGATATCGAGTATATCATCACCCTCACCAACACACGCGTTGACGATGTCAACAACGTCGTCATCGAGGACTACATCCCCGACGGCATGACCTTCGTCTCTGCCAGCACCGGCGGCCAGTACGCCGACGGCAAGGTCGTCTGGAATGTGGGCACAATTCCCGTAGGCGCCAGCAAGACCGTCTTCTTCACCGCCAGAGTCAATGACGAGCTCACCGGCTCCGGCAACCTGAGAAACGTTGCTTCCGCTACCTACACCAACCGTGACAACGAGCCCGAGGATCGCATCTACTCCAACGAGATCACCCATCCCATCCTCGATGCCAAGCTCGAAAGCTTCACCAACCAGCCCGACGCCAACCTGACCGAGGGCGATCAGATCACCTACAAGATCACCGTCACCAACGAGGGTTCTGTCGAGAAGACCAACATTCCGGTTATCGCCGACATCCCCGAGGGAACCACCTTCGTCACCAGCGAGGACGGCATCTGTGACGGCGACAACTTCGTCACCACCATCCCCGAGCTCCAGCCCGGCGAGACTGTTGAACTGTACTACACCGTAGTCATCGACAAGCTCCCCGACGGAGTCTATGAGATCGACATCCCCAACATCGCAGAGGTCGACGGTGACAACACCAACGACGTTCTCGACAAGGCTTATGTCGGTATTCTGGTAGTCAAGTACGTCGATTACGACGGCACCGAACTGTGCGAGACTTCTGTCACCCGCGCAAGAGTCGGCACCGGCTACGGCGCACTGCCCGTCAAGGAATTCCAGAACAGAGAATTTGACTATGTTGACGGCGCTCGCGTAGGCAACTACATCCAGGGCACCATCACTGTCATCTTCCACTACAAGCTCATCCCCGCTACCCTGACTGTCAAGTACATTGACAAGGATACCGGCGCTGAGATCAAGAACACTGATGTCTACCCCGGCTTCAACCAGGGCGACGTTATCCCCGGCACCTACGCTGAGCAGTATCCCATCGACGGCTACATCTATGACAGTGTAGTAACTCCCGATCCCATGCAGTTTGTCACTCCTTCTGCCGAGATCATCCACTACTACGTGCGTATTCTCGACACCGACGAGCCCGCTGTTGAAAAGATCTCCAATCCTGCAAGCGGCGAGCTGGTCAAGGGCGGCGACACCATCACCTATTCCATCGCTGTGACCAACGTCAGAGCTACCGACTCCCTTGAGAACGTCGTCGTTACCGACGCTGTTCCCGCAGGCACCATCGTTGAGTCCATCGCCAACAACGGCGTTGAGCAGGACGGTGTCATCACCTGGAACATCGGCTCCATCGCAGCCGGCGAGACCAAGGTTGTCAGCTTCACTGTCAAGGTTGAATACGTGAAGTCCGGCAGCAACCTGGGCAATATCGCTCACGTCAGCTACAAGGACATCCAGACCGGCGAGGATAAGGAAATCCCCACCAATCCCACCAGCCACGCTCTGCTCACCAGCAACAAGACTTCCAGCGTACCTTCCGGCACCGTTCTCTACGCTGGCGACATCATCTCCTACAATGTGGACGTTACCAACATCGGTACTGCTGATGCCAACGACGTGACTGTCTACGATGTCGTTCCCAACGGAACCGGCATCATCCTCAGCACTCTGACCAACGGTGCTTCCTACAACAACGGCAAGATCACCTACGTCATCAAGAGCCTCAAGCCCGGCGAGACCAAGACTCTGAGCTTCAGCGTTCAGGTTTCCCAGCTGGCTGACGGCGAATATGCCAAGGTCATCAACAACACCGCTGTTGTCGACGGTGACAACACCAACACCACCGAGAACATCGTTAAGCGCGGCACCCTGACCGTCAAGTATCAGGATACCGCCGGCAACACCCTGCACAAAGACATCGTTACCGACGGCGCTGTAGGCACCACCTTCACTCTGCCCGCAGAGAAGAAGTTCGAGAACCTCAAACTCAAGACCGTCACCTACGATTCCGACAGCAAGACCTATATCGAGGGCAACATCACCTATATCTACATTTACGAGCGCATTCCCGCGGTCGCGACTGTCAAGTACCTCGATATCAGCTCCAAGGCTCCCGTCCTCGAGCCTAAGACCTTCAACGCTTACGTTGGCGATATTCTCGAGAGCGACTACTACGAGAACGTCACTCACTATAACTACGTGACCACCGATAAGCCCAGCAAGCTGGTCTACACCGAGGAAGGACTCGTCATCATCCACTACTACGAGTACATCTTCGACTCTGCTTCCATCCTGCGCGAGAAGACCGCTTCTCCCGCCAGCGGAAGCCTGGTAGAGATGGGCGACGAGATCACCTACACCATCACTGTTACCAACCCCAGATACGATGACATCAACAATGTCATCGTCACCGACGCTGTTCCCGCCGGCACCACCTTCGTGTCTGCCGACAACAACGGCGTTGAGGCAGGCGGCAAGGTAACCTGGAACCTGGGCACTCTGCCCGCCGGCCAGACAGTTGCTGTTTCCTTCATCGTTAAGGTAGCTGACAGCTTCGTCACCAGCGGCAACCTGCACAACATCGCTCAGATCGTTTACACCGGTGCAGGCAACACCGAGCCCACCACCGTCGTCACTAACGACACCTACCACGCAGTCCTGACCTATGACAAGGCCGTTGATGCCGCTGCAGCCAACACTGCCGACACTCTGACCTACACCATCAATGTCAAGAACGAAGGCTGCATCAAGGCTGAGAACGTCGTCGTCACCGACACCGTTCCCGCCAACACCACTCTGGTTGAGTCCTCCGTCATCGGCGGCACTGTCAGCAATGGCGTCATCACCTGGAACATCGACAAGATCGAGGCCGGTGAATCCGTCGAACTGACCTTCAAGGTCGATGTTGATCCCATGCCTGCCAACAAGTTCAGAGAGGTTATCTCCAACAAGGCTAAGGTCAACGGCGATGAGACCAACGAGGTCGAAACCGTTGTCACCCAGGGTACTGTAATTGTCACCCATGTTGCCGACGACGGCACCGTTCTCAGACCCGAGGATACCGTTATCGGACACGTTGGCGATCCGTATTCCTACAGCGCAATCGACTCCCCCGTCTACGAGTTCAAGAACGTTGAGGGAGACGATCCCGTTGGTGTATTCGTTGAAGGTGTCAAGTACATCAAGTTCATCTACACCCTGCGCAATGCCGGTCTGGTTGTCAACTACCTCGAGAGCGGCACCAACAAGGCTATTGCCGAGTCCATTACCGAGGAACACAAGGTAAATGACAAGATCACCAACATCTACAAGGAAGACTTCATCACCTTCGAGAACAGCCTGTATGAGTTTGATGACACCGATATCCTTCCCGATACCAGCCTTGAGATGACCAAGGACGGCATCGTCGTCAACCACTACTACAGCCTCGTTCCCACCGGTGACGTAGTTGTCAAGTACGTTGATACCAACGGCAAGGAGATTGCTGGAAGCGATTCCTCCAGCGGTAACATCTACCAGACCTACACCACCGCTCCCAAGGCAGTTGAAGGCTACATCTACAGCTACATTGCAGATGGCAGCGATCCCGTCAGCGGCAACTATCCTGCCAACGACACCAACGAAGTCGTATACGTCTACGTCCGTGCAACCGGTACTCTTGTAGTTCGCTACCTCGAGGTCGGCACCGATAATGTTCTGTGGGACCATGTCAGCGAAGTCTATAATACCGGTGACACCGTAACCAACCTGCACGAAAGGACCATCGACAAGTACGACTACAATTCCAGCATCGTTCCCGATAGCCTCGTGATGACCGAAAACGGTCTGGAAGTCATCCACTACTACACCCTGACTCCCACCGGCACCGCCACCGCTCACTATGTTGACAGAAACGGTAATGAACTGATCGACAATGTTGACAAGGCCGGTACCATCTACGAGTCTTACACCTTCAATAAGGCCGACATCACCGGCTGGCACTTCGTAGAGCTTAAGGGCGAGCCTCAGGGCAACTTCCCCGCTGATTCTCACAACGATGTTTACTACATCTACGAGAAAGACACCGGCGTCCTGACTGTCCACTATCTCGACGTTGATACCAATGAATCCCTGTCTCAGGCCTACAACGAGACCTTCGAGACCGGCACTGTCATTGAGAATCTCCACTACAGAGATTTCGACCTCTATGAGAAGGTTGCTGAGGAAATCCCCGCCGACCTGACCATGACCACCGCAGGCCTCACCATCACCTACTGGTATCGTCTGATCCCCACCGGTGATGCAGTTGCCAAGTTTGTCGACACCGAGGGCAACACCATTCATAAGGACATCACAGCTGCCGGCAACATCTACGAGACCTACGATTTCAATCCCATCGACATCCCCGGCTACAAGCTGGTCAGCGTCGAAGGCACTGAGGAAGGCAACTTCCCCGCAAACGAAACCAACGTTGTCATCTACACCTACGAGAGATGCGTCGGTAACCTGACCGTCAACTACCTCGAGAAGGGCACCGAAGTTATCCTCGCAGAGCAGTACACCGAAGTCATCCCCACTCTGGTTGAGGTTGAGGATCTCCATGAGAAGACCATCGCCTACTACAACCTGGTCGAGAAGAACATTCCCGACAGCCTGGTAATGACCGAGGAAGGCATCGTTATCGACTACTACTACGCTCAGGTTGCAACCGGTACTGTAGTTGTCAACTATGTTGACGAAGACTACAACCCGCTGCTCATCCCCGAGACCGTAAACGGCGTAGTCGGCACCGAGTTTGCATTCACTCCCGAAACCATCGATGGCTACAAGTTCACCAAGGTCGAGGGCGACAGCCCCGAGGGTGCTATCACCGAAGAGCCTCAGGAAATCTTCTTCATCTACACCAGAGAACAGGGTGTCCTGAACATCTCTTACCTTGAGGAAGGCACCGATAAGGTCCTGGCCGATGGTTATACCGAGACCATGGAGACCGGCGAGACCGTCACCGACATCAAGGCCAACAGCATCTCCGGCTACATCAGAACCAACACTGAAATGCCTGAGAGCCTGGTCATGACCACTGACGGCATCGACATCATCCACTACTACAAGGCAATCCCCATGGGTAAGGTTAACGTTTCTCATGTTGACGAAGAAGGCAACGAGCTGATCGAAGGCGAGACCATGGTCGACTTCGTTGACGTCGAGTTCAACTACAAGCCCGCTGATATCCCCGGCTACGAGCTGATCGAAGTCAAGGGCGAGCCCGAGGGCGTCATCTCCGAGGATGAGCAGGATGTCATGTTCATCTACAGAAGACTGAACGGTACCCTCCACATCACCTACATCGACGAGACCACCGGCGAGCCCATCGCTGAATCCTACAATGAGGTATTCAACGTTGGTGACACCGTCAAGGATCTCAAGGAGAAGGATATCGACGGTTACAACCTTACCAAGTCTGAGATCCCCGAGGATCTGACCATGACCGAGAAGGGTCTGGATGTTGTTTACTACTACACTCCCGACACCTACACCGTCAGCGGTACCACCTGGATCGAAGGCAACAACGATTCCGTTTACGAGAAGGCACAGGATGTTGCCCTGAGCGACATCAGAGTCGTCCTCTATGACGCCAACAAGACCATCGTCGGCACCGCAACCACCGACAGAAACGGTGAGTTCGAGATCGACGGCGTGCTCGCAGGCAAGTACACCGCTTCCTTCGATGTACCCAGCAAGTACAAGGTTGTCAACTCCCTGCCTTACTCCAAGGATAAGACCAACAGCATCGCCAATTATAACGGCGACACCGGTGTCCTCTCCGTAACCGGAGATACCCCGAATGTTGGCATGGGCGTCGAGGGTATCGTACTTGGCAGCACTGCTACCAATGAGCAGCAGGTTGTTAAGCCTCAGACCCCGCAGGTTGTCTACACTCCCACTACCACCAAGCAGGAGAACGCAACTTACACCAAGGTGCTCGGCGATACCGGCGTTAACCCCTCTACCGGCGACACCACCGTCAGCGAATCCAGCGAAGACCTCACCGTCGTCGCAGTCATGCTGGCTTCCTGCTCGCTGTTCGTCCTCACCCTGACCAAGAAGAAGGGTTCTGCAGCCCGCAGATAACAAGAGTGCGAACAAAAGAAGTCAACCGCACTGGTTGCTTCCGGAAGTGAGACACTAAAGCAATAACTCCAGGGCGGCTGTTCCGGTTCGGGACAGCCGCCCGATGCTTTGTCAAAAAAAGAACCCCAGATTAAGAAAGAAACAAAAACGCCGCCCCCTCATGCAAGAATGAAGGGACGGCGTTGAAATGTCGTTAGATTATGAATCTTTGCGTGTGAAGAACTTCTTAACAGAAGACCAGTTGACGAAATAGATAATCGGATAAAGAACAGCCAGTTCAATGGCAGAAACAAAGAAATCGATGATGGAGTGCTGCTTGACGAAAACAGTAGAGATACAAATAAGAGAAGCAAAGAGAATATAGTAGGTGAAATACAGAGCCTTGAAAGGACTGCGTTTTACAAAATCTGAAGAAAGGACAGCCAGCGTGACCGCCAGTGTTGAGGTGCAGTGGAGACTGGGCAGCACGTTTGCCGGGAGATCAAAGCCTCTGTACGTCAGCGCCAGACCACCGGAGCAGAAAGTATCATAGCCAATCTCGTCGGAAGTCGGTCTGAAATCAATTCCATTGGGATAGACGATGTAAACAACAAGGCAGATCGCCCAGCTGACAAAGAATAGCCACATAAAGCGATTGTAGTCAAGTCTGGCATTAGGGATATTGTCTTCACGATGCCAGAGCATCTGAATAAATCCACCGGGAAGAAATGCGAACCAATAAACGTATATCAAAGCGAAATCAGCGTAAAACGGGATGTAATCGTCAATCGCGCAATGAATCAGATTGGTCGGCACTATGAGGTGGTTGATCAGCATATACACACCAAAGCCGGCAAAAAGCCCTCCGATGGACAGCAGCCAGATTGGCTGGGTTACTCGCTTGAAGAGAGTGCGGTGGTCTTTGGTTAATGGTCTTACAGTGTCCATGATATTTCACAACCGATCCGTAAATAATTTATATAATCCAAATCAAAACGATTATATCACTGGACATGATGGTTTGTAAAGACTGAAAACACAAAAATTGATGTGTTGACATCAAAAAACTGTCAAGTATAATATATTAGTAGAAAGTGGCGAAAGGACACAAACCATGCAATCTCAGTACTTTGCAGCTAAATTACACGTTCGAAGGTCTTTAGTTCTGCTTTTTCTGCTTACTGTGACAGTGTTATGCGGACGAATGACTGTTCACGCTGCAGCAGAAGAAAAGGCACAAGATATAATTACTAAATGTAAAATATCAGCAAGTCACCACAATAATGAATTCGCCAACCTCTGGAACGACAAGGACGGCGGGGTATTTTCCGCCTACGGTGAGGGAGAGCAGTTCATAAATGCAGATCTTAATGGAAATGCTGCCGGAGGAATATACATCAAGTGGGCCAACAATCCGCCTGTGTGGCGTCTCGAAGCTACGTTAAATGACGGTCGGAAAGTAGTCAGCGAACAGGGCGGTTTAGGTTATCTGCAGGAATACGTCGAGTTGCCGGCAAATGTGTTGAGCTTCCGTATGGTGACCGATGACGGAAAAAAGCACCCGCTTGATATAGTGGAGATGGAAATATTCTCCCCGGGGGTGCTGCCCGGAAGGGTACATATATGGAAACCCACTCCGTCCACAGCGGAAGTGATGATGATCGCAACCCATCAGGACGATGAAATCCTCTATTTTGGCGGAGCAATACCCTATTATGCTGCAGAACGGGAATATGACACTATAATTGCCTATCTGGCTTTCGACAACAGTCTGCGGCTTCATGAAGCCCTCGAAGGTCTGTGGACATGTGGTGTGCGTCAGCACCCGATCTTTTTTGATTATCCCGATAAATACTGCTCCTCAATAGGCAGAGCACGAAGTATATGGAACGAGAGTGAAGTCACACGCGACATTGTTGAACTGCTCGTACGCTACCGTCCTCAGGTAGTAATCTCTCAGGATATCAACGGAGAATACGGTCACGGCCAACATCTGCTCATGGTTCATTGCCTTCGCGGTGCCCTCGTGTACGCGGAAGACGCTGCCTATGTTGCGGCGAATCTCCCTGAATATCAGCCTTGGACGGTCAGCAAATGCTATCTTCACCTGTACTGGAACAACAGGATAACCATGCAGTGGGCAGATATCAGATTGGACTCTGCAGGAGGGAAAACTGCGCTGCAGGTCGCACGCGAGGCATATCGGTGTCACGTGAGCCAGCAGAAGTTCGGATATGAGGTAGGTGTTACCCAGAAAACTTACGATTGCCGCAAGTTTGGTCTGTACTGGACAAAAGTTGGTGAGGACGTTAACAAAAATGATTTCTTCGAGAACATTGTTCCGCGCTACAGCCATACGGAACCCGCAGAAACTCCTCCGGAATGGATGAAGAGAACGGATCTCAAGGGGTGGCATTATTACGTAACCGATGACCGCTGGAGCGCGAGCCGCTATCTGCGCTACTGCACGGTTGGCGGTGTCGATGGCTGGTACGAATCAGACTACACTGGGTGCCTCACGGAACCGGTCAGACAGGTGGAGCTGATCATCGACGATCGAAGTATTGACCTGTCAGATTATGAGACACTTACGCTTGTAAGCGAGTCTCCCAGAGTGTACAGCTATAATAACGGTATTCTGATCAAGGATATGCTTGTTCGATATGGTTCACTTGCCGGAGAAGAACCGGGCTTCTATGTCGTGGAGAATGATAACGGCAGTCTGCGCAGACCATATCAGCGGATCCGCGTATCTACAGCTGCCATGCAGGAGCTGAAGCTTCCGCGACTGACGCTGAAGGATAGAGGAAGCATGGACGCAGGAAAGTATGCGATAATAATCCTAAGCTGTGTCCTGGTGCTTGTTGCCTTTGCACTCAGCGTAAATGTTTTCCATATGATTTCGGTCAACAAACGCAGGTCGAGAGCAGATTACAGACGATATCACCACGGCAGAGACCGCAGATATAGATAGAGAATATATTCTTCTTGAAATATTGCGAAAATCAAGATATAATCAATATAAGTATAGTTGCACAGCCGGGCGGCATCCCGGCTTATCAAACCGAAATAAGGGAGTTGACTGGCAGATGGCAAAGAAAAAAGAACGCAAAAGAGTAAAAGGCAAGGAATTCTTCAATTATAAAAAGAAGCGCGGTGACCGTACCGACGGCTGGCGCATCAGAGCGAAGGATCCCATGTTTGACGTTATTCCTCACGCAATGATTGAGCGCAGCGATGCTCAGATCTTCTTTGAGGAGGAAGTTGAGACCGAGGCGCTGGATAACTTTGTGCGAACCATCCGACGCGATCCCTCTATGGAAATGACCGACCTGTCCCGTCTGGCGGTAGTTATGGCGGCAGTCGTGCGCGCCGCGTCCAGATATCCCAAAATCACCCGCTTCTGCGCAGGCCGCAAGGTTTATGCACGTGATCATTTCTGCATCTCGCTCACCATGAAGATGAGCATGAGCATCGATGCCGAGGAAGCCAATATCAAGCCTCACTTCATGCCCAACTACACCCTCAAAGAGGTGTACGACACACTGATGAGCGACCTCAACAAATCCAAGAATGCCGAAGACAGCGCCACCGACAGCTTTGTGGACAAGATTTCGTCCATCCCTCAGTGGGTTCTGCGGCTGTTCTTCTCCTGGGTGCGTCACAAGGACAACGGCAAGGGTCTGCCCAAGTCGCTGGTAAACATCAGCCCGTTCCACACCTCCGTGTACATCACCGACATCGGTTCCACCGGAATCAACTCGGTGTATCACCATATCTACAACATAGGAACCACCTCCATCTTCATCTCCATCGGCAAGCGTGGAAAGAAGCTGGTCCTGGACGAAAACGGCAACCCCAAGTACGTCAGCACCATCAAGTTCTGCTATGTTGTTGACGAGCGAATTTGTGACGGATTCTACTATGCCAAGGCAGCCCGCTACATCTCCCACCTCCTCAAGCACCCCGAGGAGCTGCTGGAGCGTCCCGAAGTTGTCAATGAGGATCAGCTCTGCTGATCTGTCACTCTGCTGATCTGTCACTGCGCGGACTTTTTGAAAACAAATACAGCGGTCGAATTATCTCGGCCGCTGTTTGTATTTATATGTGGATTATTTTTTTTGGAGGAACGAAAAATGAAAACAACTGAAAAACCTGTGGGAACCCTGAGGGCGGCAGCTGCCGTGAGCCTTGGGCTGGACAGGGAGGAGCACGAGGACAACTTCCTGCTGGACGGCAGGCTGTTAATGCCGTCTCAGGCGCGGAGCATCAGCTGTGACATCAGCATCTTTGAGCTTCCCGGAGAGACCTATGGCGGTCTGTTCGGCGTGTTTGACGGCATGGGCGGCGAGGAAAGCGGAGAGGTGGCGGCGTATATGTGCGCCTGCTCGGCAGCCTCCCTGCGCTGCAGTCTGCGCGAGTGCTCTCCGTCGGCGGAACGTATGCTGATCCGCGGTTTCTTCGACAGCACTGACCGTCAGGTGTCGGACAAGGCAGAGGAACTGGGAGCCTCCTGCATAGGTTCTACCGGAGCTATACTGTGGGTACGGGAGGATCAGGTTACTGCCGCCAATCTGGGCGACAGCCGCATCTACCTCCTGCGTGACGGTGCATTGCGCCGCCTTTCCCACGACCACACCCCTTCGCAGGAGCTGGTGGATGCCGGCGTGTACACTCAGGAGGAAATGGACAGCTATCCCCGCAGCAGCGCGGTTTCCGGCTTTTTCGGCATGGCACACATCGACCGCAATGTGGAGCCGCTGATCCGCAGCCGGTTTACCGGAGATACTGGAGATGTATTTCTGCTGTGCAGCGATGGTCTCACCGATACGCTAAAGGAAAATCAGATCGAGGAGATAATGACAGCCTGTGATCAGCACAATCCCGAGGATATAGCCCGGGCTCTGGTGCAGGCAGCTCTCGATAACGGCGGTGAGGATAACATTACTGCTGTCGTGGTGTGCATGGTGTAACACCTCAACCGTTAGGAATAAGACAAATAAACAGCCGCGCGCCATGCAGAAGTGACTGCGTGACGCGCGGCTTATTCTATCAGACTGTCTTCATTGAGGAAATGAAGGATTTATTTGCTCTCAGCGGGAGCGTCCACGTCGGAAGCGGTTTCGGCAGCTGCCTCGGAAGCGACGACTGCAACCGATGAATCAGACTGAATCGCTTCGGCAGACTGTTCGGAAGGAGAACCGAGGAAGCCGGGCAGATTAAGACCCGCCATGCGGAATGTGTCGCTGAGAGGAGGAATAGCGTTCATCAGACCGCTGAGGAAACCTGCGGTTGAGTTCTTTCCGTCGGCGCCTGCGCCGCTGTCCCACACAGTAACCTTGTCGATCTTGACGTTCTTGATGGCTTCCACCTGAACCTTGACCAGTTCTTCAATCTTGTCGGCAATGATGAGCTGCACAGCGCTCTGGGGATCGCCGCCTGCGGCGTTGACGATCTCGGCAAGACCGCTGGCCTGCTTGGTCAGGATCTCTTCCATACCCTTAGCCTGAGCCTGCATCTTGGCAAGGATAGCGTCGGCCTCACCCTTTGCCTGACGGCGGGCGACCTCTGCAGCGGCCTCAGCTTCAATTTCCATGCGCTGCTTGTTGATCTCCGCGGCAACCAGAACGTCTGCCTTCTGGGTGGCAAGCTCTCTCTGGGCACGGGATTCTTCTGCCTGCTTTTCTGCCTGATAGGATTCCTCCAGAGCCTTCGCCTTGGCTACGTTCTCTGCAGCGATAGCACGGCGGGCAGCCTCGGCCTCGCGCTCACGACGGGTAGCGTCGGACTGTGCGATGGCAGCCTTGGCTTCGTTTTCACCGTTGACAGCGGTGGCGTTGGCGGAAGCAACGCTGATACGCTCGTCTCTCTGGGCGTTTGCCTGACCGATGGAACCCTCACGGTTCTGCTCGGCAACGGAGCGCTTGGCGTCGTTGATGGCGCGGGCGGCGGCCTCCTTACCCAGAGCCTCGATATAGCCGGACTCGTCGGTGATGTCGGTGACGTTAACGTTGATCAGTCGCAGACCGATCTTCTTCAGTTCGCTTTCCACGTTGTGGCTGACCGCCTCAAGGAACTTGTCGCGGTCGGTGTTGATCTCCTCGATCTCCATGGTGGCGATGACCAGACGAAGCTGACCGAAGATGATATCCTTGGCAAGCTCCTGAATCTCGGCCATGCGCAGACCGAGCAGACGTTCGGCGGCGTTCTGCATGATGCCGGGCTCGGTGGAGATACCGACGGTGAAACGGGAGGGAACGTCGATACGGATGTTCTGACGGGAAAGAGCGTTGGTCAGATCCACGTTGATGGAGATGGGGGTCAGATCGAGGTACTGGTAGTCCTGAATGACCGGCCAGATAAAGGCAGCACCGCCGTGGAGGCACTTGGACGAGACGTTCTTGCCGTCCTTGGAACTGATCTTACCGTAGATGACCATGATCTTGTCCGAGGGACACTTGCGATAGCGGCGCAGTATGACAAGGATCATACTGAACGCGAGAACCGCAATGACAGCTAAGGTGATGAAGGCTTCCTGCATAATGGAAATCCCCTTTCTGAATCTCTGATATATTGTTTTTATGCGTTCTTTCAGGCGGTCTTGTCAACAGGCTCGACTATCAGCGTGTTTTCGCCGATGGTGCCGGTCACTCTGACCTTTTCGCCGTAACGGAGCGCACGGTCTGCGTAGGTAACTGCGGTCAGCTCGCTGAGCTGCCCCTGAAGAATAACATTGACCTTTCCGCTGCCTGCGGAACCGGCGGGGACGGTGATATAAACCTCACCGATGCTGCCCACCGCGTTGGCAAGGCGCATGGTGCCGTTGTGCTGAATTCTGGGAATCAGCTTGAAGAACAGCGCCACAAGGAACAGCGCGGCGATGCCCATCACAAGGGCTATGAACACCGCGAGCAGAGGTGCTGCCCCCAGCTTGATGGCTGCGATGCCTGCCCAGCCGCCCACAGAGAAGAATGCAACCATACCGCGCACGGTAAACAGCCGCAGTCCGGTGTCGCCGTCAAAGCCGCCGTCAATCTCGCCGTCGATACCTTCGGGCACATCGGCGTCCATGTCCGCTGCGTCAGCGTCACCGATGCCGCTGGTGTCACTGTCCAGATCGCCTTCCTCACCGCCCACACCAAAGAGCAGCAGGATGGTCTGCAGCACCAGTATGACAGTGGCGGGAATGGCGAAGATGTACATCAGCGCCAGAACAGGGTCACTTCTGAACCACTCTAACATAATTTACCTCCTTTTACAAACCTCGTGTGAGTCACGCGACATAATTATTGTAGCAGGACGAAAACACGTTGTCCAGTATTTCGACGGTATACGTAATTATTTAAGTTAACATAATAATCAAATTTCAAATACATAAAGTAATATGCGGGATGTAAAATACGATTTGTTGCCGACTATATGTCTCTCACGTCAAAACCTGCCGAGCGAATGAGACGGTTGTATACCGCCAGCCCCACGCCCTCAGGCGGGCAGCAGCGGGCATAAGCCGTCTTCGCACCGATATCGCTCAGCCTTCGCAGCGCGGCAAACAGCCCGTGAGCCTGAGAGAGCAGATCGTCCTCCCGACCATATTCGATGTACGGGATATTCAGTTCGGTTCCGTCACCCTCAAAGCACAGGGCATAAGTTCCGTCCTCCGCGTGAGCGTTGCAGTAATCAATATATGCTTCCCTGCTGCCCCGCAGAATAATCACTCTTGCGTCGGGAGCGTAGTGTTTGTACTTCATTCCGGGGGAAGCTGCCTGCTCGCCCACTGCAAGTTCGCTGAGAACGGCGTGATTTATGTAAACATCTCCGCAGGCGGCCCGTATCATTTCAGGAGTAACGGCACCCGGTCGCAGCAGCTGCGGAACATCGCCGCACACTGACACCACAGTGGATTCAAGCCCGACCGAGCATTCGCCGCCGTCCAGCACCGCGTCAATGCGCCCGTCCATGTCGTCGATGACATGAGCAGCGGTGGTGGGGCTGGGACTACCGGAGAGATTGGCGGAGGGAGCTGCCAGCGGCACGCCCGCAGCGTCGATGATGGCGCGCGCGACAGGATGGGAGGGCATGCGCACTCCCACAGTATCAAGTCCGCAGGAGACCTCGTCGGGTATAGCCCTGCCCTTGGGCATGACGATGGTCAGCGGTCCAGGCCAGTACTGAGCGGCGAGGGACAGAGCGTCTCCGGGTATCTCCGAAACGATGTCCTCCAGCTGTTCAAGGCGGGAGATATGCACGATAAGCGGGTTGTCCTGCGGTCGTCCCTTGGCGGCAAAGATGGCGGAAACCGCTCTGCCGTCCAAAGCGTTGGCGGCAAGGCCGTATACCGTTTCGGTAGGAATGGCCACCAGACCGCCGTCGCGCAGTATTTCACCGGCGGCGCGGATGTCCTCCGGCGATGAAGAAAGCTGCTGTGTTTTCATTCTGTTATGCACTCGGTTCGTTGTTGATTTCCCCGCGCGGGGGATATATTTACGCCGCGGCGGACAGAATATGCCGCGGTCGATTCAGTTGAGGTAATTTACGCAAAATATCAGAAGATACGCAAAAAGCGTGGTATAATGGAATCGCTACATCATAACAAGGAGAAATGCGCAATGAAATATCCGGAAATGATTATCTTCGATTACGGCGGCACTCTGCTTTATGAACCTGGGTTTGACCCCATGGCTATCGAGCGGGTCACCTTTGAGCATCTGACAGCTAATCCTTCCGGGCTGACTGCGGAACAGATATACGAACATACTCATCAGCTCTTTGAAAAGCTGGCTGAGCACAGAAAAAACGGCATTGAGATCCATCAGCATCATTTCATGGCACTTGCCTACGAATCGCTGGGACTGGAGTTTGACATTTCCTACAGCGAGCTGGAGGAGCTGCAGTGGAACGCAGCTTCGCCCGGCGCGGTCATGCCCCATACCGAGGAGTTTCTGGATTATCTCAACGAAGAGGGGATACGCACCGCCGTCATCAGCAACATCGGCTGGTCGCAGGAAGCGCTCACCCGCAGGCTCAACCGTCTGCTTCCGCGCAATCGCTTTGAGTTTGTCATCGCCTCCAGCAGTTACGGCGTGCGCAAGCCCGACCGTCTGCTCTTTGACATAGCTCTGCATAAAGCGGGACTGCCTGCTGACAAGGTCTGGTACTGCGGCGATACTCCTGTGGCGGACGTGATCGGAGCGCACAATGCGGGCATATTCCCCGTACATTACCTCTGTGAACCTCCCGGAGAAACATACCGTCCGGCAGAATGGTACAATCGCCCGGCTCTTTGCTTCCAGCGATTTTCAGTACGTGACTGGCTGCAGCTGCAGGGCTATATCAGGCAGATAAAAGACATTATCAATGCCTGCCCCAACGGATAATCAGACAGTGCTACTTTCCGGCGTCAGCTGCATCTGCGGTCAGCATCTTCACGACCTCCGCCGCGCACAGCAATCCTGCTGCCGGAGCGCAGAATGACGCGCTGCCGGGGGTGGGGCGTCCGCTGTATCGCGCCTCGGCTTCGCCTTTGGGTTCGATGGCAGGCTCCTGCGAATAAACCACACGCAGCGAAGGTACTCCGCGCTTCTTCAGCTCCTTGCGCATAACACGGGCAAGAGGGCAGAAGGTGGTCTTGTTTATGTCGGTGACCTCAAAACGGGAGGGGTCGAGCTTGTTGCCTGCTCCCATGCAGCTTATCATGGGCACTCCTGCCTGATAGGCAAGCTCGGCGAGCATCAGCTTGGAGGACACCGTGTCGATGGCGTCCACCACGCAGTCAAAGGCGGAGATATCCACCTCGTGGGCAGTCTCGGCGGTGTAGAAAATATCCAGCGTGTCGATATTGGCAAAGGGAATGATATCCAGCAGCCGCTCACGGCACACGTCCACCTTGCGCCGCCCGATCGCCGCCTGAGTGGAGATTAGCTGGCGGTTGATGTTGCTTCGGGAAACGCTGTCGCCGTCGATGAGCAGCATATTGCACACACCGGAGCGCAGCAGCGCCTCGGCGCACTGACCGCCCACGCCGCCCAGCCCGAAAATGACCACACGGCTGTTCATCAGCCGCTCAAGGGCGGGCTCGCCGATGAGCAGCGCCGTGCGTGAGAATTCTTCAGGTATCATCATAATCAGTAAACAAAGCCGCCGGTTACACGGAAACCCATCTTCTCGTAGTATCCGCAGTAGCCGGGCAGACAGAACACATACACCTCGGTGTCGGCAGGGATACGGTTGATGAGGGCACGGCAGCAGGTCGCGCCGCAGCCCTGTCCCTGCAGGGAGGGAATGGTGGCACACATGGTCAGCAGCGCTATGCCCGAAGCCAGATGAACAGCGGCACAGGAAACGGGGAGAATATCTCTGCGCAGCACGGCAGACATGGCGGTTCCAGCCTTTGTGCGGCGCAGCATATCGGCGTAGAAAGGCTCAAAGGCGGGCACGTTGAAGCCCAGACCGGGGCACCGCTCCATCACCGAATAAAGATCCTCGATGGGAGGAGCAATATCTACATCGTCAGAGCAGGGAGGCATGGCTTCCCTGTCCAGACGCATCACCAGGCCGTCGGCGGCCTCGCCCTTGCGCACGGGACGCAGCGCGCCGTTCTTTCCGGCGAGCATCTCCACAAACAGGTCGATCTCCTCGAAGTCGTAGTCGCCCTTCGCGCAGACGGTCAGTCCGTTGTCAAGACTGCCCACCACGGCGGTGACCTTTTCTTTTTCGTCCACCTGCAGCCAGAACTGAGCAAAATCGTTGCCCAGACCGTAGGTGTTGTATGTAGCCATGATCCGGCAGCCGTAGGGGTCGCCCTTGCAGTATTCGGCCATGGTCAGAATGGAATCGTTCTCAACAATTCTAAGCATATAATTAATCCTATCGGTTATGTATCGGGCGGCGGGTGACGCCGCCCGTATTATTTTCTGTCAATCAGCCTGCGGTGATCTCGTTGATCATCTCAAAGGCAAGTTCGTATGCCGCGTCCAGATCGCTCTTTGCGATGAGGGACGCAGGGGCGTGGAGATAGCGGCAGGGCAGGCTGATGGCAAGGGTGCGCACGCCGCCGCGGGATTTGTGAATGGCTCCGGCATCGTTTCCGCCTGCGACTGCTTCCTTGACCTGCACGGCGATGCCCTTTTCTCTGCCGATGTCAAGAGCGCGGGCAAAAAGCTCGCGGTCGTAGATGGTGCTTCGGTCCATAAAGCTGATGACCGCACCCTCGCGCACGCGGCACACCTGAGCGTCACGGTCAACGCCGGCGATGTCGGCGGCGGGGGTGGATTCCAGCACCAGAGCGTAATCGGGAGCCACAGTGTAGGCAGCGCAGGTGGCTCCACGCAGTCCAACTTCCTCCATGGTCACAAAGGTGAAGTAAACGTCACCGGGGAAATCCTGCTTCATCAGCTCCAGCATGATGGCGCAGCCGGCGCGGTCGTCAAGAGCCTTTGCCTTGATGAGCCCGTCACCGAACAGTTCAAAGGCGGTGTCAAAAACGCACACGTCACCGGGACGCACGTGCTTTTTTGCCTCCTCGCCGCTCTGCGCGCCGATGTCGATGGACATGGCGCTGATCTTGGGGACACGATCCTTTTCGTCACCGGAGGAAAGATGAATAGGCACCACGCCGATAACGCCGGGAATACGCTCCTCACCCACCAGCACCGTGCGTCCGCACAGCACTCTGGGGTCGATGCCGCCCACGTTGGAGAACTTCAGCATACCGTCGTCGCACACTCTCGTGACGATCAGACCGACCTCGTCCATGTGAGCGCTGACCATCATCCGGGGACCGTCGGAGCGCTCGCCTTTTTTCAGAGCGATGACCGAGCCGGTGGGACCGACGATAACCTCGTCGGCAAGCTCACGGACCTGTTCAAGGATATATTCGCGCACAGCGTCCTCGCGTCCGGAAACGCCGGGCAGCTGACAGAGTGCCTCCAGATGCTTAAGCATTGCTCACACCTCCCGTTCTCACAAATCGAGCCAGCAGCTGAGCCGTGGCTTCAATGTCGTTCATATCAACGATCTCCGCCGCCGAGTGCATATTGCGCTGGGGAATGGAAACAAGCCCGCAGCGCACACCCTCGCGGGAGATGGAAATGTCGTCGGCGTTGGTGCCGGTGCGACCGCCCATGACCTCGAACTGCCAGGGCTGCTCCAGCTCGTCGGCAAGAGCGGCAAGGCGGTTGGAAATGGCGTGGTCAAGGCAGGGAGAGAAGCCGATCATGGGTCCCTTGCCCAGTTCGCCGGATTTCTCCCTGGATACGCCGGGTTGAGCGGCGAAGCTCACGTCCACGGCGATGGCCTGAGTAGGCTGAGCGGTAAAAGTGGCAGCGCCCGCACCCTGACCGCCCACCTCCTCGCGGCTGCTCAGCAGCACGGTCAATCGGCAGGGGATAGGAACGTTTTCGCTTACCAGCAGTTCCACGGTGCGGATAAGCACCGCGGCACCCGCGCGGTTATCAAGAGCCTTGCCGGACACACGGTCGCCCAGCAGACGATAGGGTTTGGTTTTCACGACGATTCTGGAGCCCGGAGGAACCAGCTTCTTTGCCTGATCGCCGGGATAGCCGATGTCAACGTACAGCTTGTCCCATGCAGGGGATTTGCCGTCCAGCTCAGCGGAAAGATGGGGAGGCACAGAACATACCACGCCCGAAAGCTTGCGTGTGCCCATAACGTAAACCTCTGCGCCCACCAGCGTGCGCCGGTCGGCACCGCCGCAGCGGTCAACGTGAATGAAGCCGTCGTCGTCCACCGAGGTGACGATCATGCCGATCTCGTCGATGTGAGCATCCAGCAGAATATGCTCGGCGGCATCGGGATCGCCCAGCTCGGCGATGACGCTGCCCAGAGCGTCGGTGCGGCTGGGAGCGTAGTCGCTCAGCAGCTCCATGGCCAGCCGTGCAGCGGAACCCTCGGCACCTGCAGGACCGATTGCTGCGGACAGCCCGGTGAGAATGTCAATTAACGCCATGTCGTGTCTCCTTGTTATTTATCATCGTTGTCTTTTGTTTTTTCGTCTTATATGAACCAGCCGAAAACCTTCAGGGCTGCTTTGTAGGCAGCGTCCTGCGCGCCCTCCGGCAGCATATCCAGCAGTGACAGCTTGAAGCTGTTTCTGATGCGCACGCAGCGCTTTGGTTTGCGGCGGCTCAGCTGACGGTCGATCATCCGCGCGAAAATCTGCGGATCGTATCCCTTTTCCAGTTCGCTTGTCATGATAGGGGCCAGCACAGTCAGCTCGTGGCGGTAAAGCTTTGTGTCCTCCAGCAGCCGGTCGTACTGACCGCGGGCTGCGGTGAGCATCTGCGTGCCGAAGGAGCCTGCCTGTATCTTGCATACGGGAATCCCCGCGAACATCAGCTCACGGCGGATAACGTCGGTATAGGCGTCGACGGCATGCTTGGAAACGGCATAAGGACCGTTGAAGGGCTGGGGGGAATAGCGCCCGATCTCGCTGCTCATGTTGATAATACGGCTTCTGCCCGGCATGAGCAGCGGCATGATCGCGCTGTTGAGGCGGCACATGCCCACCACGTTGACCTCCAGTGCCCTGCTCAGCGCGTCCGCGCCCCCTTCGGAAAGGGTGGTCATCAGAAAAACGCCTGCCAGGTTGATCACCGCGTACAGGCAGTCGGTGTGCTGCTGTGCCTGCCGCACGCACTCATCAACGCTCTGCTGGTCGGTAACGTCCAGTCGGAAAGGCACGATACGCTCGTCTTCCGGCTCACATGGAGAAATGTCACAGGCAATCACACGGTATCCTCTGAGGGCAAGACGGCTGCATACCGCCCGCCCCAGACCGCCAGCGGCACCGGTCACAAGAACCGTTCTGCCGTTTTCGTTCTGTGCTCGCTTCATTGATGGATACCTCCGCACAGCTATAGATATATTTATTCCATATTATTTTACCACCATACAAATCGTATGTCAAACATGCGCAGAACGCAAAAACGCCCTGACTGCAAAAAAGCAGGCAGGGCGTAGTGGTCGATTCGTTTATTCTGCGTCTGCGGCAGACACGCCGTCAGACGGGCTGACCGGCAGGTTGCCGGAGAGTACGAGACTCTGGGGATCGGCGGAGGAAATCTCGCCCAGCAGGTCCCACTGAGTGCTAATCTCACGGTAGGACTCCACCACGGTGGAAGTGATGTACCACTTACCGTCAACGCAGGTCAGCGTGTGGGTCAGAATGGTGACACAGGGAGTGAATTTTGAAGTATAATCCTTGCCGCTTAGCGGTGCGGGAATATCGCTGCCGCTTACGTCGGACGCGCTCACATCACTGCCGCTCACCGGCTCGGTTTCCTGCACCGGCAGAGTGGTCTGGGTCACGGTAACCACCGCGGAATCGCTGTCAAGAGCCTTTATATCCACATCGTTAATGGACACAGACAAACGATAATGGGCGAACATATACTTTGCGTCCTCGCGGGTGATGTCATATACTTCGCTCTCCGGATCAACAGAGGACATATAAGCCTCAAGATCGCGCATGTTAAGTGCTTCTGCGCTGCTGTAAATGGTGCTGACGGGACCGGACGAGGATTCGTCGAACCCGGCGTCGGAACCGCTTACGTCACCCGCGCTCACGGCAGGGACAAAGGGAGCGGGATTATCGGTTTCCTCTCCGCAGCCGCAGGGCACAGCCAGCATAGCGCAAATTGCCGCCGCAGCGAGTATTCTTGTAAACAAACCGGTTTTCTTCACAGTGAAAGCCTCCATTCCTCCGCGTAAGAGCGGTGCAGTAAATCCGCAAAGAATAATACCACAGTTGTGCCGTCAAGTCAACCGGAGATGAATTTGCAATTTACTATTGCAAAGCGAAAAGATGTAATATAAAATAATACATATAAAATCAGGAAATAAACGTGCGGGGAGGACGATGAACATGAGCAGCAGCCAAAGACCTGTTGGCGCGCCGTCCGATATTCGTCTGGATACCAATGGCGACGGCATGACCGATACCATTCTGTCTGATGTCGACGGCGACGGAGTAACGGACGCGATCTATCTTGACACCGATCATGACGGCAATTTCGATACCGTTCTCCTGGATATTACCGGTGACGGTCAGCCTGACATCATGTGTTCAGACACCAACGGTGACGGCAGGCCCGACGTGATCGCTCCCATTGCAGGTGCCGACGAGGGCTATATGGCTGATGTCAACGGAGACGGCATGCAGGATACATACATGGTGGACAGCGACGGTGACGGATACACTGACACCGCTGTTGTGGATACCACCGGAGACGGTATCGCCGACATGGCGCTTATCGACATCGATGGAGACGGAATCCCGGATCTCGCGATGGAGATCGAAGAAGACATCGACATCGAAGACGCGCCGGACGAATAAACTCGCGGTGCGGCAAATCAAGGTAATTATTCTTTGAAATTCAAGGAGGAAATAAAAATGAAAAAAACTCTCGCAATTGTTCTGTCCGTGGTAATGCTGGTTGCTCTGTGCGCCTGCAGCGGCGTTTCCCTCAACGGCACCGAGTGGAAGCTGGTAAACCTGAAGGTTGATGCTCTGGAAGTCAACGAAGAGTTCCTTCCCGAACTGGGAATGGACGGCAGCATCGTCTTTGAAGACAAGCAGGCTGTTGTTTCTTCTCTGGGAATCACCGAAACTGTTGACTACACCATCAAGGGCAATGTTGTTACCATGACCAATCCCGACGGCGTGGTTCTGACTGCTGTCATCGAGGAAGATACCATGGTCATCGACATGGGCAAGGACGGAATAATGACCTTCAGAAAGATCTGACAACCGTTCACTGACGAATAACAGGTATTTCCGGCCCCGGCAGATTTGCCGGGGTCGTTTTTTGCCGCCTTTCCGCGTCAGACCCGCCCACTTGCGAACCTTGAGCCAATGTGGTATAATGCGTATGATTGAGCGGACATCTGCTCTGTTCACATGACAGGAAAGGATCAAATCCATGAACAAGAAAATATCCGTGGGTATTGCCATATCGCTCATGGCGGTGGTGGCAGCGATAGCCATTGCCTTTACCTACTCTGTGGCTATGAACACCTTCGAGAGCCGCATGAGCGCCATCACCGAGCGCCAGTCCATCAATGACCTCATCAATGAGATCGACAACAAGATCCGCCAGCAGTACAGCGGCGATGTTTCCGACGAATCGATCCGTGAGGGTCTTGCCTCCGGCTACGTCGACGGACTGGGAGACGAATTCTGCCGTTATTTCAGTGCCGAGGACTGGGATCTTGAAACCAGCCGCAGCCGAGGCAGTGACTTCGGTCTTGGAATCAACGTTTCCCGCGCCACCAGCGGCAACATTCAGGTTAACCGTGTCACTCCCGGATCGCCCGCTGCCAAAGCCGGGCTGGTCAAGGGCGACATTATTACCCGTGTGTCGGGTATGACCGTGCTTGCCATGGGCTACGACAATGCCCTTTCCGAAATGAACGATTCCTCCTCTGTTGAGATTACCATCGAGCGCGAAGGCAAGTGGCTCAAGATCACCAAATCATGGTACGACACCGTTACCGTGGAATACAAAACCGTGGACGATATCGGCTACATAAGCATCAACAGCTTCAACGCCACCACCCACGCCCAGTTCAACAGCGCGCTCAACAAGCTGCGCCAGAACAAAGTCAACGGACTTATCATCGACCTGCGCAACAACAGCAGCGGCAGCTATGAATACGCCTGCGACATCATGGATACGCTGCTGCCCGCCTGCCGCATGATGATTACCACCGACCGCAGCGGCAATGAAACCGTCGTGCGTCGCTCCGACGCGGACGCGGTCGGAATGCCCGTCTGTATTCTCATTAACGGACAGACCGGCGGCGCAGCCGAGCTTTTTGCCTCTGCCGCTGCCGACTGCGGCATCAAGCTTGTGGGCAACCCCACCTATGGTCACATGACCGTGCAGGAGGATTTTGAACTGAGTGACGGTTCGGCTCTGCGTCTGACCACATGCTCCTGGAGCACCACCTCCGGCAAGGCCATCGTGGACGGCGTGGTTGTGCCTGACACAGACATAGTCCTGTCCTCCTACCAGCAGAGCAACTTCTATCTGCTGTCTGCCGAGGATGACCCCCATATCATGGAGGCCGTCAGGATTATCGACAAACAGGTCTCCGAAGGCTATGTGCCGCCGGTGGCCGAGGAGGAACCGGAGGAGACATCCGCTTCCGATGTGGCTTCTGCAAGCGATTCCGGAGAATAAGACCATGAACAATATATACTGGATCGGCGGTTCTCCCTGCAGCGGCAAAAGCACCGTTGCCCAGATGATATCCGATCGTCTGGGGATGGACTACTTCAAGCTGGACGATTTGCTGGAAGAACTGATTACCCGTGCCGCGGAAAACGGAGGGGAATCCTGTGCCGCGGTGATAGCCATGACACCGGAACAGACATGGATGCGTGACCCGAAGGAACAGTGCCGCGAAGAGTTTGCCATTTACAGGGAGATATTCCCTTATGCAATGGAAAAGCTGACCACCGCTGCCGCGGCTGCCGGTCGTCCGGTCATCACCGAAGGTGCCGGCTGGCTGCCGGAACTGATGCAGAATATCGGTGTGGAACGGTCACGGTACTTCTGCCTTGTGCCAACACGTGTGTTCCAGATGGTGGAATACTCAAAACGTCCGTGGATTGATTACGTCCTCGAGGGCTGCAGCGACAAGGAAGCAGCCTTTGCCAACTGGATGGAACGGGATGTGCAGTTTGCTCTGCGAGCGGCTGCCGATGCCCGCAGGCGCGGCTATCCCGTCATGGTCAACGACGGTTCGCCGGAAATCGAGGATATGTACCGGAAAATCACCGGACATTTCGGATTCACACAATAGAATGACAAAACGCCGCTGTTCGGGAATTATCCGAACGGCGGCGTGAGTTTTTTGCACATTAGAATTCAGTCATATCAAGCATATGATTTACTATGCTACTGATTTCCGACTCGGATGGAGTCTTTGATACTCTTAGTGCACTTCTGGTTTTCAGGAACATTTGCCATCTTTCTGACAATTCAGGATTCCCTGCTATTACGGGAACAATCATTCCGCCTGAATGCTCCGCGTATGCTATTTCATGATGCACGTATGGTCTGTTTGCGGAATTCTCTGTTAGCAGCAGCAAAACGAACCCGTTCTTTGTCGCGCTGTCAATCATGGATGATATTTTATCTAAATAATCAGCTCCTGACGAAAAATCAGCATCAAAGATGACCTGATAACCGAATCCGGCAAGTTTATCCCGGAGAAGACGAGCAAGTTCTTTATCTTTGATTGCATATGACATGTACACAGTAGTATATCTTTCGATCCTCTCCGTTTCCCTTTGCAGTTGGTCAGTCCAATCGCCGGTTTCCGTGATATCTACTGTGAATGCACGAACGCGATCCTTCACTTTAGCCGCATATTTGCGCTCCCAGTTAACCCATTTGGATTTTCTTGCCGTGGGACTGTCGCAATATACAAACCACTCACGAGCCTTGATTTCATTCTTTAACAGCCGCTTGATTGCTGAACGTCTTTTCAAGCTATGGAGATACAGCATAATTGGATTAAAGCCACGATTCTCAAGGCTGTTGCGAAGCTTCCTGACTGCTGCCACATCGTCATGGCTATGGGATAGAAAAATATATATTCCCTCTTGTGAGTTCATGTTTTTCCTCCGTTAATCAGAAGTATCGGAATTCTGTTTTCGTTCCTTCGCCATGCGCAGGGAGTGCTTGCCGGTGATGTGTTCGATGGATATCTCCGCCACAAGCGTGTGGTCAAAGCTGCCGGATATCTCGGCATCCATTTTGCTCTGCGGATTACAGGGTGCGTAGCGCACGGCCAGCTTTCGCAAAGCCTCAAGCCTGCGTTGGTCATCTTCCAGAATGCTTACCCTGCCGAAAACGATAACGCTGCGGTAGTCGGTGGAATAGGTCTCCGGCACCACATCGTCCTGAGTCACAACACAGAACGAAACCTTGTCACAGCGGCGCATGGCGTCCGCCTTGTGTCCGCTCACTGCTCCGTGAAAGAAGATGCTTTCACCGTCCGCCACGTAGCTGACGGGTACGGCGTAGGGATAGCCGTCGTCGCCGTGGAGGGCAAGCACACCGGAAGTCGCGGCATGGAGAATTTCAAAGCATTCCTCATGCGGCAGCTGCTGGGCGGTACGACGCATTGCGCGGAAACTGCTTTCGCCCTCACAGGGATGCGCGGCAAGATATTCGTTCAGCAGACGGAAAAAAGCGTCGGTGGAATCGCCGTCCGGCTCGTGGGCGGCGATGAGGGACGCCCAGTCGAAGGTACGGGTGTCGCTGTAACGATCTGCCAGCCACTCGCGGAAGCCGTTCCACAGCCAGTCGTCCTGCGTCGAAGCTGCGTAACCGTAGCCGGACAGATAGGCGCGCAGCCGGTGAATGTCCTTGCAGCCTATGTACAGCGCAGGGCATTTTTCTATTTCACGAAGCAATTCCATTGTTGTTTTCATGGTGTTCTCCTTGTCAGACAAACATCATCACAATCAGGTCGTAAAACATGTGCAGCGCTATGGGCAGCAGCATGTTCCGTGTGCGCGCAAAACTCCAGCCGAACAGCAGGCTCAGCGCGATAACCCCGGCGAACCCGAAGCTCGTAAAGGCATATACAAACTCACCCAGAACAATCCATTTCGGAAAATGAATCGCCAGAAACAGCAGCGAGTTTGTAATGAGTGCGGTCCATCTGCGCTGGCGGTCAATGGCGGCATTGAGCAGCCAGCCGCGAAACACCGATTCCTCCGTGATGCCCACAAAGAACACGATGATCACATCGTCCATGCCGAAATTCCGGCTGACAGCGATGGTGCCGGTGTTGAGCAGATCCGCACCCACTCCCCACAAGGCAAGCAGGGCAAAGGCAGGAATCCACCGCAGCCAGTTTACTTTGGCGGTAAACATCTCCCGCAGAGGAATATGTACATCGCCTTCGTACCGGCGCGCCAGCAGCAGTGCCGGCACCGTCCACACCAGATTCTTTATCACGCCGCTGCTGACAAGCTGTGCGGCGATTTCATTCGTGATGACCGTATTAAGCCACGGCTTCACCAGAATCTCAAAATACGTCCACGCAGCGAAAAACAGAACAGTGTAAATGATAAGTACTGCCGTAAGGGACGGCTTTCTGCCTGCTGTTTTGAGTGTGACGGTTTTCATTTATTCTTCCTCGTCGTCATTGCCGTCATCAGAAATGACATCCCGACCGGTGACGGGGAACGCGCCGTAGTTGCCGAAGAAGCTGACCAGACGATCAGGCTGCTCCTCCTCTACCGGCTCGACGTAATCGGCTTCGAAATCGTACAGCTGACGTTCATGATGATGGTGGTGACCGCAGCCGCAGTGGTCGTGAGCGTCATGCTCATCATAATTGTTTTCGTCCTCGTAGAGGTCGTATTCGGCGATGTCGCGGCCGTAATATCCGTCCTCGTATTCGTCGTCATACCAGCCGTCGTCCTCCGGTTCGGCTTCCGCGGCTTCGTCGTATTCGGCAGAAGCGGGAAGCTCCTGTCCAGGCGCGGGCGCGGCAAAGCTTTCCTCGAACTCCGCCACTGCCATTTCAGGCTGGGGGCGGTTGTTGATGCTCAGACCGGTGAGAGCGAAATCCTCAAGGTCGTCGCTAAGCTCGAACTGCAGCTCCACCTTGATAGCCTGCCTGCCGCGGCGCAGCACACCGTAGCAGTTGACGTAGCAAACGGCATCGGGAGCCTGAAAGCATATCCAGTTGGGCTCAAAGCCGCCGAAAAACTCGGTCATGCGCTCGTCGATGGAGCGGCCGGAATGGTCGTCGATAAAGCTGCTTTCCCGCACCGTGTCGGCGATGGACTCCAGCTCCTCCTCGGTAAATGCGTTGTCGTCATACGGGGAAAGACGTTCGTTGTGTCTCCAGAATCGTGCCATGGTGTTCCTCCGGTCCGCCGGCAGTTTTCACTGTCGGCAAAATTCGTAATCAGGGCTTTTCAAAAGCGTAAATGTAATGTATAATAGGTCGTAGGATTTTTATGTCAAACTGCGTATGTTTCGCGGTGAATTTATTATATATCATACGGCTGACGATTTCAACCGGCAGCCGTGCGGCACAATACATTACGGGGGAAATGAAAAAATGGCAGAACGCGGCAATTCCTCCCGTCCCGGACAGCAGCCCCGCGGACGGATTGATTATTCCAGAAACAGCTCGCCCGGACGGGGCAGTCAGCGCAAAGACGACAGCGGACGGATTTCCTCCACCATCGTCAAGCTGCTGATTGTGCTGGCGCTGCTGCTGGCGGTAGTGTCCGTGTGGCGCAACCGCATCGAGCTCAGCTGCGCAAATATGACCCAGTGCGGCAGCGATACATTTGCCATGTGCGGCAGCGGCAAGGGCTATCCTTCCACCATCAACGGCAGTCACGCCGCGTCCATCGACCGCATTGCAGGCAACGGCATCGCCCTGCTCAGCGATACATCGCTGACTATTTATGACGAGACCGCCAGAGAAGCCGCTGTGAGAGCCCACTTTATGAGCTCGCCTGCCATGAAGGTCGCCGGAAGATACGCCGTGGTGTTTGACCTTGGCTCCACCGATTACCGCGTGGATGCCGCCGCGGACAATATCATTACCGGTGATGCTGAACGCCCGATAATCAGCTGCGCGGTGTCCCGCAACTGCTGTTACGCACTGGTCATGCAGGGTTCGTCAAAAGGCGAATCCTGGCTGTCATCGGTGGAGGTCTTTGACCGCGAGGGGAGCAGCTTGCACAAGTGGCACTGCGCCGACTGGTATCTGACCGATGCTGCCCTCAGTGCCGACGGCAGATATCTGGCTCTTGCCGGAGTCAACGCCCGCGCCGGCGAACTCACTTCTGCAATCATCATTCAGAAGACAGGCTCCATGGATCAGGTCGCGGAATATGTGCTGTCGGGAAACATCGTCCTTTCCCTTGAATACAACAACGACGGCACTCTGTTTGCGGTCGGCAGCACTGCGCTTACGGTAGTTACGGAAAACGGTGGACACCGCGAAGATATAGCGTATGACGGTGTCCTCGCCGCCCATGACGTATGCTATGACGGCGGCGCGGTCATCTGTACTTCAGACGAGCTTGGCACCACCGCCAGAGTGGTTGATGCCCGCGGCAGAGAACGCTGCACCTACCGTGTCGATTCCGATGTGCAGAATGTCGCACTCAGTGACGAAGCCTGCGCGCTGCTGGGCGACGGAATACTGACCGCCATTCGTCTGGACGGTACGCTGATTACCCAGACCGAAGCCAACGCCACCACCGGCGGACTGCTGCTTATCGATCGTACAGCCTACACTGTGGACGGCATGAGAGTATCGAACCTTAAGCTGCAGTAACGAGCCGCTGCACTGCCCGCGGCGCAGATACCACGGAGGAAATATATGAAAAGGACTATCAACGCAAAACTGACAGCGGTTGCAGCCGCAGCCATCATCGCTGCCCTGATGCTTGTTGCCGCGGCGGGCTGCTCCGGCGGCAACGCTGATATCGTGGCAGGCGGAAAGGTGGACAACATCCGCTGGGCACTGGACAGCGAAGGCTGTCTGAGCTTTACCGGTACCGGCGCGCTTCCCGGTGTGGAATATGTGCTGAGCATGGATACCGGACTTTCTGAAACGGTACGGCCGGAATGGTACAGTTACCGCGATGATATCAAAGAAGTGATTGTGGGCGCCAATATTGACGGCATAAGCATGAACGCGTTCATGGGCTTTGGCAGTCTGCGTGTCATAGATGTCAGCGCCACGGTGGAATATGTGGACGGCTATGCCGTTTCCGGTTGTTCTGCCCTCGAAAAGGTAATAATCCGCGGAGGACGCACCGAACTCGAGCGGTTCTGCATCGGTTACACCGGAGGCACTCCCGAGAACGTCATGTCCGGAGTGGTCTTTGAAGGTGTCCGCGGTTCGCAGACACAGAAATACGCCGAGGATTGCGGCGCGAAATTCAGCGCGCTTTGATTAATTCAGGCTTCACACCGCGCCGGACAGCGCGTTACCTGCTGTCCGGCGCGTTTTTGACTGTAGAGATAATTACGATGGAGGAACGCAAATGAACCGACCGGACATCGCGCCGGATGTTTTCCGGCTGGCGGAGGATATCCGCTCAGAGGCGCAGAAGTATGACCTTTGCTGCACCGTTGCAGTTTCCGATGGCGCGGATGAGCAGCGCATTGATTTCGGCAGCGCAGGAGAGGACGATGTTTACGCATTGGATTGCGCAGGAGGAGTTCTGCTGGGGCTGAGCGTGCTGATGCTTGATGATGACGGCGTGGTTGATCTTGCCGCACCCGTCGCAGATTATATTCCCCTGTCAGAGCTTCCCAAAGCCGCACAGAATAACCGGCCGCTGATCATGCTGTGCCGCATGCCGGCCATGCCCGACCCTCTCCACGGGATTCTGCTGCCCCGTCTGCACCGCTCGGCTGAGTTTGCCGCGCTCGACGGAGAATCAGCGGCAAAGAGGGAACAGGAGGAACTTCTTGCGCAGCGCGGTCTTGCAGCGCAGACAGCGCTGCTGCGCGAAAACGAAGGTCTGCAGAGTTCGGGACTGCATCCATCTCCGCTTGATGAAGCCATTCTGTCCGAACTGATACGGCGCGTGACGGGGATGTCTCCTGCCGACTTTGTGCGCAAACGAATCCTTGAGCCGCTGGGCATCGGGGAGGCGCAGCCCGCTGACGAAACACTTGGGCATGATGATGCGGTCTTTCTGAATATCAGCGGTCTGACAACGCTGATGGGAGGCATCATCGACGGCGTACTGCTCAGTGACAGCAGCATGAGGTTTGCAGAAGACAAGGCTCGCGGCGGACACACTCTGCCCTTTGGGCGCAGGCAGGAGATTCTTCGTGCCCGCTCCTGCTTCTGCGGCTGCACCGTCGAAATGCTGCTGGACATGAAGAGCGGCGTGAGCGTGCTTGTCGCGTCTCATTCTCCGCTGCCCGAAATCTGCC
Source organism: Acutalibacteraceae bacterium (assembly GCA_045605025.1). GTDB lineage: Bacteria > Bacillota > Clostridia > Oscillospirales > Acutalibacteraceae > SIG598. The sequence continues at coordinate 38,894 of JAZUPE010000018.1, forward strand.
GTGACAGCAGCTTTGCCCGCCTTGACACGGATATCATGCAGCTCATGTCCGCGCAGAGGATATATCCCGTAAAGGCACGAATGGAGCGGCTGTCGACCCGCAATCTTGCGGACGCTCTTGCGCTGGAACTAAAAGACGTACAGAGAGAATTTGTTTCCGTTCCCGCTGTCGCCATAGCCGATGCTTCTGTTTCGGAGGGAGAGGTATATATCCTGCGCGAATGGCAGCACGCCGCGGTGGGGCTGATCTCCATGACCGCGTCACAGCTTCCGGACACGATGCTGCTGGATACACTGATTATCGACCGCCATTATCAGCGGCGGGGCTACGGGAGAATCGCCGTCCGATGGGCGATGAAATATCAGCGCATGCGCGGCGCGAAAGCACTGATGGTGTGCGTAAACCGGAGCAACACCGCCGCCATCGAACTGTATAAAAGCCTTGGCTTTGAGCTGAGCGAAGTGTACAGCCACGCTTTCGTTTTCACGATTGATCTGTAAAAAACACCGCCGCCGAGTCCTTGTGCAGGCTTCGGTGGCGGTTATTTGTGCCTATTCCTTTATTGAAAGCTGCCAGAAGGCAACCGCGCTGGCAGCGGCAACGTTCAGTGAATCCACGCCGTGAGACATGGGTATCTTCACCGTGTAGTCGCAGTCGGCGATGGTGCGTGCGGCAAGACCGTCACCCTCGGTGCCGAGGATTATCGCCAGCTTTTCCTCTGCCATCAGGGCAGGGTGGTCGATGCTCACGGAATTATCGCTGAGCGCCATGGCGGCGGTGCGGAATCCAAGCGCTCGCAGGCGGTCAAGTCCCGGGTGGGGCCACTGGCCGCATTTGTCGCCCAGATATGCCCACGGTACCTGAAAGATCGTGCCCATGCTCACACGCGCCGAGCGGCGGTAAAGGGGGTCGCTGCACCCGGGGGTGAGCAGCACCGCGTCCATTCCCAGCGCGGCGGCGGAACGGAAGATGGCGCCCACGTTGGTGGGATTCATCACGTCCTCCAGAATGGCGATGCGGCGCGCGCTGGCGCACACCTCCTCCACCGTGGGCTGTGCCGGACGGTGCATGGCGCACAGCACGCCCCGTGTCAGCTGAAAGCCGGTGAGCTGTGTGAGTATCTCCGGCTCGGAGGTATACACGGGAATATCGCCGCAGCGCGCAATGACATCGCGGGCCTGCCCGTCGATATGCCTGCGTTCCAGAAGCAGCGACTGGGGCACGCAGCCCGCGTCAAGAGCACGATGAATCACGTTGGGGCTTTCGGCGATGAACAAGCCGCCCTTGGGCTCGTAGCAATGGAGCAGCTGAGCCTCGGTCAGGCGGGCGTATACGTCCAGCTCTGGAGCGGTAAAGTCTGTAATCTCGATAATGTTGGGCATGGGTATTCAGTCCTTGCAGTCAAAGAATAGTATCAGCATACCATTCTGGCGGACGGATTGCAAGATTCTGTTGAGGCAAACCGCAAAGAAATCCGGAGCCCGCGGAAATACCGGAGGCATGATATTTTTCAGACAGTCTTTTTATCTATCGACTATCACCCGTATCCGTGGTATAATATGCAAAATGCGTTTAAGGGGGCTTTGCCGTGTCTGAACAACCGAAAAAGACCAGCTGCTGCGTGGGAATCCTTGCCCACGTGGACGCCGGCAAAACCACCCTTGCCGAAGCCATGCTCTACTCCACGGGAAAATCACGCAACCTCGGGCGCGTGGATCACGGCGACACCGCCCTTGATACCCACCGCCTTGAGCGCGAGCGCGGCATCACCATATTTGCCAGTCAGGCGACGCTGAACGTCGGTCAGCTGGAGGTCACCCTACTGGACACACCGGGACACGTGGACTTCTCCACCGAGACCGAGCGTGTGCTGCAGGTGCTTGATTACGCCGTGCTGGTTATCAGCGGACTTGACGGCGTACAGGCGCACACCCGCACCCTGTGGAGGCTGCTGCGTGTGTACAATGTGCCCACGTTTGTTTTCGTGACCAAGATGGACTTTGCCCGTCGGGAAAGGGACGAGCTGATTGCCGAACTGCAGAAGGAGCTGGATGTCGGCTGTGTGGATTTCAGCGGTGACAGAGCCGCCCGTGACGAGGGAATCGCCATGTGCTCGGAGTACGCTCTGGAGCAGTTTCTGGAAACAGGAGAGGTAAACGACGGCGAGGCGGCAAAGCTTATCCTAAGTCGCAGGGTGTTCCCGTGCTGGTTCGGTTCGGGACTTAAGCTGGATGGCGTGGAGGAGTTCCTCGCAGGACTTGAGCGGTTTGTCATTCCGCAGGAATATCCCCGGAACTTTGGCGCGAAGGTGTTCAAGATAAGCCGTGACAAAACCGACCGCCTGACCCACCTCAAGGTGACCGGCGGCGTGCTGCGCGTCAAGGATACAGTCGGTTCCGGCGATAAATCGGAAAAAATCAACCAGATACGGATATACTCCGGAGCGAAATACATCACCGTGGACGAGGTGTCCGCAGGCAGCGTGTGCGCCGTTACGGGTCTGACCAATACCTTCAACGGCATGGGACTGGGCTACGAGGCGGCGTCGGAACAGCCGGTGCTGGAACCGGTTATGAACTACCGCATCAGACTGCCCGAGGGCTGCGACCCAAAGATCATGATGCCCAGGCTGCGCATGCTGGAGGAGGAAGATCCTCAGCTGCACATCACATGGAACGAACTGCTGCAGGAGATCAACGTCAGCCTCATGGGCGAGGTGCAGACCGAGATACTCAAGAGCCTTATAGCCGACAAATTCGGCGTGGAGGTGGAGATCGATACCGGACGTGTGCTCTATCGCGAGACGATATCCAACACCGTGGAGGGCGTGGGGCATTACGAGCCCCTGCGCCACTACGCAGAGGTGCATCTTATTATGGAACCGCTCCCCAGAGGCAGCGGGCTTGTGCTGACCACCTCCTGCCGGGAGGACGACTTAGATCGCAACTGGCAGCGGCTGATACTCATGCATCTTGAGGAAAAGCAGCACAAGGGCGTGCTTACCGGCTCTCCCATAACGGATATGAAGATAACCCTCGCCGCCGGCCGTGCCCATCTCAAGCACACCGAGGGCGGCGATTTCCGCCAGTCCACCTACCGCGCGGTGCGTCAGGGTCTGATGCAGGCACAGTCGGTGCTGCTGGAGCCGTATTACTCCTTCCGTCTGGAGGTGCCCTTTGAGCAGCTGGGGCGGGCCATCAACGACATCCGCCTGCGCAAGGGTGTCATCGGTCAGCCCGAGGAAAGCGGCGGAATGTCGGTCATCACCGGCAAGGCACCCGTGGTTCTGCTCAACGGCTACGCGTCCGAGGTGGCTGCCTACACAGGCGGCAGAGGCAGGATATTCTTTGAGCTTGCAGGCTACGACGAATGCCACAATACCGAGCAGGTCATCCGTGATATATGCTACCAGCCCGAGGCGGACATGGACAATCCGCCCGATTCGGTGTTCTGTGCCCACGGCGCAGGCTTCGTGGTCAAGTGGGACAAGGTGCCGGAGTATATGCACCTTGAGAGCTGTCTGAAGAAGGAAAAGTCCGTCAACATGCGCTATGCCCACCGCAGCACCAGCATCGATGAAAAAGAGCTGGAAGCCATCATGGAGCGCGAGTTCGGTCCCGTCAGATACGAGCTTTACCGCCGTCCGGAGAGCATCGCATCCCCCAAGGCAGTGGAACTACCCGAGCCGCGCAAGCAGTACGTTATCGTGGACGGCTACAATGTGATCTTTGCCTGGGACGAACTCAAGCGCATTGCCGACGGCAGCCTTGAGGCCGCCCGTGACCGACTGATGAACGTTCTGTGCAACTACAGCGCGTTCACCAGGATCAACGTCATTCTCGTCTTCGACGCGTACCGTGTCCCCGGCGGCAAGGGCTCCAGATTTGATTACAACAACATCCACGTTGTGTACACAAAGGAGCATGAGCTGGGCGACAACTACATCGAAAAACTGGTTGCCGAAATCGGAAAGAACGAATATGTCCGCGTGGTCACCTCCGACCGTCTGATACAGCTTTCGGTCATTCGCTCGGGCGTGCTGCGCACTCCGGCAAAGGAATTTGAGCGTGAGGTGGACGAAGTCCACGCCCGCATCGCTCAGGCGCTTGACGAGATAAACAGCGACGCTCCCGCCACCACCATCGGTGACGTGATGACCGGCAACGACAGCAATGAATAACAATAACAAAAAAGCCGTACCGTCCGGAGGTTTCCGGATAGTACGGCTTTGATTCTGCCGGTTATTCTGTTTCCACTTTGATCTGCTCCTTGAGAGCGCGGTCAAAGTCGGGAAACTGCTTTTTCAGAATGACAGGCTTTCCGTCAGGGTCCACAAAGCAGTGCATGGTGCTGCCGGTGAGCACCACTTCGCCGGTGCGCTCGTCGGTCATGGTGTAGCCGATGGTCAGCTTCACGCCGCGGAAATCCTCCACAGTGACGTGTATGCGCACGCAGTCGTCAAAGGTGGTGGGGCGCTTGTAGCGGCAGTCCACGCCGATGACCGGAGAGATGATGCCGTCACGTTCCAGCCGGGCATAGCCGTATCCCAGCTGATCGAGGAAATCTATGCGAGCCTCCTCCATCCAGCGGATATAGTTGGAATGATGGGTGACACCCATCTTGTCCGTTTCATGGTAATGGACTCTGTGGATATAGTCGTTCATCTGTTCTGCGCTCCTCAGCGAATGAAGTTGGTGAACCGGTGGGGTTCCTTTTCGGGCAGACCGAACTGTTCTCTGCCCAGCGCAATGCTCTTTATCAGGAAAGCCATATTGCGCGCCAGCACGCGGACGGTCTGCATGCCTTCGGCATCCTGCAGGGCTTCGCCGGGCGCGCCGCCGTGGACGCTGTTCCAGTACTGGCTGGAGGCAACGGGCATTCCGGAGATGGTGAAATACTTGTTGAGCTGGTCAAAGGTGGAGGAAAGACCGCCGCGGCGGGCTATAACCGCGCAGGCGCCCACCTTCATGGTCTTGTCGAAGTGAGTGCTGTAGAACAGGCGGTCGAGCAGAGCGGTCAGGGTGGCGTTTGCCGAGGCGTAATACACCGGACTGCCCAGTACAAGACCGTCGCACTGCTCAAACAGCGGCGCGATTTCGTTGACGCAGTCGTCGATGGCGCACCTGCCGGTGGAGTAACAGGCACCGCAGGCTACGCAGCCGCGAATGGCTTTGCTGCCCACGTGGACCAGTTGGGTTTCGATGCCGCAGCGGGCAAATTCCTTCTCCATCTCATGCAGAGCGGCAGCGGTGTTGCCGTTTTCTCTGGGACTTCCGTTGATGAGCAGAACTTTCATGGCTGTTCCTCCGTTATCTGAGACTATCTGAAAAAAGGCTTGAAACTGTCAAAGGAGACCACTCGGGTCACCTCGTCAATTCTGGAGATTTCGCAATCGGGGTTCTTTGCGTGAATTCGATTTGCAATCTCGGTAACAATGCCCTGCCGGCGGATCATTTCTCTTTTGCCGCTTGAGAATAAGGAACCGATCAGGCTGGAGAACAGCGCAATCTCGGTTCCGTCTGCCATCTGCAGAGAAAAAGTGTCGGCGTAAAAGTCTTTGCCTTTCTGTTTCATTTGCGTGCGCAGGAAGCGGGCTTTCTTTACTTCTTCGTAGGTCAGCACGATATTATCGCTCATTATGAAGATGAAGTTGGGAGTGAGCACGTTTTTGCGGTGGGAATAGCGGTGCAGCCGCCAGCCCTTGCGTCCCAGCTTGCATACATAGCGGTCCTTTCCGTAAAACTCCTCGGCGGCAGCCTGCAGCAGTCCGTTGCGCTCAAGGAATTCGCAGGACATCCGCCCGTTGGCGCGCAGTTCTTTGGCGGAACCGGTTCCGGTAAAGACCTTGGTCAAAAGACATACGCCGTAAATAAACGGGGCGGCAAATATCAGCATTATTACCATATGGATCAGAGAAAACAGACCCGATTCCATTCCGCTTGTGTCCATGTTGGTCAGCAGCGGAATCGAAAACAGGAATGGAATCGCGAGAAACGGTGCGATAATACAAACAAAGCCTGCTATCGTACGCAGGACGCATATAAATACACTGGGTTCGCAGAGTTCGATTTTCAATGTTCTGGCTTTCATATCGGCACCTCTGTCTGATCTGAGTTAAGTGTTTCCATATGATTGATAATAGCATTTATCCGCGGTTATGTCAAATCAATGCCGGTTGACAGCGCATATTCTGCGAGATATACTATACGAAAGAAAAACATGAAAAAACTGGAGGTTAACCGTGAACGGACTTATTGTCAGACACAACACTCTCACCGCGGAGGAGTTCATTTATCTCTGGAATTCGGTGTGGGACGGCGCGCCCTCCCACGAGCAGACTGCTCTTGCCATGGCACACTCGCTGTTCCGCGTGTCAGTATACGACGGCGAACGTGTCGTTGCTATGGCACGAATGATCGGAGATCTCGGATTGAGCTGCTACGTCAAGGACGTTGTGGTTCATCCCGATTATCAGCGCAGAGGCATAGGTAAGCTGCTGATTGACGAACTGATGGGTTTTGTAAAGCGCAGCGGCGTGCCCGGCACGACCGTTGCCATGGAGCTGTGCGCCATGCCGGACAAGATGCCGTTCTATGAAAAGCTCGGCTTTTCCGCCAACGAGGCTCAACGGCTCCGGCAGTTTGTACGGGTGGAATAAGACGCGCCGGACGGCAATCTGTGTTTTCTGGATACCGCGAGCAGGTGTCCCGAAAGACCGATGATCTCCTCGTGAGTGTCCAGCATGCGCACGGTGCTCATCAGCAGTTCTCTGGTGTCGTCGCTTGCAAGCAGCTCGTCCAGATCAGGCGCCAGCCACGCGCCGCCCATCACTCCGTGAACCGACAGCGTAGCAAAGCCGCCATATCTTAATTCCTCCCGAAGAGCCTTTGCTGTGTGAAGGTGGGAACTGCCCAGTCCGGCGGCAAGAGAGCGTTCAGGATTGAAATAGCAGCCGTCGGTCAGCGCGCGTGATATTGCTGACATCAGCGCCGGGTTATCCAGCTCGGCGCTCTTTTTTGTGTCGTCCTTATGATATACTGCAATGCGCGAAACCAGCACGCTGAAAGGTGTCAGCGCGGCGGAAAACAGGACACCGCTGTTCCTGAGCAGTCTGCGGCTTTCCTTTATGGCGAGGATTCGCTCGCTGTATTCAGTGATGGAATAGAGCGGTCCCATGAGCAGTACGGCATCGGCGCTGCCGGACGGGCGGGGTACCTCCCGTGCGTCGCACACCTCTGCCGGGCGCATGTACACATCGGGATATTCCGCTGCAAGCTCTCGGCTCAGCTCGATATTGGTCGCTGACAGGTCGAACAGGTGTACCTCGTAGCCCAGCGATGCCAGCCACCAGGAATATTCCCCGTAGCCGCCGCCGATGTCGTAGATGACTGCCGGCGGCGCAGGAAGATTTTCAAGCAGTATTTCCTTTGTGCGCTCAAATTCGATAAGCCCGATGCCTGTTCTCAGACGGTTTTTCTCGATTCCGGCGTTGTACCCTGCCAGAACAGTTTTGTCTATGGTTTTCATGTTTTATCTCCTTTTTATGTGTGATGATATGCAACTGCTGGTCGGATTCGTCGCGGCGGAGAGCGGACTGTTCCGGCATTAGGAATGCCTCCTTTCGGTGAAATAAAAAAAGACGGTGCAAATCGAAGAGATCGACCTGCATCGTCAATGTTCTGATATTCCGATAATCGTCAGATTACACCGGAACCGGAGCACGACAACACAAGCCCGACGAGAGCTGTGCAAGCTCGCCGCGCTGGAGGGCAGTGTTCAGATTCCGGATGATGGTGCAAGCTGCCATTGCCGTTGTCCTTTCGGTGTATTTTGATGCTGTTCTATTGGAAGCTGGATAGTGCGTTTATCGGTGACCGCTGCGGGAGCAGATTCCGTGGGGAAACAATGCAGACCGCCGGTCGTTTCAGATAACAGATAGGAGATAACAGAAAACTGTTATCTCCCGTCCAGGCTCCATATAGGAGTGTTTCTTCTGGAGCGGGTGAGGGGAATCGAACCCCCACGGCCAGCTTGGGAAGCTGGAGTTCTACCACTAAACTACACCCGCGAATGTATCCCGCGCCCTTGTTTCGGGCGCATTTCAATTATATCCCCGCGTGTGCGTAAAGTCAAGATTTTACTGTCGACAGGAATGCGCACAACCGCACATAAATAATACGCCCGGGCCGCTGATGCAGCCCGGGCGTAATTTATCGTGGGTTATCAATCGCAGTACTCGCCGTTGTAGTTGACCAGCACAGCGCTGATTACGCCGCTGACCGACTGGAGCTTTTCCACCATGTTTTTGGGGACCTTGCTGGCAGGAATCTCTGCAGTGGTCTCGATGAAACGGGCGGTAGCAGTTTTGTTGCGGATCTTTGCATCAAGAGAACCGATCATGTTGGCAACATGTGACGCGGCCTGAGGCTCACAGCGGACGACAATGATATAAACCTGATTGTTGCCCTTGAAGATGCGCATCAGGAAGCAGATCGCGGCAACAGCGGCAGTAACAATGGCAGCGAATATGTACTGATGGGCACCGATGATGATGCCGACGGTGATGGACCAGAAGAGATACATGATATCAACGGGATCCTTGACCGCCGAGCGGAAACGGACGATGGAAAGGGCACCGACCATACCAAGGGAAAGCATCATGTCGTTGCTGATAGTGACAACGATGGCGGCGGTCAGCACGCACATAAGCACCAGAGACATGTTGAACGTGGCGCTGTACACCACGCCGCGGAATGTAAGTTTGTAAACGAAGAAGATAAGCAGACCGGCCACCAGTGCAGCAACGATAGCCACCAGTGAATCACCAAGCCCAAGGGGACCGGAGGATGTGAATTGTTCAACAATGCTGTCCTTGATGATTCCACCGGCTCCTTCGGCGATGTACTTAATATTTCCCATAGAGTTTATCCCTCCTGTAATAGGTGTTCTGTGCGTCGCGGCACATTACATATTTTGACTGCGAGGAAGCCTTGCTGTTGACCGGGGCAAGCAGCTTACGCACCACTGAAGGCAGATAATCATCGTACTTGACTTCCATGATGAGCATATCCGGAGCAATGGCGGGTACCGTGGGCATCTCCTCGTCAAAAATATCATCGGTGCAGAAGCCTGCACGCAGTTTGCTGTCAAAGGTCAGGCGTACGTTGCCCTCCTCCATAACAAATGCTTCTCGGTTATAGTCAACCACAACCGCAGGGCGAAGCAAACGGGTGCGGGCATCAATAAAGCCCGCTCGCAGAGCCTGCTTGTCAGAGTCAATCATAAAGTCGAAATTGCCGCTGATTAACCTGCGGCACTGATCGGGCGTTATCGATGCAGACATTTTCGAGATGTAACTGTCAAACTTATCCTTTATCTCAAATTTTATCACTTCATCGCTGCAGTTGTAGATGCGGATGCGGTGCTTGCGGCGGCGCATGATGCCTGCCTGCTTGTCAAGATACGCACTGTCGTACAGATCGTCGAAGTACATGCTGCGGATAAAGTAGCCGTCCTCGCCGCTGTTTTCGTCCGGGAAAAGAATATTTCCGGCGGCATAGGAAATGGCACGATAATCGGAATAATTTATCAGATACTTTAGTTCATGTCTGAGAACGTGTCCGTTGTATTTCAGAAGCGCACACCTCCCTGTCGAGACTATTCACTCCTGTTATTCATAGCAGAGGAGGTAAATAATCAATGGGTATTTGTCTTTGTTAATCAGCGTGTTTATGCATCGTCATAAATACGCTGGAATTCTTTTTCGCTGAAGTTGAAATTCTTCATCAGGAAGCGGATCATATAGGATTCGCGTTTGTTGAGGAAATTGCGGATTTCCTCAATATTGGATGTCCAGGTGTCAACTGAGGGAGCGCCCCATCGGTCATACTGCCTGGGAATTTCGCTTTCAATCAATGCAACCAGTTCATCAAGCAGTGCCACTGTGCGTTCCGGGTTGAAGGTGTTTTTCAGATGATAACAGAACCTCCTGACAAAATCCTCGCGGAACTGTTTGTTCTGAGCCAGCCTTCTTGCGATTATAGTTGTAGAACTGCTGCCGATGCCATGCCCTTCCGGGTCAAGCATGTCTCTTGTGAAAGGGTCATGGCCAAGAGAAAAACCATAGAAGGCGTTGTCAAGATCAAATATCATCCAGCGCCATTTGCTGTTTTCATCTCCGGGACAGTAATGACAGCGCATATTAGCTGTGTCGTTGTTGCCGAAAAAAGACTGACAGATCCAGAAGTCCATGAATGATTCCATGTCTACCATCTTGCAGAATTGCTCATAACTGCTGGCTTCTTTCATGTCGTTGTTCTGGACAAAGGAATTCAGCTTTCTGTAATTGTTGATAGTGCCGGATACAGGCATAGTCTGCTCTCTGATGATGTCCATTTCTCCGGGGGCATATCCGTACCGGATACGGATATAGTCTTCGTTCTGCTTTTCTCTGACATAGTAAAGCCCCCAGTATTCACCGTTGATATACAAGGCAACAGGGGTCATATCCATATAATCCACTTCTACGTGGTTTTTCATTATGGACGCGCAAAGCTCATCACGCAATTTACTTGTACGCCACTCCTGTCCTGACTGACGCAGCACAAGGCTGGTGAATTCGGTTATGGGATTGTCATCAAAAAATGCATAGTCAACCGATCCGGGACCGTAGATCTCGCGCAGCATAACGGCCAGACTTTTCTGCTTGGCAGAACGGGTGCCTCGACCGAAGATGCGGACACCTGCGTTGAAAGCTACTTCCTTTTTACCATCCACATAGTATTCGAAGGTTGCCAGACGTTCCACGTCGCTGCGATAGTTATTATCCTTGCCGTTCAGCAGACCCTTGCCTGAAGAATAAATTCCGGTTTCTTCCGAAAACAGACCGGCAGGATCGCTGGAAAGTGAAACCACAGGTAAAGTGTGTTCGGTGCCCACGAAAAATGTGGCTGTAGTGGATTCGCTGGGAAGAAATCCATCTTTGAACGCTGCCGCACGAATAACCGTTGTTTTGTCTACGGTAATGCCGCTGTCATACAACGGTGAAGATTCCGTGGGGAAGCTGCCGTCGGTTGTGTATCTGACCTGTGTGTCGGGCGCAGAGGATATCGTAAGCACGAAACCTTTCGCCACCACTCCGCCCGCGTGTGAAAATACCGGCTGGGAGGCGTAGGAACGATATGAAGCGGATGAGGGGTTTTCCGTTCCCGGTGTGGTTATGGAAAAATAGTGCCATTGGGACAGATCTGTGGTCAGCCGGCCGCGGGAAACGCCGGTCGACTGCTTGCCCGCTGAGAAAATGTCCGCAACATGGTTGTCCGGATCGGTAAGGTAAAGGGTCTCGCCGCTCCGGTTAATTCCAAAAGGGGCGACAAGTCCTTCCTCGTCGGAATCGCCTGATGCAGCGCAGTTCACCAGAAGATATTCTCCCGGACCGATAGTGACGTCCGGGAAAGTGTATTTTTTCTCATCGGCACTGTCAGAAAGACCGTAGCCTGTGAGGACCACCGGGTCAGCGGATCGGTTATACAGCTCCACGAAGTCGTAATCCATAACGCTTTTGTCGCGGGAGGAAGACACCGAAGCGACTTCGCTGAAAATCACCGCGCTTACAGGCTCGCCGTGCAGTGCTGTCGTACCGATGTCTCTTGCGTGGGTGTTGTTTTCCCCACCCGGTGTCGGACTGGAATACAGCTTCTTCTCGCCGGATGATGGGTCTATGCCGCATGAGACGTTATCCGGCAGAGTAAGGATCTCGACGGAATCAGCAATTACTCCGGCGGGAGAGAACAGGGAGATTACCTTATCTTCTTCGCTGAGACGGAAAGAACAGTGAAGTTCTTCGGGATTCAACGAGGCACTCTTGCCCGAACAGAATACCAGCAGATAGCCGCCGGAGGGTATTACCGTGCTGTCCGGGAAGTACCATTTGCCGGATGAAATGTCATCGCTGTCAGCAAGAGCGTAACCTCTCATTGAAACATCTTCGTCGGAGGGATTATGCAGCTCAATCCAGTCGCAGTACTCTCCGTCGGAATCATAAATGGAGAAAGTGTTTCCGGTAAGGTATTCGTTTATGATAATGCTGCTTTCAGGAAACGTCAGCCCGTCCGGATCGGAGGAGTAGCCGCCGCTGTTTTCTTCTCCGGGGGTGGGAAGCGCAAACCAGACGCAGCGTTGATCGTCAAAAGTTGTCTCAGCGGGAGTATATCCGTAAGATATATTATCGGGAGACTCCGGAATGTTTACACTTGACATTACCACACCTGTGGGATCATTGAGATAAACGGTTTCGCCTCTGGATGACAGCTTAAAACCGGCGTGAAGATATCCGTTGATGTCCACACCGTTGAGGCCGGACAGATATACAACAGCATATCCGCCTGCTTCGATGCTAAGTCCGGTGAGCTGGAACTTCTTGGGATTGCGTTCATCGTCGGTCAGAAAGCATCCGCTCAGATCGTAGGTCCGGTCGGTGATGTTCCTGAGTTCCACCCAGTCGTAACATTTTCCGTCAGCGGCGGGAAATGAGTAGTCATTTGACGACATGACTTCATTGATCACAATTTCCGTGTTAGCAGCCTGTGTGGTCAGGTTTTCCGCCACCGTCTGTGCATCTGCACATCCGGAAGCAAGGATGGAACAGAGAGTGCTTACGATGAGCAGCGCCGCGGTACATGCTTTGCTATATCTGACGGAGAGGCGGGACGTGTTTTTTGCAGTGCGTTCCGGTTGGTCGGTTGTATTTGTGCTTTTGCCAGTAAAGTTGAAACGAGCCATTTTGTGCTCCTTTCTTCCGGAGTATATCTGTTTTATGAGTTGCAGGGGCAGGCATTAATTGATGTTTAATCCGTGACACCGTATACATGCAGTGCAGAGCGGGATGCATAGTCTGCGCTGTGTTTTCAGCGTCCGGAAACAAACGGAAAGAACCGCACACGGGAGGTCTGCATGTGTTCGGTAGAGGCGGAGAGAGGATGCCTGCTCAGGTCAAAGTTAAAACCGGTGAGGTTTCGGATATCAACCTGCTGCGTTTTCTCAAGATAGCGCTGTGCAGGAAAATGCGGCAAACAAAGCGCATATCAATTATTCGATCTGTGTCAAATTGCTGAATTTCTGCGAAAAAGCATAGCAAAATACATATCATTAATTATATACTTCGACAGGTAGATAGTCAAGACTGCGCCCGTGTACAAACCGTGAATTATGCGTCGTTGTCAGCTGATTCCAGCCATTCGTTCAGTTTCCCGAGATACTCAAAAGGAACAAGTATGCCGTCGGCTTTCATGCTCATCAGCCTGTCGAAGCTGACCAGCTGTGCGCCGCAGGTTTCACCCTCCTGAAAAACAATATCGTCCAGAGTGAAATCGTGCCGGAAATGCCACACATCGCAGAAGTCGTGTTCCCGTCTGATGGTGCGCAGTACCCGCCCGCTGCCGGCGGCAGGGCAGAGCCCCGTCTCCTCCCTTATTTCCCTCAGCGCGGCAGTAAGGCTGTCCTCGCCAGCCAGTGCTGATCCGCCGGTGCATTCCCACATCCCGGCAAATCCCTTGCCGGGAGCGCGCTGAGTTATCAGAAAACGTCCGTCAGGCGCGGTTATCCAGATGTGTACGCACAGATGATATTCGCCGCTCATCAGCGTTTCTCTGCGGTGGATAGTGCGTCCGGTGAGGCGGCGTTCGCTGTCGTAGATATCCCACAGCTCGTCCGCACCTTTCTTTATGCACAGCCATTCCTGTACCTTGCGAAAGAGCAGCGGATGTACCTCAGGGTACGTCCAGCTGTCCGGCGCGCGGTCAAACAGACGCACTTCGGAAATCTCCGACAGCGGCAGTTCGCCCGGAGAACGCACATCAGCAAAATACAGCATCCCTCTGCCGTTCAGATCGCCGCTCAGTTCATAGACACACACCTGCTCAAGGATAACATCCTCAGCGCCGGTCTCCTCGCGCAGCTCACGGGAAGCGGTGTTGTCGATGCGCTCCTCTGGCTCCCGATGACCTCCGGGCAGCTCCCACGTGCTGCGCAGGTGGTGGCGTGAGAACAACCACTGCCCGCCGTAGCGCGCGGCAACCACGGCAAATCCCAGTGTGCTGTCGTCAATCTCATTTTGGTTGAGAAATCGTACTTCAGTCATATCGTTCCTCCTGAAAAAGCAGTCGACCCATGCCGTTCGGCGTGGGTCGACATGTATTGTTGAATTATTTAAGACCAAGTTCCTCGGCTGTGACGCCCTTCATACCGTGCTCCTTGAGCAGGTTGGCGAACTTGCCGCCGGAGGACACGCGGAACACCATGTAAGCGGTACCCTCGTGCTTGGTGAACAGAGAGTACATATAGTCGATGGAAATGTCGCTGCGGGCGATGATGGACAGCAGACCGGAAAGTCCGGCGGGCTTATCCTCAACAGCCACGACAGTGACGGGGGTCATGGAAACGATGTTGCCAGCCTCCAGCAGAATGGCAGCCGAGCGGTCAGCGTCGTCGGTTATGATGCGCAGCACGCCGTAGTCAGAGGTCTCGGCGATGGAGATGGCGCGCAGGTCGATATTGTTTTCGGCCAGCAGCGAGGTTATCTCGGCGATCTGACCGGTCTTGTTTTCGAGAAATACGGATATCTGTTTAATGCTCATTGTATTCTATCCTTTCTGTGAAAAAACACTGTCTCAGTATGATTTCAGCGGTCAGATCTTGCGGTTGTCGATGATGCGCACAGCCTTGCCTTCGCTGCGGGTGATGGTCTTGGGAGCAACCAGCTTGACCTTGGCGTGCAGTCCAAGCATGGACTTCAGCTCGGCAACCAGCATCTTCTCCTTGGCGGTGATGTCTCCCAGGGAGTCGGAGAAGTTGTCCGGAGTCATTTCCACCAGCACCTCGAGGGTGTCGGAGTTATTCACGCGGTCAACGATGATCTGATAGTTGGCAGGATAGCCCTGCTGCAGCAGAACAGTTTCAATCTGAGAGGGGAATACATTGACGCCGCGGATAATAAGCATATCGTCGCTGCGGCCCATGGGCTTGGTCATCTTCACATGTCTACGTCCGCAGGGGCATGCCTCGCGGCTGAGCACGCAGATGTCACGGGTGCGGTAGCGGAGCAGGGGGAAAGCCTTCTTGGTGATGCAGGTGAACACCAGCTCACCCTTGGTGCCTTCGGGAAGAACCTCGCCGGTGTCGGGATCGATGATCTCGGCGATGAAGTGGTCCTCGTTGATGTGCATGCCGGTCTGAGCCTCACACTCGAAGGAGACACCGGGACCGGAGATTTCGGTCAGTCCATAGATGTCGTATGCCTTGAGACCGAGCTTCTGCTCGATGTCACGGCGCATATTTTCGCTCCATGCTTCGGCACCGAAGATACCTGCCTTGAGGTGAATCTTGTCCTGCAGTCCGCGCTCGTGGATGGATTCGGCAAGATACGCGGCATAGGAAGGGGTGCAGCAGATGATGGTGGAGCCGAGGTCCTCCATGAACTGCAGCTGACGGTCGGTGTTGCCGGAAGACATGGGCAGGGTCAGACAGCCCACCTTGTGGGAACCGCCGTGCAGACCTGCGCCGCCGGTGAACAGACCGTAGCCGTAGGAAACATGGCACACGTCTTCTTTGGTGCCGCCCACAGCCACGATGGCGCGGGCGCAGCAGTCCTCCCACAGGTCGATATCGCCCTGTGTATAGAAAGCCACAACGCGCTTGCCGGTGGTGCCGGAGGTGGACTGGATGCGGACACATTCCTCAACGGGAACACCCATCAGACCATAGGGATATGCGTCGCGCAGGTCGGCCTTGGTCAGGAAGGGCAGCTTGTGCAGGTCGTCAACGCTCCTGATGTCGGCAGGGGTAACGCCCTTTTCCTCCATCTTGGCTCGATAGTAGGGGACGTTGTCCCACACGTGCTGAACCTGCTGGACAAGACGCTCGTCCTGCCACTGGCGAATCTGCTCCCGCGAAGCAGTCTCGATTTCCGGCTGATAGTAATTGCTCATTTTCAATTCGCTCCTTTACGAATATCAGAATTCTGTTTTCTGATGTGCCGCCTGCCGGACAGTGCGTCGGAATAACACAATTTTCCGACGGTTAGGGTTCGGCTCACCGATCTCCAACGGCACATCAAAAGCGAATTGAAGACCTGAATTTATCTAAAGAAGACTCATTCCGCAGCCTTGCGCCCAAGGGCGAAGGCTTTCTGGTTGAGTTCCTTGAATCTGGCGGGAACGCCGGTCTCAATGACCTCGTTCCAGACCGATTCTTCGATATCAAGATGGGCGCTCAGAACGCCCAGAAGCACCACATTGACAGCCTTGACGCTGCCGGCTTCCTCAGCAAGAGAAAGAGCGTCGGCAGCAATGACCTTTGCGCCCTTTGCGCTCAGCTTGTCGGTGATGGCTTCAGGATAGACCGCCGCGCCGGTGATTACCGGCATGGGGTCGATGCGCTGGGTGTTGGTGACGATGGCACCGCCCTGCTTCAGATAGGGCAGATAACGGGCAGCCTCCAGCTGCTCAAAGGAGAGGATAACGTCTGCCTCACCGGCATCGATGATGGGGGAGGCGACCTTCTCGCCGGCATCTCCGTAGCGGACGTAGGTGATGACCGAACCACCGCGCTGGCTCATGCCGTGAACCTCGCTGACCTTGACGTCCAGACCCTTTGCAACCAGAGCCGCACCCAGCAGCTTGGAGGCAAGCAGGGTGCCCTGTCCGCCAACGCCTACGATGAGAATACTTTTAACACTCATGGTAATGATTCCTTTCTTGCGAAACCGATTGAAAATCAGTGCTTTTCAATCACTTCTCTATAGCGTCAAACTTGCACAGCTGGGCGCATACGCCGCAGCCTACGCAAAGGGTGTTGTCGATGTGCGCCTTGCCGTCGCGGAAGCTGATGGAGGGACAGCCCATACCCATGCAGACCTTGCAGCCCTTGCACTTGTCGGCGTTGACCTTCACAGGGGGAGCGGTCTTGACGTGCTTGAGCAGCACGCAGGGACGGCGGCTGATGATTACCGAGGGCTGGTCGGCGGCAAGTTCTTCCTTGATAGTGGCTTCCATAGCAGCCAGATCATAGGGGTCCACCACCTTGACGCGGCTGATGCCGATGGCGTCGCACAGCTTCTCGAGGGAAACCGCGGCGGTCACGTCGCCCTTGAGGGTGACACCGGTGGTGGGGTTCTGCTGGTGACCGGTCATGCCGGTGATGGAGTTGTCAAGGATAATGACAACGGAAGCAGAACGGTTATAGGCGATATTAACCAGCGAGTTGATGCCGGTGTGCATAAAGGTGGAATCACCGATAACGGCAACCGACTTGCTCTCGCTCTCCGCGCCGCGGGCCTTGTTGAAGCCGTGGAGTGCGGAAACAGAAGCACCCATGCAGATGCACCAGTCCATGGCGCCCAGCGGAGCGGCAGCACCGAGGGTGTAGCAGCCGATGTCTCCGGAAACGGTCAGCTTGAGCTTCTTCAGGGTATAGAAAACACCTCTGTGGGGGCATCCGCTGCACATTGCTGGAGGACGTGCGGGAATCTCGTCCTCCAGCTTGGCGGCGACGGCTTCCTCGCCCAGAACCAGCTTCTTTACGAGACCCTGAGAGAACTCGCCGCACATGGGGAACAGATCCTTGCCGATGACCTCAATGCCCAGAGCGCGGCAGTGATTCTCGATAATGGGATCCAGCTCCTCGATAACATACAGTTTCTTTACCTTTGCGGCAAAGTCCTTGATGAGCTGCACGGGCAGGGGGTTGACGATACCAAGCTTGAGGTAGCTTGCCTTGTCACCCAGGGCCTCTTTGGCGTAACAGTAACTGATACCGGCGGCGATAACGCCGATCTCGTCGGAGTTCATTTCAACGCGGTTCAGACCGTTGAATTCGATATCCTCCGCATACTCAATCTGCTCGAGGGTGCGGCGCTCGACCACAACGTGCTTACCACGGGCAAAAGCCGGCAGCATGACGTGACTGGCGGGACTCTTTTCATAGGGCTTGAGCTCGTCGCCGGAACGCTCACCGATCTCGACCAGCGAGCGGCTGTGAGCCACACGGGTGCACATGCGCAGCATGACGGGGGTGTTGAAGCGTTCGCTTAGCTCGTATGCCTTTTTGGTATACTCCAGAGCCTCAGCGGAGTCGGAGGGCTCCAGCATCATGATCTTGGAGGCGATGGCGTGATGGCGGCTGTCCTGCTCGTTCTGACTGGAGTGCATACCGGGGTCGTCAGCCACGCCGATGACCAGACCGGCGTTCACGCCCACATAGCTGGCGGTAAAGATGGGGTCGGCGGCCACGTTAAGACCAACGTGCTTCATGCCGCAGAACGCGCGCGCACCGCCCAGAGAGGCACCGCAGGCCACCTCGGCGGCGACCTTCTCGTTGGGGGCCCACTCAGCGTAAATGTCCTCGTAAGTAGCGGCGTATTCGGTGATCTCGGTGCTGGGGGTGCCGGGATAGCTGGACACCACGCGCACTCCGGCCTCATAAAGACCGCGAGCCACCGCTTCGTTGCCTAAAAACAGTTTTTTCATGTATAATACCGTGCCTTTCGCTTTGGTTGAATTAACATTATATCACAATCCGCGCCGCAGTACAACAAAATGTCGATAATACGGGAATGTTTCCATATCAGCCTACGTTATGTCGCGGTCGGACAGATCCTGTCATAATCGCTGCAATGATTTTATCACTTTAAAGCGCGGGTTGCAACAAAAAGTTTTGTGAACAATGAAAAAACAGCACAACACAGAAAAAAGCCCCGGCCGCGAAAGGCGATCGGGGCAATCAGTTAATATTCAGGTTTACTCCACAACCCACTCCATTGAGCTTAGGGCATCATAGCCGTAGTATTCCGCCTCGTGGGGAGCGATGACCTTTATCTGCGCGCGCAGAGCGAGGAAAGCGTTCTCCTCGATTTTTGTCAGGCTTTCCGGAATCCGGACCTGCTCGATGCTTTCGCTGGCGAAGAAGGTATTGTTCTCCAGCACCGTCACACCCTCGGGGATGGATACCGATTTCAGGCTGGAACCGCCGGTGAACGCGTCGGGAGCGATGGATGTGACACCCTGAGGAATATCGTAGTGTTCCGCGGGTCTGCCCGAGGGGTAGCATATCAGCCTTGCCTGATCTTTGCTGAACAGCACGCCGTCACGGGAACTGTAGACAGGGTGGGTCTCGCTGACGATTATTGCCTCCAGCGCAGTACACCCGCAGAAAGCCAGCACTGTTCCCACATCGGCGACACCGTCGTGCAGAGTAACACGTTCAAGGTTGACCACCTCGAGAAAAGCTCTGGTATGTATTTCAATCACACTGTCGGGAACGGTATATTCGGTGGCTTTCTTTCCGCCGGGGTAGGTAATCAGCTGCGTCATATCCTTGTTGAACAGCACTCCGTCCTGCGAGCTGTATACAGGATTATCAGGATGCACGTCGATGGCGGTAAGTTCGCTGCAGTGCTGAAACGCAATCTCTCCGATCTGTGTTGTGGCGGCTGGGATATATACCGAGGACAGCGAGCGGCAGTAACTGAAAGCGGAGGAATCTATCTTCTCGACGCTGTCGGGTATATCAACAGTCTGCAGTTTATGACAGTATTTAAACGCGTAATCTCCTATGGCAGTTATGCTTTCCGGTAAGCTTACAGATTCCAGTGCAATACAGGAGGAAAACGTACTCCCCGCTATTTCGGTCAGACCGTCAGGCAGATCTATCGACGTAAGCGATTCGCAGTGACTGAACGCTCCGCTGTCGATATGGGTCAGTCCCTCGGGAAGAATCACCGATTTCAGTGATTTGCAGCTGCCGAACGCTGCGGTGCCGATATGGGTCAGTCTTTCGGGAAGGACTACCGATTCCAGCGATTCGCATTGCAGGAAAGCTCCAACGTCTATAACGGTGACGCTGTCCGGAATGGTGACCGAAACAAGATGCAGGCAATTCTTAAAAGCGAGCTCTCCGATGGCAACCACGGGCTCGCCTTCGTGACTGTCGGGCAGCTCCAGCCTGGTGAATCTCTCAGAGTATTTATTCCGCGAGAAAGCGGAAATTTCGTAGCCGCCATCCACCTTTGTAAAGGTATATGACTGTGCCAGAGTTCCAAGGTCCATCAGATACCCCAGCAAGAAATATCCGCCTGTCAGAACTGCCGCTGTCAGCGCCAGTCTGATAAAGAACAGGGCGCGTTTGGATATTTTCCGCCGCGGCTTCTCTGTAACGGTTTCCGGGACAACATCGCTGTCGTTCACTACAGTACCGCGCACGCAGGCCTCTTTCTTGTTTTCCATAATATCACTCCGATTTCATTATGAATGTTCCGGGTACTATGCGAGCCGGAGAGGAGTACACGAATGCTCTCCCCTCCGGCTCGATCAGTTTACTGATTATTTCTTTCCTTTTTTGCTCAGCATGCGCAGACCCTTGAATACCTTACCCTTACCCAGCCAGACGATACCCTCCAGCTGATAACGGGTGAAGCCTGCCATGATGGATGCACGAATGGGCATCTCAAGCACGCCCTCCTCAATCATCTTTTCCACGTCCATTCCGGCAACGGCGGTCTTGAGCGCGTGTCTCTTTGCGATCTTGACAAACTGACGGCCGGCAAAGGTGCGGTTGAGTTCACCCACAGGGCTTTCCAGCGTCAGCGGACGGAACACGTTGCGGTCGGGCAGCTTAACGCCGGGCAGCGACTCGAACTGATGGTCGTTGGGGCGGAACTGCCTGAGGGTGGCGACATGATAGTAGCAGTCGGCCTTGGGCTCAAGGTCGTTGGTGGGCTGCTCGGGAGTGGTGAGCGTCAGAGTGAGGCTCAGAGGCAGCTCGGCCACGTTGGGACCTGCGTACAGCCTGTACTCACCCGGCTCGGCATACCAGGCGTTTGTACGGGTGTTGTACACCGACAGCAGATCGGGAGTCAGCTCGAACTCCACCACAGCGCTTTCGCCGGGCTGCAGGGCGACCTTCTTGAAGCCCTTGAGTTCCTTTGCAGGACGATACAGCTCAGATTTCTCCTTGCCCACGAACAGCATGGCGATCTCGCGGCCGGCGACCCTGCCGGTGTTGGTGACGGTGACGCTCACCTTTGCGGTACCGCCCTCGCCGATGGAGGCACTGTCGATCTTCATGTCGGAATACGCGAAAGTAGTATAGGAAAGACCGCTGCCGAAGGGGAAGAGCACTTCCTTTTTCGCGGTGTCATAGTAGCGATAGCCGGTGAAGATGCTCTCCCGGTACTCGGCATAGTACATCTCATTGCCGAACCAGCCGTGGCAGGGAGTATCTTCGATGCGCAGGGGGAAGGTTTCGGGCAGTTTGCCGCAGGGATTGGCCTTGCCGGTGAGCAGGTTGACTGCTGCCTTGCCCAGCTGGCATCCGCCCAGATACATCAGCAGCACACCCTTGACCTTGTTCAGCCAGGGCATGGAAACGGCGCTGCCGCAGCTGAGGATGACCACCACGTTGGGGTTTACGGCGGCAACGTCCTCGATGAGCCGGATGTGGCTGTCGGGCATATTGATGTCGTCGCGGTCAAAGCCCTCCGATTCGATGCTGGCAGGCAGACCGGCGAAAATGAACACGATGTCCTTGTCGCGGGCGGCAATACGGGCTTCTTCGATGAGCTTTGCGTTGGGGGTCAGCTCCTCGTCACCGTAGCCGTCGGCGTAGTCAAAGGCGATGCCTGCCTGCTGGAATGCCTCATAGGGGCTGTCCATGACAATGGGCTCGATATGGCTGCTGCCGCCGCCCTGATAACGGGGGCGCTTTGCCATGCTGCCGATGACCGCCACGCTGCCGCCCTTGTAGGGCAGGATACCGTCGTTCTTGAGCAGGACAGCGCTCTGCTCGGCGGCCTCACGGGCAAGGGCATAGTGCTTTTCCATGTTGCAGGAGTATTCGATTTGTTCGCCCTCTGCGGCGCGCACGATCAGCTCGAGAACAGTCCGGGCGGCGCGCTCAAAACCTTCACGGGAGAGTCTGCCGTCTGCCAGAGCGGCAAGAATGATCTCGTGGGTGTCTCCGGCACTGCCGGGCATTTCCAGATCCAGACCGGCGTCGTAGCTTTCGGGAATATTGGTGATGGCTGCCCAGTCGGTCATGATAAGACCGTCGTATCCCCACTCGCCGCGGGTGATATCGGTGAGCAGACGCTTGTTTTCGGTGGCGTGTACGCCGTTGAGCAGGTTGTAAGAGGCCATGATGGTCCAGGGATTACTCTTGGCAATTGCGCGCTCAAAGCCTCTGAGATAAATCTCACGCAGGGCGCGCTCGTCTACGATACTGTCGTTGACGAATCGGGCCTTCTCCTGAGAGTTGCAGGCAAAATGCTTGATGGAGGTACCCACGCCCACGCTCTGGATGCCATCGATGATACCGGCGGCCATCTCACCGGTGAGATAGGGATCCTCGGATATGTATTCAAAGTTACGTCCGCACAGAGGACTGCGCTTGTGGTTGACTGCGGGTCCCAGAACCACATGAACGCCCTGCTTGCGCGCTTCCTCTCCGATTGCCCTGCCCACGCGGGCCATCAGCTCGGGGTCGAAAGAGCAGGCGGTAGTACCTCCTGCGGGGAAGCAGGTGCTCTTTACGGTGCCGTTGACTACGTCGTCACCGGTGCGCTCCACCATCTGACGCAGACCGTGAGGGCCGTCACTGACCATGATTTCGGGAATACCCAGCTCTTTGTTGCTGTACAGGTGCCAGAAATCCACGCCGGACAGCAGACGTGCCTTCTGCTCGTCGGTAAGCTTAGCGGCAAATGCTTTTGCCTGTTCCACGATTTTACGGTTCATAGTATTCCTCCATAAGTCAAATACTCGCAGTCCGGATGGTTTTGGAAGCATACGGACATATTTATTGCATTTTAACATATTATCAACAACCATACAATCCCTTTGATGTAAAAAGACAATTTTTGACTGACAATAACAAGCAGTGATTTTTGTGCTTGACAAGTGCGTCGGATTCGTGTATCATGTCACTACATTCACTTTTACGCTTTCACGCATAAAAGCATAAAATCGCTAAAGCGGGCGGAGGTAATCTAATGAACAAGCAGCTTACCCTGTGGCTGGTTATCGCGGCTTATGCCGTGTTCATGCTGGTCATCGGACTCATCAATCGCAGTCGTTCCAGAAACATGACCGACTTTACCGTTGGCAGCCGCAACTCCAAGGGCTGGCTTTCGGCTCTGTCTTACGGCACCGCCTATTTCTCTGCGGTAATGTTTATCGGTTATGCTGGAAAGACCGGCTGGGGCTTCGGCGCGTGGGCTGTGCTGCCCGGCATCGGCAACGCCATATTCGGTTCGCTGCTGGCGTGGCTTGTGCTTGCCAACCGCACCCGTGAAACCACCCGCCGCCTCAAGATCAAGTCCATGCCCCAGTTCTTCGATGCCCGCTATCAGTCCCGCGGTATGAAGCTGTTCTGCGCGCTGGTAATTTTTGTCTTCCTCATTCCGTATTCCGCCAGTGTTTACAAGGGACTTACCAGTGTCTGCTCAGTGCTGCTCAACATTCCCGAGAACGTGTGCATGATAATCATCGCTGTTGCCTCGGCGCTCATCATCGTTCTTTCCGGTTATGTCGGAGCCCTCAAGGCCGATGGCGTGCAGGGTCTGATTATGATGATCGGCGTCATTCTTATGATAATCTTCGTTATCCGCAGCGACGCTGTGGGCGGACTGCAGACCGGTATGGAGCGTCTTGCCGCTGAAACCGCCGGACTCAATCTGACCGCGAAGGATCACCTTTCCCTGTGGGGCACCGTGCTGATGACCAGCTTCGGCACATGGGGACTTCCGCAGATGATTCACAAATACTACGGCATCAAGGATAAGAAGGAAGTGCGCACCGGCACCATCATCTGCACCGTTTTCGGCATCATCATCGGCGTGGGCGGTTACTTTGTCGGTTCTCTGGGTCACGTTTTCTTCGACCAGCTTCCTGAGGGCGGCGTGGACTATATTGTTCCCCATATGCTGCTCAATTCACAGCTGCCCAATGTTTTGCTGGGCGTTGTGCTCATGCTGCTCATTTCTGCTTCCGTTTCCACTCTTTCCTCGGTCACTCTCACCGCGTGTTCCACTCTGACCATGGACGTTATCGCTGCTGAGAGCAAAAAGGAGATATCCAAGACCGCTCAGGCTGTCGTCACCAAGGTCCTGTGCATCGTCTTTGTCGTACTCAGCTTTGTCATCGCCAATTCCAACACCCTCATCCTGGATATGATGAGCTACTCCTGGGGCATTATCTCCGGTTCCTTCCTTGCGCCTTACGCCATCGCACTCTACTGGCGCGGACTTAACAAGGCCGGTGCGTGGGCAGGTATGCTGGGCGGCTTCATCACCGCTCTGCCTCCGGTTATCGCCAAGCTCTTTGCCAACGGATGGATGGCACCCTTCGGTCTTGGCGAAATGATGAATCAGGGGCCGCTCTTTGCCTGCCTTGCAATGATTGTCTCCCTCATTCTCTGCGTCGTAGTCAGCCTTGCCACCGGCGGAAACACCGCTGAAGGCCGCGCGAACAATGCGTTCTTCTATGAGGGTCGTGCCGAAGGCAGCCTCGAAGAAGCTCAGTAATCGTACATTAGCATTTCTGCCGTCCCCGGAATTCTGTTTCCGGGGACGGCATTTTTATCTGCGCGGAGATTTTTTGCTGTATCTTTCCGGAAAAGACTGTGATATAATTTATTTGTATGCGTTGTATGCGCGCTGAGCCATACTCTTATCTGATTTATGGAGAATGATTCGAAGAATGATAAGACAACTGATTCGCGCAGCCGCGGCGGCTGCAGCGATATTGACGATGCTGACCACGGGCGGCTGCGCCCTGTCGGCGCTTACGGCGGAAAACGTAATGGAGCCGCCTCAACCCTTCGGTGACGGCGCGGCTATACAGGCGGTGCTGGAGAATGCTCTCGGGCCGCAGATAACCCTGCGCTATCCCAGAAGCGGCGAATACCGCTCTGCGGTAGTGCGCGCCGATGTGGACAACGACACCAACGAAGAGGCGATCGTTTTTTACCGGCAGGCTACTGAGAACGCAGGAGCGCATATGGCTCTGCTGGACATTGATCAGGAGGGAATGATCGGCTTATACAAGGCCATCCGCGATTACAGGGAAGACAGGCAATCCTCCTTCCGTGCGTTTGCTGAACTTTGTATTACCCGCCAGATCATTACCGCGATCAAGACTGCAACGAGGCAAAAGCATATACCGCTTAACAGCTATGTTTCCCTGGATAAACCGATGTTTGACGAAAAGAGCGAAAGAACGCTTCTGGATACCATCACAGAGGACAATTTTTCAAATCCTGAAGCGATGGTGATTTCCAAGGAAGATCTTTCTGTCATTGAAGGCAAAATCGGCGAAATGCTTTCCGATCTTGAAAAGGACGTACTGATTAAGTATATGGAAGGAAAAAGCTATCAG
>JAZUPE010000019.1:0-62442 GCA_045605025.1 Acutalibacteraceae bacterium
GTCCTGCCGGTGAAGCCGGTCCCGTTGGTCCTCAGGGTCCTGCCGGTGAGGTTGGTCCCGTTGGTCCGCAGGGTCCTGCAGGCGGAGTCCTCGGTTTTGCTGACTTTTATGCGTTGATGCCGCCTGATAACACAGCCGCAGTTGCGCCGGGCACTGACGTCAGCTTCCCGAATGACGGTCCTTCGAGCGGCACGGAAATCGTAAGAACGGGTCCTGATTCGTTTAATCTGACTCAGATCGGAACCTACCATATACTGTTTGAGGTTAGTGTAGATGAAGCAGGTCAGTTAGTTCTGACTCTGAATGGAGAAGATCTCCCGTACACCGTGGTAGGACGCGCAACAGGCGCCTCTCAGATTGTTGGTATGTCCATTGTAACTACTACTACTGAAAACTCAATCCTGACAGTACGAAATCCCGCCGGCAATGCAGCTGCCCTCACTATCACTCCGCTTGCAGGTGGAACACGTCCTGTTTCTGAACACCTCGTCATTACGCAGATTCAGTAGCTTTATGATAAGCACATGAGGTGAATAGTATGACGAAAGGTATTGATGTTTCAACACATCAGGGGGATATCGACTGGAAAAAGGTAAAATCGGATGGTATTGAATTTGCAATACTTCGTGCGGGCTATGGCCGGCAGCTTTCACAGGAGGATGCATGGTTCGAACGCAATTATATAGGCTGTAAGGAGAATGGAATTCCTATCGGCATTTATTGGTACAGCTATGCAACGACACCCCAGCAGGCAAAAAAAGAGGCCGAGACCTGCATCAAAGTCATTGCAAACAAAACCTTCGAATATCCCGTGTTTTTTGATATTGAGGATAAAAAACACAACTGGCATTATCCGAAGATATTCTGCAGAAAATAACAACGACTTTCTGCGATGCTCTAGAAGCTGCCGGATACTGGGTCGGAATATATAGCTACAAGGCGTTTCTTGAGGCGAATTTTACGCCGGAAATACTGAGACGATATGCCGTGTGGGTAGCGCACACCGGCGTTAAGCAGACCAACTTCAAGTATCCCTACGGTATATGGCAGTACAGCCATACCGGAAAGGTAAACGGCATAAGCACAAATGCCGATATGAATTACTGCTATACTGACTACCCGAAAATGATGAAATCTGCAGGACTGAACGGTTTCGGGAAGCCTACGGATGTGCAGTACAGGAAGCATACTGTTGTGAAGAATGAATCCCTGTGGGTCATTGCTGAAAAGTATCTTGGTAATGGTGCAAGATATAAGGAAATCAAGACACTCAACGGTCTTAAATCAGATGTGATCCAGCCCGGTCAGAATCTCAAAATCCCTGAAGCATAATTTCTAATAACGTCCCATGGAATCAGGATGAGATCATTTTGGTTCCATGGGCGTTCAATTTATATCAGTTGAGAAAACAGCCTGAATCATCTGCAAATATGATATAGCTTCGGCAACACATTTTCCATCAGTCCGGGTACTCATATTCAAAGGAAGCGGTCGGCGCTTCGTAAGCAAAAATCGTGCGCCCGTCCTTCAGAAATTCATAATAAGCGCGGCAGGAAGCGTTTTCGCGAATGGTTCGCGCCATCGTACCGGTAAGCGGAGCCCGCAATGGGTGGGCTTGTTCCTCCAGTAATTTGGCTCGGAACAGCATACTGCCTTGCTTTATTACGACTTCGCCGTCATGTATTCGAGCGACTTTCGCTCCAAGATAGGTAGCCAGTCGATATTCCTTACCGTCAATCAGAATGACGCCGATAACTCCGGTAAAACTGCGGCTGCCAACTGGAATATCAGCAACCGATAGCATCAGACTGCCATTGGAAAATAGACACTGCGTCCACGCGTATTCCTTTGGAAAGGAGCGTCCGCGGTCGCCCTCCCAGTAGCCGTCTGCGTTGTCGAAAATGTAAGGCGTGCCGTTGATGCTGATTTCTCCTGTCACGCTGTGTCTCATGCTTACCACGCTGTGCCTGCACTCCATAAACGGCACAAGGCAGAAAGGCCCCATGATGTCGTAGCTTATGGGGGTGATCCCGTCAAAGGCAACCGTTCCCGTTGCAGTAAGATCAGGAGTTCGGATATTCAGATTTATTCCATGTATTCCGAACCGATTGCCGTCTATCTCGATGAAAGAACGGCTTTTTGAATGTGCAGAAAACGGAAATACCGCATTCCATGAACCGGATTCGGTTATGAGCTGTATCGAGCATGATTTTTCATTTTTGTCCTTGTGTATTGCCGGTATCACGGCAAAGGTCTGCCTATCCGACTGGCACTTGAAGTACCAACCCCGGAATCCGTTAACCATAATATAATCACCTGCCAATATGGGATTATGTTTCCCACGCCGGCAGGTGATTATTAATTTCTAAATCAACTGATACGATGCGATGTACTCAAGATTATCCCCGGTAGTGATCTTCGGGTCGCTGGCTGCAAAAGATACATCGATGCCGCGTTCCTCCGCCGCAAGAGCAAAATGGCAGAGTGCAATACCCAGATCGATTTTCTGCATATCAAACGCACCTGCACTGAATTTTCCGCGCCGGAGATAGAAATGCACAGCGTTATCGGTGACAACAACGCGCCACGGCTGGCGGTTTACCGCCGACGGAGCAAGACGCACCATCTCCAGTGGAAATGTCAGCTTTCCGGCTTTTTCCTGCGTCAGCGGAGTGTCGAATGAACCGTCAAAGAACAATTCCTCAAAGGGTATACGGCTGTCAGCTCTGATAGCCTTTCGCATCACGCTCTCGCGCACGGACATCTTCTGCGCCGGATAACCCAGAGCACTTGCACAGGGCATCATCTCGTCTGCGCCAAGATTCATAGTACGCTCAAAAGCACCACGATCCATCGTACCGCCGAGCCATACCGTGCCAATGCCCAGTGACTGAGCAAACAGCACCAGTTTTTCAAATGAGTAACCAAACGCCTCCTCGGCATAAGGAACTTTGCAGATTTTGCCGCCCACATAAAGGTCGGTGCCGACCACCACAGGACAGGTCAGCCTGTGCTCCTTTGCATCCATCAGCATGAACTTCACGGGGATGTTCCATGGATTATCATTCTCTGACATGAAAGAACGCAGCTGTTCCAGATGATCTGAGGTCAGTTTGCGCTCATCATAGGTGCGTACACTTCGCCGCTCACGTACAAGTTTTTCTATATTCTGCATCGCTATCTCCTTATAAAATTTTCGTTTACAATATCAATTCTATCCAAAATAATTCCGCTGTCAATCGGGAATGATAATCCTGTTCCGAGAATTAAAGCGAACAGGAGGCTAATATGGCAAACTTACTGGAAAGGGAAAAATCTCCTTATCTTCTTCAGCACAGAGATAATCCCGTCAACTGGCATCCGTGGAGCAATGAAGCCTTTGAGCGAGCAAAGAATGAAGATAAACCGATATTTCTGAGTATCGGCTATTCCACCTGCCACTGGTGTCATGTAATGGCGCATGAATCCTTTGAGGACGATGATGTGGCAAGAATTCTCAATCGCGACTTTGTCTGCATTAAGGTCGACAGGGAGGAGCGTCCCGACATTGACGCGGTGTATATGACTGTCTGCCAGATTATGACCGGCTCGGGCGGCTGGCCGCTGACGGTGTTTCTCACGCCGGAGCAGAAGCCGTTCTTCGCCGGAACCTACTTTCCGAAGCAGTCCATGTACGGTCAGTATGGACTTGTGGAACTGCTGGAGCAGGTGGCTTATATGTGGCAGAATGAACGCCGTAAGCTGCTTGCGGCAGGCAGCGAGATAACCGCCGCCGTCAATCAGCGCAGACGACCGGGATTGCAGGAACCCGACCGCCCTCTGCTGCGCCGTGCTTACGGTCAGTTCCGTAAGCAGTTTGACGAGGAATGGGGCGGCTTTGGTTTAGCGCCCAAGTTTCCAACGCCTCATAATCTGCTGTTTCTCATGCGATATGCTACCGCCGAGAGCCAACCGGATGCTCTCAAGATGGCGGAATCAACCCTTGAAGCCATGGCTCACGGCGGTATACAGGATCACATCGGCGGCGGATTTTCCCGTTACTCTACCGACAGAAAGTGGCTGGTGCCTCATTTTGAAAAGATGCTTTACGACAACGCCCTGCTTACGCTTGCCTATATCAAAGCATATCAGATAACGAAAAAGCCGTTGTATGCCCAGACCGCACGTGCGACTGCCGATTACATCCTGCGCGAGCTTTCCAATGAAGAGGGTGGATTCTTCTGTGGTCAGGATGCCGACAGTGAGGGTGTGGAGGGCAAATACTATGTATTCACGCCGAGCGAAATAATCAATGTTCTGGGGCAGAAAGACGGTGAAGAATTCTGCCGCCTGTACGGCATAACCGAATCGGGCTACTTCGAGGGAAACAGCATCCCAAACCGAATAGGGCAGAGCGAGGACGGCTGGAACACCGACGATCCGCGCCTGTGCAAGCTCTACCATTACCGCATAAAGCGCACTACCCTTCACAAGGATGACAAAATTCTGCTGGCGTGGAACGCATGGACGATCATCGCTCTCGTTCAGGCAGGTCAGATTCTCGAACAGGGACGGTATCTCAACCTTGCCATTCGTGCTCAGGAGTTCATCGAGCGGGAGATGACCGACGAAAACGACCGCCTTTATCTGCGCTGGCGTGACGGAGAAGCCGCCCATGCAGGCCAGCTTGAGGACTACGCCGTGTACACCCTTGCGCTTCTGGAACTGTACCGCATGCGCTTTGAGGTGAAATATCTGGCCCTTGCCATAAAGCGTGCGCGGCAGATGGTGGAGCTTTTCGAGGATAAGGAAAACGACGGTTATTTCATCAACGCCTCGGACAGTGAACAGCTTATCGCTCGCCCAAAGGAGACCTACGACGGAGCGATACCCTCGGGCAATTCCACTGCTGCAGCTGCCTTGCAGGCGCTTGCCATGCTTACCGGCGAGAGAGAGTGGATGACCTGCGCCCATCGACAGATGCGCTTCCTTGCCGGCGATGTATGGGAGTATCCCTCAAACAGTACCCTCGGCATGCTTGCCATGATGAACGCACTGTATCCCCACCGCACACTTATCTGCGCGTCCTCAAACGGCATACCTGATCAGCTTGCGGATTTCCTGCGCAGCACACTTCCGGACGATATCCAGATCATTCTCAAAACGGCAGACAACGCAGAAGAACTGGCTGCCTGCGCGCCATTTACTACAGACTATCCCGTACCGGAAAGCGGTGCGGGATATTACCTCTGTGAAAACGGCGCGTGCAAAGCACCCGTGACCGATTTTGAAAAGCTGAATCATGGGAGTCACTGAATAAATCGCACCTGACGGTTTGGCACGCATCTTGCTTGCATCTTTTCCGCCATACTTCGCAAAAACGCTCGCTAATACATCAAGTATTAGCTCCGCTTTTTGTATTGTCTGACGAAGAATCTGACTGCGCAATCTGCGCACCAGATTTAATCAGTGCCTCCCTTGAATAAGCAAAAGCATCTCCCTGCTTCATCAGATGCCGGAGGATGCTTACATAGTATATGTATGGTTTGATGAATGGCCGCGGATTATTTGCCGCTTACATTAAGCGCGGCGCTATACATACGAACGGGAAATACCGAGCATAGCCGCAAGTTCCTTCTGGGTAAGTGGTTCTGCTCCGTCCAAACCATATCGAAGTCTGATTATCTCAGCTTCGCGGGGATCGTCCAGTCGGGCGATCATTCCGCGGAGCTGTTGGCATTTCAGGCGTGTGTCAAGATCGTCTGCAATAGTATCCTCACAGGAGATAATGTCCAGTAGTGTCAGCTCGTTTCCGTTCTTGTCAGTGTCAATAGGATCAGAGATAGAAACGTTCAGCGATGTTTTCTTTGCTGCGCGCAGATACATCAGGCACTCGTTTTCGATGCACCTGGAAGCAAATGAGGAGAACTTGGTGCATTTTTCCGGACTGTAGCTGTCCACAGCTTTTATCAGTCCGATGGTGCCAACCGAGAGCATATCCTCCGAATCGGTCTGGCTGAGAAAATACTTCCTCGTTATGTGGGACACAAGACGCAAGTTGTGTTCAATCAGCCGGGCACGTGCCTCCTGATCTCCTCCGCTGAGCCGCCGCAGATAATCTGCCTCCTCTGCTGCGGTAAGCTTTCGGGGAAAGGAGCCGCCGGCAGACACACCTAGTATTATGTAGTATAATTCCCGGAATGTTCCCAGAAGAATGTTGAAGATATCCACAATATCACTCCGCTGTTCAGAATGAGTATAGCTGATATATAGATATGCACAGGAGCCGTGGAACGTGACAAATACCTGCAGAAAAACACCAAACCGGTCATTCCGATGCAGAAAAGGTCTGCTGCGGAATGACCGGCTTTTGCTTACCTGAAAAATCACACGGGCGGCAACCGTAAAGCTGTCGCCCGTGTTTCATAGCTTAGAAATAATTATGCTGCGTTAAGGTGATCAGTTCCAGGGATTCTCAGTAGGATAGGGGAGAGCCTTGGGCTGATTGTAGGCGATATCCTGAACGCCGAGATACTTGAAGATCTCGAAGAATGCCTTGCCGTAGTGGCCGAAGGCAACAGCGCCGTGATGCGGATAGCGCTTCTGAACCAGAACGTGACGATAGAAGCGGCCCATCTCGGGGATGGCGAAGATGCCGATGCCGCCGAAAGAACGGGTCTTGACGGGCAGAACCTCACCCTGAGCGATGTAGGAACGGAGGTTGCCGTCGCTGTCGCACTGCAGACGATAGAAGGTGATGTCGGAAGCAGCAATGTCGCCCTCGAGGGTACCGCGGGTGAAGTCGGGATCGCTGCCGGCGGGCTCGAGCAGACGGTGCTGGATCAGCTGATACTTGACAGCGCAATCATCGCACATCTTGCAGCTGGGAGTGTTGCCGCAGTGGAAGCCCATGAAGGTATCGGTGAGGGTGTAGTGGAACTTGCCCTTGATGTCCTCGTCATAGATGTACTGAGGAACGGAGTTGTTGATGTCGAGCAGGGTAACAGCGTCGTTGGAAACGCAGGCACCGATGTACTCGCTGACAGCACCGTAGATATCAACTTCGCAGGCTACGGGGATACCCTTGGCAGCCAGACGGGAGTTGACATAGCAGGGCTCGAAGCCGAAGCTCTCGGGGAATGCAGGCCAGCACTTGTCGGCGAAGACAACGTACTCGCGGGCGCCCTTGTGATTCTCAGCCCAGTCAAGGAGGGTCAGCTCAAACTGAGCCATTCTCTCCAGCATTTCGGGATAGTAACGGCCTTCGCCCATCTCAGCGGCCATCTCGGCGCAGATGTCAGCGATTCTGGCGTCACCGGCGTGAGCCTTGTAGGAAACGAGCAGATCCAGCTCGGAGTTCTCCTCAACCTCGATGCCCAGCTCATACAGACCCTTGATGGGAGCGTTGCAGGCGAAGAAGTCCTGAGGACGGGGACCAAAGGTGATGACCTTCAGGTTCTTGACACCGATGATGCCGCGGGCAATGGGAATGAACTCGCGGATCATGTCAGCGCACTCAGCAGCGGTGCCGACGGGATACTCGGGGATGTATGCCTTGAGGTGACGCATGCCCAGGTTGTAGGAGCAGTTGAGCATACCGCAGTAAGCGTCGCCGCGGCCGTTGATCATGTCGCCGTCGCCTTCAGCGGCAGCAAGATACATGACGGGACCGTTGAACTTCTGGGTGATGAGGGTTTCGGGAGTCTCGGGACCGAAGTTGCCGAGGAATACGACCAGAGCGTTAACACCGGCCTTGTTGACGTCTTCCAGAGCAGCCAGAGCGTCCTTCTCGTTCTCGACAGTAACGGGGCACTCATAGATACCCTCGCCATAAGCCTTAACGATGGCCTGACGGCGGGAAACGGACAGCTCGATGGGGAAGCAGTCACGGGATACGGCAATAATGCCGAGTTTTACATCAGGGATGTTCTTCATAAGTTTGATCTCCTTTATAGAATGTTTGGTTAGATAAGATTAGCAATGTCGATGTTCTCACCGCTCAGACCGACGTATGCACCCTGTGCAGCTTCGCCGGACTCAGGATGGGCAAGAAGCCACTTATTGCAAGCCCACAGACGCTTGTCTTCATCAGCCTTATTGGTGATGGCGGGCTTGTCGGTGTTGGTGCCCTTGGGCAGAGCGACCATTACACGGAAGCCCTTTGCGGCGTCGGTGTGGCAGGGAGCGTAATGCAGGGTGGTGGCAAAGCACTCTACCAGAACACCGGCGGGAGCGCGGAAAGCCTTGACCTTGGCAGTGTCAAGAACGCCGTCAACGATCTCGTCCTGACGGGCGAGCAGCAGGATGAAATCCTCGGTGCCCAGATTGTACTCGCTGTCGCGATGATACTCAAGGCAGTTCAGCTTGGTGTTGTGACCGTTGCACCAGCCCAGCTGGACGGGCATGCCGCCGTAAAGATGCTCGGAAACCTCAACAGCAGCGGGAAGCTCCTGCAGAACAGGCTCCTCGGGGACATATCCGGTGCCGTCGGGCAGCGGAGTGGTTGCCAGAGCTTCAAGGATTTCCTTGACAGTGTCGTCCATACCGGTGACGATCTGACCGTAAGCCTTGAACTCGGGATCGTAAACAGAATAAATTTTCATACTGCTCACCTCGTGTATAAGTCCCGCGGGAGTGTGCCCGCAGGCAGATTTGACATTCCCGGGAATCAAGTCCCCGGTTCGTATATTATAACAATAATTTATTTAAGCTTCAATAAAAAATTTGCAAAATTATTTGTTTTTTGTAAATTTCTCAATGAATTGATCAAAAATGAAAATCAATTGACAAAAAAACTACCACTTTTTTGCCGGCATTGCATCCTGTGGCAGGTATGGTATAATATTCTATACACAACATGATGATTCTGCAGGAGGATAATGATTGATGGGTGAAAAACTTACACAGATTACAGCGGAAATAATGAAGCAGCGCTTCGGCAAGGATTCTTTCATCGCCCTGGCAACGGTGTCGGATGGGCGACCCTATGTCCGTGCTGTGAACAGCTATTACGAGAACGGTTCGTTTTATGTGATCACATACGCTCTTTCCGGCAAAATGAAGCACATTGCTGATAATCCGCAGGTTTCGATTTGCGGAGACTGGTTTACCGCCGGTGGAGTGGGGGAGAATATGGGATATGTCCTCTCTGATGAGAACAAGGAGCTGACAGCAAAGCTCAGGCAGGTCTTTGGGGAATGGTACGGCAACGGACACATCAACGAAGCCGACCCCAATACCTGCATCCTGCGCATCCGACTGACCGATGGCGTTCTGTTTGCCGACGGCACAAGATACGATATAGACTTTACGGACCAAGCACAGTACATATTCGAGGAAATAATATGAATGTAAAAGAGTATGGCAGCAGCGGCAGGCAGACAATAATGCTGCTTCACGGCGGTGGGCTGTCCTGGTGGAGCTGCAGAGAAGCTGCAGAGCATCTGGCGGAGGATTATCATGTTGTGCTTCCGGTGCTGGACGGTCATGCCGAAAGTGAAAATGATTTCACCGGAATCGAGGATAACGCGGCGAGGCTCATCAGCTATATAGACGAGCGTTTCGGTGGTTCGGTGCTGATGATCGGAGGCTTGTCGCTGGGAGCACAGATCCTTGTGGAAATGCTTTCAAAGCGGAAAGATATCTGCTCCTTTGCAATGGTGGAAAGTGCGCTGGCGCTGCCGATGAATGTGACATATCATCTGACCGGTCCGATGATAAACATGAGTTACGGGCTTATAAAGAAAAGATGGTTTTCAAGGCTTCAGTTCCGTTCTCTAAGACTCAAAGCAGACCTGTACGATGACTATTACCGGGATACCTGCGCTATCACAAAGCAGAACATGATAGCGTTTCTGAAAGCCAATGCCCGTTACGAGCTGAAACCGTCGCTGGCTGACACGGAAGCGGAGGTCTGCATAGCTGTCGGTCAGAAGGAGCAACGAATAATGCGTAAATCGGCTCAAAGACTGCACAGTGTTGTCCCCGGAAGCAGGCTGGACATCATGCGCTCTATGCACCATGGAGAGTTTTCGGTCAATCACGCGGAGGAGTATGCCCAATATGTCCGCAGTCTTATTGAGAAATGATGCAGGTGATGACTATGAAAGCAAAGACAGAAATTGTCAAGAGCGCCATGCTTGCCGTCCAGCGCTACCCGTGGGAGCAGGGCGTGTGTGCTCAGGCTCTCTGGGAGCTGGGGGATACTGACGCTGCCGTCGCCATGGCTCACGACGCCATGCTTCGTCAGCAGCCCGACGGCAGGCTGGCAGTCATCAACGAAAACATCGCCGTCACCGACCCTGCAGCCAACGGCGAAGCGGTGTGGCGCGCATATGAGCTTACGGGCGACGAGCGCTTCCGCGAAAGCGCGGAGAGGATGCTTGACTATCTTCTGAACACCGCGCCTCGGACGAATAACGGCGCCATCTGCCACAACGAAGTCAGCTTTCACGAGGGCTTTTCGCCCTGTCAGGTGTGGGTGGATTCCATATATATGTCGCCGCCTTTCCTTGCGGTTATGGGCAGGTACGACGAGGCCCTCGCGCAGATCGAGAGCTACATGAGCTATCTGCGCGACGATGCCACAGGACTGCTGTTCCATATCTACGACGCGGGCTCGGGCAGGTTTGTCCGGCGTAAGCTGTGGGCTACTGGCAACGGCTGGGCACTGATGGGTATCGGCAGAGTGATCGACACATGCGTTGAAGCCGGCAGGCGTGATATTGCTGACAGGCTGATAGAATACGGAACGGGTATACTCGGTGCTATGCTGAAATATCTGCTGCCCGACGGGCGCTTCCATGATATCCTCGACGATGACGACAGCTTTGTTGACGGCACCGGCGCGATGATGATGGCGGCGTTTGTCTACCGCGGTGTTGCCGGCGGCTGGCTCAACAGGAGATATGTTGAGCGTGCTGATGCGGTGAGAGTTACAATGGAAAAGTATGTTGACCGCTTTGGGATTATTCACGAGGTGTGCGGTTGTCCGCATTTTGTGGATTCGGGCACATCCGCCGAATCCATGGCTGCCTATCTGATGATGCATGCCCATTACCGCCGCATACCGGAAAAGTGCGGCGCAGGGGAAGTACGTCTTTTTGAGGAGCTTTCCTTCAACTCCCATCCTGCTCTCCGCACCGAGCACTACGATGGCTGGCTGCTGCGCTATGCTGACGGATACACCAGCCGTGCCAACTCGGTCAGCGTGATTTATCCCTCATCTCTTGACTATCAGGACAAGATAGAGGAATGTGAGCGTCGCTACGCATCGCAGGGACTGCCTTGTATATTCAAAATAACTGATGCGGCGGACGAGCGGCTCGATCAGCTCCTTGAAGAGCGCGGGTACAGCCGATTTACTCCCACTGACCTTATGACCATGGATATGACCGGCAGGCAGTTTGAGTGCTGCGATTGCATAATCACCGATCATGCTGATGATGCATGGCGGAATACCTGCTTCGCACTCGAGGGATATACGGACGGGAAAACCAGATCTGCAGCATCCCGTATGTTTGATATGATAAATGCCGACACTCTCTACTGCCGCATCGAGCACGAAGGACAGAGTATCGCCTGCGCCTCTGCGGTCATTGAACGGGGGTACATGGCGCTGCTCAACGTGATAGTGGACGAGCGGTACCGGGGTTGCGGATGGGGCAGAAAACTGTGCCTTGCGCTGCTGTCAAGGGCTGCGGAAATGGGCGCCCATACAGCTTATCTTCAGGTTATTCAAAGCAATACCACCGCGGTGAAACTCTATGAAAAGCTTGGATATAAAAAACTGTATTCCTACTGGTACAGAAAGAAATAATCATCGAAAGGAACTGCTGTTATGCTTTGTGATCTGCACAATCACTCCAACTGTTCAGACGGGACACTTGCACCTGCGCAGGTTGCTGCTGAAGCGGCGAGTGCCGGATTGGTCGCGGCTGCGCTTACCGACCACAACACTGTGGCGGGGCTTGCAGAGTTTGTCCGCAGCGCGCGGGAACTCGGAGTAGAGCCGGTACCGGGGGTGGAGATCACCACTGAATATCCGGTTGATGGTGAGATGAGGGAATTTCACGTGCTGGCGCTGTTTCTTGATGAAAGCCGTGCGGAAAAGATAGAAATCATGCTCAGCGAAGCCCGCAGACGGTCCGACGGCAGCAAGCGGGAGCTGGTGGATAATCTGCGCGCCGGCGGTTACGATATTCCGACCTATGATGAGATACGGGAGCTGGCAGGTGGCGTAAGCATCAATCGTGCACATATTGCTGCTCATCTGATAAAGCTTGGATATGTCACCGACCGCAAGGAGGCGTTTGACACCGTCCTGAACGAGGAGTCGGGCTATTACAGGCCTGCCAGCAGACTGGATACGCTGGAAGTGATCGGTAAGATCAGAACAGCAGGAGCTGTGTCGGTACTTGCCCATCCGCTGCTTCATCTGGATGTCCTGCAGCTTGAAGGTTTTCTGGAAAAGGCTTCTGCTGCAGGTCTGGATGCAATGGAAGTGTACTATTCCGAGTACGATGAACAGCAGACCGCGCAGGCACTCAAGCTCGCTGAACGTTTCGGATTAGCCTGTAGCGGCGGCAGCGATTTCCACGGTGATAATAAGCCGCACATTGCCATTGGAGTAGGTAAAGGAAATCTGGCGATACCATTTGGATGGTACAGGCGGCTGAAAGAGATCCGTGACAGACGCAGTTGAGAATTAATAAAGGATAAGGACACAAAAAAAAGCTGACCTTGCTTTATCGCGAGGTCAGCTTTGAAATTATATGATTACTGCTTATCCTTGTTGAGCAGAGTGGAAATCTTGGAATGGGGATCAAGGAGAGAGGAAACCGACTGGTTCTGATGCATGGCGTAGATGAAGGTTGCGGCATACTTGGTGGCGTCAACCTCGGTGTACCAGGGTGCTTGCAGCAGCTCGGGCGGCTGATATGTAAGGTTTGTGGACAGCACAGCATCGAACAGTCCGTCGCTGAATGCCTTGTTGAAAGCATCGAGTCCCTCGGTGAAAAGGGCATAGGTGGCAAACATAAAGATTCTGCGGCAGCCGCGCTCCTTGAGGTCGCGTGCAAGGCGAAGCATGGAATCGCCGGAGGAAATGATATCGTCGGAAACGAAAATATCCTTGCCCTCTACAGAGTTACCAAGATATTCATGGCTGACGATTGGGTGTCTGCCGTTGAGCATGACAGAATAGTCACGGCGCTTATAGAACATACCAAGATCGAGACCGAGCACGGAAGCGTAGTACATATTGCGGTCCATAGCTCCCTCGTCAGGGCTGACGATCATCATATGTTCCTTGTCAACGATCAGATCGGTGTACTTCTTCATCATAGCTTTGAGCACCTGGTAGGTGGGCATAACGTTGTCAAAGCCCATCAGAGGAACCGCGTTCTGAACGCGGGGGTCGTGTGCGTCAAAGGTTATGATGTTGGAAACGCCCATGCGCTCCAGTTCCTGCAGCATCATGGCACAGTCGAGGGACTCACGTCCGGTGCGCTTGTGCTGGCGTCCGCCGTAAAGCAGCGGCATGATAACGGTGATATGGTTGGACATACCGCCGATGGCAGAGATTATTCTCTTGAGATCAGCGTAATGCTCATCGGGAGACATAGGGATGGGAACAGGCTTGTTAAAAAGTTCGTAGGTGCAGCCGTAGTTGCCTACGTCGCACACAAGATAAACGTCGTAACCGCGGACGGAATGATCGATAAGAGCTTTGCCGTCACCGGTGCTGAAGCGCGGGCAGTGAGCCTCTATGAGGCTGACGAGACGGCAGGCGTTGGTGTCGTCGCAGGTTTCAGGGCAGCGTTCGTGGAGCATTTGTACAAACTGGTCGTAGATCATCTGAGCCAGATTCATAGAACCCTTGGAGGCGATGATGCCGATGGGGCGTCTGGCGTCAAAGGAATCGAACAGGGAAACGTAGGGTGCTTCCACTAAAAATCACATCCTTCAGTATTGTAAGCCTGTAGGGCTATATTCATTGTATCTTGATTATGGATAAAGGTCAATCGGAAACGTCGCAGTTTGTCGAAGAAAAATAATAATCGTGATAGCTCTATTTTATCTATTTTGCGCCAAAAGTCACCGATGGTGACAAAAAGTATCGAACGGAAAGAAAAGCTACTTGACAAAACAAAGTAGGCGTGTTATTCTTGTGCCAACAACTTTGCAATACAAAGTACCAGAGGTGATGGTTACGGTAGATACTCAATTACTCAAGGGGATACTGGAAGGCTGCGTGCTGTCTATAATCGCCCGTGGAGAGACTTACGGTTATGAGATCCTCGGGCGTCTGGAGGGATCAGGCTTTGAGGAGCTGGGAGAGGGTACGCTATATCCGATAATCACAAGAATGGATAAAAACGGCTGGATTACGTGCCGAAAGGCAAAATCCCCTCTTGGTCCAATCAGAAAATATTACTCAATAACGCCTGAGGGAACCGCGCATCTTGAAGAGTTCAGATCAAGCTACAAACGTGTTACGCAGGCGGCTTATGAAATTATGTTCGGAGAGGATGATCAATAATGGATATCAATGTGTTGGGAACACAGCTCAAGGGAGAGTACCGCGAGGTGTTTGAAAGCGCACAGGTATACGCTACGCTGAAAAATATCGAGAATGCTTTCTCACAGGATAAAATGCTGGAACTCTATGATCTGCTGATAACCGCGCAGAACGACGGCAAACCGGTGAATAAACTTGTTGGCAGCGATGTCAATAAATTCTGTAAAGATTATTTCAGCGATTACACTATTGTCGAGCGGCTTCGGTTCATGCCGGTCAGTCTGTATCGTGTTTCGTGGTTTGTTTTCATTATTGAACTAATTGAACTGTTCGCCGCAGATAATCCGCTGAAAGATTTCTTCACCGTAAAAGCGGATATGTCCGGCTATGGGGCGGGAATGCTTGTGGCGGCGTTGGCATATCTCATCACAGACGCAGTTATTATTCCCGTCTACAATCGGAACAAAAAGATAAAGCCGTGGGTGTGGTACGGTGCAGTACTGGTGCTGATAGCGGCGTTTATCATAGCCAGCGTGAATCTTAGCAGCAGGCTTACCCTGATGCTTCCGGTCTGGCCTTTTCTGCTGGCATCGGCGCTTTACATCATGGCGTACATTATCGTCCGTGCCATCTGGCGTTACAGAAACTACGGCTCTATCCTAAACACCCGCAAGCAACTGGAGCAGGACAGCTACTACAGAAATCTTGAGGACAGAGATATTGAGAAGATAGTTCTCGAAGCATGGCAGAAGCAATTTGCACGCAGACAGAAAAAAGGCAGGAGTACTGCAGAGGGCTATCTTGATGAGCTGAAGAAGAATGAAGCGCTCGAAGAAAAAATGCTCAAATACTTCACCCCGATTATCTACGTGGCGCTCTGCGTTTTTGCGGTCGTGCAGGTGGCATCCGAAGGCAGCGGTGTTCTCGATACCCTTTTCTTTGCCGCCCTTATATCTGCGGTTGCATTCCTTGTCTACCGCTGGATTTACAAGATCGAGGCAAAGAACGCCGCCCTGCGGAAAAAACACATCGCCAGATGCGAGCAGCAAGGACTGACAATGCCCGAATATCTTGAAGAGACACTTGAAAAGTTCTGATAAACACAACAGCGGCAAGCCCATCGAAATACGGTGAGCTTGCCGCTGATTCTGTTTTTTGGGGATCAGAGAACCTTGGAAAGGAAACTCTGCAGTCTTGGGTTCTTTGGGTTGTCGAAGAATTCCGCAGGGGAGGCTTCCTCAACAAGTTTGCCTTCGTCCATGAACAGTACACGGTCGCCAACTTCCTTGGCAAAGCCCATTTCGTGGGTAACAACGACCATGGTCATACCTTCGGTGGCAAGGCTCTTCATAACGTCCAGAACCTCTCCGACCATCTCGGGGTCAAGTGCGGAGGTGGGCTCGTCAAAGAGCATGACCTCAGGCTCCATGCACAAAGCGCGTACAATGGCGATACGCTGCTTCTGTCCGCCGGAAAGCTGGCTGGGATACGCGTTGGCGCGGTCGGCAAGACCGACGCGGGCAAGCAGCTCCATGGCTTTGCTTTCGGCTTCCTCTTTTGAAAGACCGCGCAGCTTGATGGGGGCGATGGTCATGTTGCCCAGAATGGTCATGTGGGGGAACAGGTTGAAGTGCTGGAAAACCATGCCCATCTTCTGGCGGTGCAGGTCGATGTTGACCTTGGGGTCGGTGATGTCGACGCCGTCAAAGATGATGCTGCCGGAGGTAGGAACCTCAAGCAGATTAAGGCAGCGCAGCAGGGTGGACTTACCGCTGCCCGAAGGACCGACGATGACCACTACCTCTCCCTTGGCAATGTGGGTGGAAACGCCGTTCAGGGCGTGTATGGTGTTTTTTGCAAAGCTTTTGGTAATGTTGTCAACAACAATCAGGTTATTATCGCTCACTGTTACGCAGCCTCCTTTCCAGCTTGCCTACGAGCCAGCTCAGAATCACGACCATGACAAGATAGATCAGTGCCACGGCGATGAGGGGCATGAATGCCGAATAAGTACGTCCGCGGATGAAATCGCCTGCCTTGGTAAGATCCTGCAGGGCGATGTAACCGGAAACGGAGGTTTCCTTGAGCAGCACGATGAATTCGTTTGCCAGTGCGGGCAGAACGTTCTTGAGAGCCTGAGGCAGAACGATGTGAATCATGGTCTGGCTGTAGTTGAAGCCCAGAGAACGACCGGCTTCCATCTGACCGGGGTCAACGGACATGATGCCGCCGCGCACGATCTCGGCCACGTAAGCGCCGGAGTTGATGCCGAAGGCAATGATGGCGATGAGCAGCTTGTTGTTGGAAGCGGCGAAAATGACGAAATACATGATAAGCAGCTGCACGACCACGGGGGTGCCGCGGATAACGGTGAGGTATACCTTGCACAGCCAGTTGAAGAATCCCAGCGCAGCCTTGCCGAAACCGGGACGCATGGTGGCTTTGTTCTTGTCCCATGTGGAGCGGACTGCAGCAACGATAACGCCGAGGATAATACCGAGTATAACGGCAAAGAAGGTGATGAGAAGAGTGTTCCCAAGACCTTCCAGCAGCATCTTCCATCTGTCCTCCTTGATGAAGTTCAGGATGAAGTCAGCCTTGAAATCCTCAAACCAGAGTTTGATGCTTTCCATAAAATTATTCACCGGAGCCTTTCCCGTCAGCGGGCGGTAAACTGACTGCCTCGTCTGACGTAAAATACCAAACAAGGGGCGAACGCTTTGCCCGCCCCTTGCAGATTTAAGTTGTCAGTCAGCGATTAACCCTCGGAGGGGATGTACTTCTCGATGATGGCGGGGATGGTGCCGTCATCGGTCAGCTTCTCAAGAGCAGCGTTGATGTCGTCGAGCAGCTTGGTGTTTTTCTTGCTGATAGCGATAGCGTAGTCCTCGGTGATGTACTCAGTGTCGAGGATCTTCAGACCTTCGTTGGCAGCGACAAAAGCCTTGGCAGGCTCGTTGTCGATGATGACGCAGTCGATCTTGCCGGAGATCAGAGCCTGAACAGCATCAGCTCCCTTGGCGTAGCGCTCAACGGTGCCGAGACCTTTGTCAGCGATGTCTCCGGTAGCGTAGATATCACCGGTGGTGGCATCCTGAACGCCGATGGCAAAGCCGCCGACGTCAAAGAGGTCGTCAACGCTGGTGATAGCGGAATCCTCGGTTACGATGACCACCTGAACACCGGTGGCGTAGGGGGTGGAGAAGTTGACGCTCTCAAGACGCTCGTCGGTAACAGTCATGCCGGCAACGCCGATGTCAACCTTACCGGACTGGACAGCGGTGATGATGGAGCCGAACTCCATGTTCTCAATGCGGAAATCCATGCCCAGCTCCTTGGCAATGGCAGCAGCGATCTCGGCGTCGATGCCGACGATTTCGCCGTTCTCAACGTACTCATAGGGAGGGAATTCTGCGTTGGTGGCCATAACCAGAACGTTGTCTTCCTTTGCGCCGCAGCCGGCAAAGCATGCGCACATGAGCAGCGCGGCCAGAGCCAGAGCGACCAGCTTGATGGTTTTCTTCATAATGTTTATCCTCCAATGTTGTTTTGCGGTTGAACCGCTTTGATGTGTGTATTATACTGCATATTCATACAGCGTTCAATAGCAATGTCAGACAAAGATAAACGGAATAAACAGAAATAAACTGTTGCAGATTGTCAGTAAACGAGTTTTTACATGGGATAAATATACGCTTGCACTGAAATAAAATACACAAAAGGAGTGCTTATTCGGAGATATAGCGCTCGCGTCGCTTCTGGTGAATCTCGATAGTTTCGCCCATGTGCTCGTCAATGATATCCTGAGCGCAGGCGGCCATGGCAGCGTTGAAAAATGGAATGACGTATGCAATTGGCAGAATAAATATACAGCTGATAAACCAGCCGGCGAAGGAAAGAATGACGCCCATTACGCTGCCTATGTGCTTCTTCATATACTTGTTGGAATATTTCAGACAGTCAATCGCGCCGTACCCGTAATCACCGCAGAAAAGATACCTGGCAAAGAAGAATCTGAGTGAAAGCGCAAGGAAAATGAAAACACCCGCAAGAGCGAGCACGGCACCCAGCGCAAGCAGCAGTACGGAAGAAGTACCCTCCGATGAAGCACCGCGGACATACGCGAAGGCAAAACAGACCACGGAGGGGAGAAATGAGACGATCGCGATCAGTATGTTCAGCACTGCGCTGATGCCTTGAAAAATAACTGCGTTAAAGAACCGGTCGTTGCTTTCATAATATCTAAAAATCTGACCGACCTGCAGATTGCCAAGCTGACTGAGACTGCGGTACCAGTATGTCAGACCCAGCG
Organism: Acutalibacteraceae bacterium; assembly: GCA_045605025.1. Taxonomy (GTDB): domain Bacteria; phylum Bacillota; class Clostridia; order Oscillospirales; family Acutalibacteraceae; genus SIG598. Next base: position 18,813 of record JAZUPE010000019.1, read on the forward strand.
CAAGCGGGGAGGAGAGAACAAAAAAGAACAGTGCCAGCACTGCCATCAGCAGCAGGTTGATACCCATTCCTCCGGTAGTGAAATAAGCCAGATAATCCTGAAAGCTGTTAAGATCCGCTGATTTTGCGGATGCGGCGGGGCCAAAATCGCCAAGCAAGGCTACAACCAGCCGACTTGCCTGAATAAACAGAACGAGAACCATCAGATAAATGACCATACCACCCAGAGCACGACTCCAGTTGTTTGTCAGCAGACCGCGGGCTTCGCGCTTTATGCCTTTCGGCGTAATTCTGATGTTATCCATGGACACACCTCCATAGCGTTGAATACATAAATTATACACTATAGCACCACCCTTTGCAACGTTTTATTTGTGCGGCTTATACTCACATACAAGACTGCGCTATTCTTTACATATCTGTAACAAAAACACTATCGCATAATGGGTAGTGGTGTGCTATAATATACGCTCAAGGATTATGTTTGCATGAAAGGAGACCGTCAATATGCCTGCATACAGGGATAATTACCCCGGACGACCCCGGCGGATGCCGGAAAGAAGCGGCGGTCGAAACAGAAATTACGAAGAACCCTACGATAGATATGATCGCGAAAGACGTCCTGCTCGCCGTGACTATGGTTACGACGCCCGCGGCAGGGAGTATGATTATTCCCGACGTGGATATGACCGGGACAGTGTGCGTGATCAGGAATACAGTCCGCGGCAGTTCCGGCGGGAGCAGCCGGGGGAATATCTCGCGGATATCGGCGACGATATCTACTCCTCTTACGGTATGATTGAGGAGGAAGCATCGTCTTCGGGGAATTCTTCTGGCTATGAATTCAGGTCAGATACGGACGATCATTTTGATGATTACGAGGAGTATTCTGCTGCTGATGTTGACGATATCACCGATGATTTTTCTGATGATCTTTCGGATGATTTTTACGACGATTTTTCAGATTTCGATATTACTGACGAGGATGACGAATGGGTTGTTCAGAGAGAGACAGGCCGGGAAAATCCATCAGTGCGTCGTGAAAACGATGAAATGACCGCAGCGTCACGAAATGGTTGGAGTGAGCAGAACGGTTTTGATGGTTTTGAAGATGACGAGGATCTTTATCAGCCTTCACGCGCCAATCCGTCACGTCATAACGGTAACGTATGGTTTGAAGATGATGGGGAACCGTCAGGACGTATAGAAAATCCGATGCGCTCGCCGGTAAAAGTCACCGGAGTACAGCAGGGACAGAGAAGAAAAGGAAAGGCGATTCTGATTCCGATATGCGGTATCCTCGCTCTGATCGTGGTTGTTGCGGTCTCGGTGGTTTTCTTTGGTGGCAGCAAGGGGATTACAATTACTCTTGATTCGGTTCTGGATACACTTGTGTCTTCTCAGACTGATATAGTTATCGGTGGATTTCTGGATAAGAGAATAAATGAGACCCAGTGTGATGTTTTGGTTGACAATAAAAAAGCCACCCTCAAACTGTCAGATTGTGAGATTAACTACGTAGGAAAAAATGCTGACAGCAGAAGCAGCTTTGTAACAGGAACAAACAGTGAGACGGGAGAAATTGAGCGCATTGAATATGCTGTCAGTGGTGCGCTTCGATATAATAAAACCTCGCTGAAAGCATTTCTTGATTCCCTGCTGAACGAAGGCAGTACACCGGTGGTAGATCCTTATTTCGAGATCGATTATGAGAATGGCGTTATGACCGTATATGGCGGAACAGACGGCTGGGGAATCGGAACGGATGAGTTTCTTTCGCGACTGTGCAGTGCCCTCGCCAGTTCTGGAAGCGGTAATATATCCGTATCCTGTTCCAGCGGACCGGTGCAGGCGAAAAGAGTGACAGCGGATGATATCTATCAGCAGGCAGCGACCAGACCTATCGATGCATACACATCCACCGACAGCGCGGGTCAGACGGTTTATCATTCCGAAATCAACGGAATTGAATTCGATAAAAACGAACTGGAAAGCGCCATGGCGGCGGGGGGATCTCAGTGGCAGATACCTGTGTCGGTGACAGTCCCTCAGATCAATCTCAAGGATATCAAGAAGTATACTTTCCCGGATCTGCTTGCGACATATTTTACGTACTATAGGGTCGAGGAAGTAAACCGCAGCCATAATCTGGCGTTAGCTGCGGAACACATCAACTCCATTATTCTTGAACCGGGACAACAGTTCTCATTCAACGATACGGTTGGAGAGAGAACAGCTGCCAACGGATTCAAAAAAGCCGGCGTGTTTGCTGGTGAAGGAAATTCGGAGGACTATGGAGGCGGCATCTGCCAGACCTCGTCTACACTTTATTACACCTGTATTCTTGCTAATCTGCAGATTGATGACCGTACAAATCACATGTACACAGTTCCTTATATGCAGACCGCGGGAAACAGAGCTAAGGTTTTCGGTAACGATGCCACGGTTAACTGGGGATGGACTGATTTTAAGTTTACCAACTCAAAGGAATATCCAATCCGTATTGATTTTCAGGCAAAGGGCGGCATACTTACCTGCGAGATTCGAGGAACTGCAGATGGATACACTGCCGACTTCGCGTACGAAACGCTGGAAACCATTCCTTATAAGATCAAGTATCTGCCGGCGGGCACAAAGGATCAGGCAGGAAAAAACGGTTACAGGGTCAATGTATATCGCATAGTGTACAAGGACGGAGAGGAAATCGACAGGAGACTTGAGAGTAAGAATACCTACAAGCCCATGAATCAGGTTTTTTATACCAATGATATTCCTGCCGGATTCGAATATGGTGTCGAATACGATCAGGACTACATTCCTGAAGAAACCACAACAAATCCTGAAGAGACAACCACCACTACGCCACCGGTAACAGAATAATTAATTGTGTTGGCTTGCAGAAGTTGGCCGCCACAGAATAACACAACATAAATAAAAAGCAGCGTATCGCCGAGAAAACGAGCGATACGCTGCTTTTTGTCGCACAGATTGATATCATCAGACTCAGCGAACCATCTTGAAGTTGCCGTAGGTCTCGTTGATGGTCTTTGAAAACGCGAAGGTATCATCGTACTTTTTGAGGATATTACGAAATTCAACTATCTGGTGGTTGTTAACTACACAGATGAGAACGCTTTTTTCATTACTGCTAAAACTTCCGGTGCCGGTGACCTTTGTGCAGCTATGCTGAAGGGTGCAGGATATCTCACTCATCAGTTCCTCTGCATGTGAGGTGATAATGGTGAATTCGCAGGCAGTTTTGGTTCCTCTGATGATATGACTGCCAACAAAACTGGAAATGAAGCAGTACAGCACGCACAGGCAAACCGGCTTGTAATTAAAGGTAATTGAACCGGTAGCGTCTGTCTGCGCATAGACGAAGAAGGACGCGGCGGCGACAACGGCGTTCAGTGCAAAAGTGACCCAAAAGAAATTAAGCTCCGGTTTTTTCTCGCTAATGTACTTTGACACAATGTCCGTGCCACCAGTGGAAGCGTGTTTTCGAAAGCAGATTCCATATACCAAACCACCGATAACGCCGCTTAGAATGACAGGATATATGGTATCGTGTCCGCCGGTGACGTATTGGAATTCACTAAGCCCGACTTTCTGAAGAGAAAGAAAAACAAGGGAATATGTCAGGCTGAAGCAAAATGAACGCAGCGCGAATTTTCTATCCAGCAGGAAGAAGGCGAGAGCGCAGAGCGGAGTGTTTATGAGCAGAGACATATAGCCGATGCTGAATCCGGTTTTGTACTGCACCATCGTGGCGATACCGTTAAGTCCAGCCGGAGCAAATCCGTTCTCCACAATAAACAGCTGATAGTTGAAGGCGAGCAGTATGGCGGCACCGATAATCTCCACGTACGCCAGAGTGGTGCGAAGAGTTTTGTTCATGCGTTTTCCTCTTTTCGAGGCAGTATTTCAATGAGAGTATATTACATGCGGCAAGTCAATGTCAATATTATTCGGCTGGTTCGCAGTGTGAGATACGAAGCGAAATGATCATTCCGCATGTGGAGATAATGACGATTGTGTCCGCACGGTGTAATTGCTGCACGAAGGGATGGAGAGAAAACAGGAAAACCAGCCTGCGGTGCCACTCGAAAAAACCTTACGGCAGCGCAGGCTGGCTTAATTACAGATACTATCAGCGAACCATGAAATTGCCGCGCTTGCGATAAATCATCGCGACAATCGCAAAGAAGCTAACCAGTACAACGATCGACGCACCGGCGATGTACAGTGTGGTGGAATCATCGCTGGTCTGGAACGGACCCTTTTCATCATACACTGCGGTGACGGAAACATCCGAAGAAGGCATGGTGAAAGTGGTGGAAGTCGAGGAAGAATTGGTAAGGGTAATCTTTCCAGAATTGACTTTCCACTTAAGGAAAGGTACGCCGCTCGAATTGGTGCTGTTGGCAGTGATGGTTACAGTGTCGCCGGCTTTGGCAGTGGTGACCGCCTTGCCGTCTACCTGTGCAGAGCCGCCGTTTACAGTGATCTTATAGGTGGTGTTGGCAGGAGGATTATCCTGAGTGTACACCGCTGAAAGCGATACATTTCCTGCAGGCATGGTAAACGTGGTGGATGAGGCTGTGGTGGAAGCCAGTGAAGGAGAGCCTGAAACAGTCTGCCATTCCTTGAATTTGTAACCATCGGAGGGAGAGTTGGCAGTGATGGTTACGGTATCGCCGGCCTTTGCGGAGGTAACGGTCTGTCCGTTTACCTTTGCGGTACCACCGGTAACGGTAACAGTATAGGTAGTATCTGCAGGAGCAGCTGCTTCATACACAGCCTTGACCGATACGTTGGCAGCAGGCATAGTGAAGGTTGTGGGGGTTGCGGTGGCAGAAGCCAGCGTGGGGGAACCGGAAACGACCTGCCATTCTTTGAACTTGTAGCCGTCGGCGGGAGTGTTGGCAGTGATGGTTACGGTGTCACCTGCCTTCGCAGAGGTGGCAGTCTGATTGCCAACCTTGGCAGTACCGTCGGTAACAGTGATGGTATAGGCTGTTGTATCGGGAGAAGTACTTTCGTACACGGCCTTGAGTGCCACGTTGGCAGCAGGCATGGTGAAGGTTGTGGGATTTGCGGTGGCAGAAGCCAGCGTGGGGGCACCGGAAACGACCTGCCATTCTTTGAACCTGTAACCGTCGGCGGGAGTGTTGGCAGTGATGGTTACGGTGTCACCTGCCCTCGCAGAGGTGGCAGTCTGATTGCCAACTTTGGCTGTACCGTCGGTAACGGTGATAGTGTAGGTTGTCGTGTCGGGAGAGATTCTTTCGTACACCGCCTTGACCGATACGTCAGCGTCGGGCATGGTGAATGTAGTGGGAGATGCAGCAGCAGAAGCCAGTGCAGGGGCACCGGACACAACCTGCCATTCCTTGAATCTGTAGCCCTCAGCGGGGGTGTTGGCGGTAATGGTTACGGTTTCGCCGGCTTTTGCACCGGTGACCGTCTGACCACCGACCTTGGCGGTACCGTCGGTAACGGTGATGTTTCTTGCCTGATCATATGAGAAGGCAATATCAAGGTTTCCCTTGGCGTCGTTGAAGCAGATGTAGCCGTCTTTGCAGATCATCGCGCCGCCGTCATTTTTGTAGCCGAGCGTGTCGAGATAGTCTGCATCAGTGCAGATGCTGAGCGAGTTATTCAGCTGCTCCAGTGTGGTGCCGGCAGGAACATCAAAAACCATCTGCACCGCATCTACGCTATCCATCGATCCGGGCAGTGGAGTGTCGTAGAACCAGTCGGCTCCGATGTAGTTTTTGGCTGCGTCGAAATAGGTCCTGGATTCTTTTGCAGTTCCCAGATAGGTGACCTTGTTGGTCGCAGCGGGAGTGAGTTTTGTCGGGTCGTATTTCAGGACGAACATGGCTGCACCGGTTTCTTCTTCACGGTGTTCCATAGAGACGGTAGTAACCAGCTTTCCGTCGCCGAGATAATACACGCTGTCAAAAATCATTCCGGGGCAAACGCTGTCGTTTCCACGATAGCCCAGAGAGAAAGAAGCATCTGCAGTCTTTTCAGCAGCGTTGTAGAACTCGCGGCTGCTGACGCACAGGAGCAGACCGCCGTCCTCTCCGTAGCCGCCGATGCTGTCGAGATAACCGGTGTCATCACAGACGGAGAGTACGTCCTCCAGATCATTGGACGGGAAAGCGCGCTTGATGTCAAATTCGATGGTTACCGCAGGGGAGCTGTTTGCGGATTTTCTAAGACCGTCCCCGCTGTAATACCAGTCTGCGCCGATGTGACCCTCGCTGAAATAGACGGAGGATTCAAGCGCAGGTTCCAGAAACGTAACGCGGGAAGCGTCGGTGGATAAATAATCCGTGTCGTAATCCAGAACAAACATACCGGTGCTCAGGTCAGTGTCGGGATTCTTAACCAGAGCGGTAACAGTGAGTTTTGAATCGTAAGCGGAATAGCTGCCCTGAAATTCAATTCCGGGCGATGCGGCTGCGAAGGCAGTCATCGCACCACCGGAAACAAGCACGGAAATCACAATCAGAGCAGCGAGAAATCCGGAAAGGAGACGTTTGGTTTTCATCATATTATCCTCCTTTACAGCGGGATTAATCTATAACCGTGTCAGACTTGTTGAAGTTGGCCACGATATCGGCGCGGTCCTTTGCGTTGATACGTCCGTCCTCGTTGAAGTCAGCGACGGGCAGGAACACATCGCTGCCGGATACAGAACCGAACACCTTGGACATCTCAGCCTGATCCTTGGCGTTGATTTCACTGTCGCCGTTGATATTACCGGCATAGAGATTGATGGTTGAGGGAACAGTGTTGGTTCCGGCGACGAAGGAGTTGTCAATATAACTGGTGTGACCGGGCTTGGTGATGGAAAGGGAATATGTTTCGCCGGCAACCATATTGAGAGTCACATCCGCTCCGTTAGCAGAATAAGGCACATGCATGGTAAACGGATCATTTGCTTTTGGTGTGAGAACGACTGTCGCGTAATTGCCGTCCTTCTTGCCGCTGAAGAGCAGCTTGAAACGGAGGGAAGGAGTGGGATCTTCCGCAAGCAGCTCGTACTTGAGGCCTTCCTCGACGCAGTATTTGTGAGCGGCGGAATCAGGATAGACCTTGAAGGTAACGGGGACATCGTCCTCGTTTTTATCAGCGATCGAGCCGCCGATTCGGGTGACACTTGCCGGAATTGTGATATCGGTAAGTGATACGCAGTCGGAAAATGCTCTGTAGCCGATTTCCTCCACACCGTCGGGAATGATAACTTCAGTTAAGTTGCCGCAATAAATAAACGCAAAGTCATCGATAATTTTCAGACCTTCGGGAAGAATAAGTTCTTCAAAACCCATACCTGACATTGCGTTTTCACAGATTCTGACGGTTCCGGGTTCGACAGTGCAGCTGGAAACAGTATTGTCCGAAGGGCAATAGACAAGTTCGAGTGTTCCGTTATCAAGCACACGGTACAGAATATTGTCGTCCTTGTTTTCGCCGCCAATGCGATAATATTCGTTATCTTCGCTGACCTCAATGGATCTGAGATTCCAGAGAGTAGTTATTCCTTCGCTGGATGCAATGTTATATTTTGCGTAAGGGAATGCACGAACATTATCAGATAGTTTGATGGTGGTTATTGTTTCATTTTCAGGAACCCCATGAGGATCGTACCAATCGGTTACACCGAATGCGTCGGGGTTGACAAACACATCGGAATTGCTGACGTCCGAATCGCTGACTATTACCAGCTCCTCTCCCTCGAAGGAGTGAAGCAGCCTGAGCATTACCCATCCGTCCGAACCATCGTAGCTGAATTTCTTGTGATACACAGCACCGTCGATGACCGCGAAGTTTTCGTTGCTCTCTTTTACGTTGATGTCGCGGTTAAAGAATGTGGTGTTGGCGGGAATGCCGTTGGAAATATGATATCCCAGATCACTCAGACCGTCGGGAATGTCGGCAGCACTCGTTACATAACCACCGGGAAGAGCGTAATCGCCAAGATACTTGAGGTTCGAAGTGTCAGAATTGAATGTAATATTGGGACGGGAGAAGTAAAGAGAACTAAGGTTCAGCGCGTATCTTCCTATGCTCTCAACGCTATCGGGGATGGTTATGGTTTCCACCGCAACATCGCTGAAGGCATAGTCACCGATTTCGACCAGCGTATCGGGAAGTTCGACAGAGTCGAGGATCGACGCATTGAACGCGTCATTTTCAATTACCTTCAGCCCTTCCGGAAGTGTCACAGCGCGCACATTGGTGTTGTATGCGAAAGCGTAATCGCCGATAACACTGGTATTTGAGACAACTTCGTACTCCTCAATCTCGAGATCGAGAGGGAACGAAACCAGTTCGTATGTTCCGTCGGCAAGAGTCTTATACCATGCGCCTTCAGCATTTTCGTCGCACCAGTAGTCGCTGTCACTTGCAAACTCAAGCTTGCAGCCGTGGAAAGACGAGGCAGAAATATCTTCAAGACTTTCAGGAAGCCGGACGGTGAGATCATGACGATACATATCCTCTGCGTTTCCGGAATCAGAAGAAATCATAGCCGACGGGAAGATTTTCTCAACGCCTTCGGGAACGACTATGGTTTTCACTGTTTCGCTCAGATCAACCAGAGAGCGGCTGCCGATACCGACAAGAGGTTCAGCGTCGCTGAAGGAAGCGGGGATGTTAAGAACGTCAGTGCCGGAGGTGTCTCCCAGATAGCTGATGAGATATGCACCGTCACCGGTGGAAAGATACACCCAGTCGCCGTCGGTTTTGATCTCGTCGTCTGCATTGGCAGGGATATAAGTGTCACTGACGGCGAGATCATTCCTATAAAGTACGTTTGCGGTGTAGTAAAGACCGTTGGAATAGATGTAGATAGAAAAACAATCATCGGTTACGACAGCGGCAGTCATGGGGACTTCGACAGCGTAAACCGCCAGGTAATCGCCTTCGGTGCCGTATAGACCAGCATCGACAATCCTGTAGTTGCCGTCCTTAAATTCAGCAGAACAAGGGACGATGCCGGCGTTTTCGTCCCGAATATTCAGAGTGAGTTTGAGTCCCTCAAGAACATCGGGTGTGGGCACTGTGTTCAGGAAAGCATCATTTGTCACAGTCTGAAGCAGAGCGGAAGGGAACACATTGCCTTCCGTTCCCGCACCGTCGGCACGGGCGTTGATGCGCGCACCGACACCGGTGACCACGTTGATCAGAAGCACCAGGATCAGTACCAGAGATACCACTCTCGAGTATCGCAGCGCTTTTTCTGTCTTTTTGTTCATGCTGATTCTCCATTCTTAAAGATATTGTTCCGTCATCCAACGGGTATTGCGCAGATAGCAGAGGGATGAATTGTGCACAGAATCAATTCTGCCAAAAGGCAGAACATAAATGGCTTCAGGGATTTTCATTATTTCCATGATACTTAAATCATGATACTTAAATCTAAATTTTTAAATATATTAACATGTTTTGGGAGAAATATCAATGCCCTAAATAACAATTGCAGAATGACTATGTATTATGTCAGAAAATAAGGTTATGGAGCTTCTTGAGTTTCAATCACTTGCTTTTGTTGAGTAAATCGTTTATAATTCGTGTCAGCGGCAGATAATTATGTTGAACTCTTCGGATTATTTCCGCGTACCAATGATTTGAGGTGTATCAAAATGAAGTTGTTCGTAAGACTTACTGTTGCCTTTGCGGTGCTGATGATGACAGCAACTATGCTTGCCGGATGTGCCGGTCAGGGTAATATACCGCAAGATGATCCTCAGAATACTGTATCTGAAGGGAAAAATGTTAATGTCAGCGTGGTAGAAATGTATTCTCAGATCAGCACTTTGGGAGTGCTTCCGGATATGTTCATGCTGGATGACGCGTATATCAGCGGATATTACGGTATCGCAGAGGACTTGATTGAGGACAAGGTGTTTATGGTAGCGGATGATCCGCTCAAAGCTGACACTATTATTATCGTGAAGGCCTTGGATGAGAGCAAGTCCGCGGAAATGGTCAATGCCTTCAACATCGTTAACAATCAGAGAATGTTCGAGCTGGAGTCATACAATCCGGAACAGTACGCTCGGGTGGAGAACGCGGTGATAAAGAGTTCCGGGGCTTATGTTTACTATATCGTTTCGGACGACAACGATGCAGTTGTTAAGGCCATTGAGGAGCATATCGGATAAAGAATAATCAAACGCTATTGATCGCTTTGTGTTATTGGCGGCAATCGCACGCCTTATTTGTATCATGTGTTCAGACTATTGTGTTGCTGCCTCACGATGAAAAGAGATTAAACCCGGTAATCCGTATCGATATGCGGATTATCGGGTTTATTGTATGAGGGGAGCAGCGTTGAAATTGGAACAAGTTCGTGAACAGTTCGAGTCGGTGATTTTATGAAAAAAACAAGTTCAAATAAGTGCATATTTGTCACGCGGACATAAAGACGCATGATCACGGAATTGAAAGAGAACACAATCGAGAATTTCACTATATTTTTGATAACCTTAGAGGTGTGAGTTGTTGACTATTGTTTACGCAAGTGGTAAAATAAAAAATAAAAGGTGAAATTTAGAAAAGTGGGTGATGATGTGAATATTTACAAATGGCTTAACGGGAAGCGGGCGACATTTATTTTCTTCACAGCGCTGGCTTTATCTGTTGTTTTGTCACTTAATTTGTTCGTGTTTGCCGATAGTGAGGACGAAACAAAAGCCGGAGACTTTACATGGATTATTTCAGAGAAGCAATTTTTCGATAAAGGCGAAGAAATGGTGTCCGACGACTCGTTCATTGACGAGTTTATTGAGGCGCATCCCTTTGAAGAATACGATTACCGGTCATATAATGAACGGGTAGCCATTATTGACGAACAGAACGGAGACATCCTCACTGTTGCGGATATTGACGGAGATGGTGTACGTTCTGATATGGGCGCAGGTATGGGAGTTATTGCAGTGACACCCAAGGGAGAAGATACTCAGGAGCCGGAGCTGCTTGAGATATTTGTACATGCACCCAAAGCAACAGCAGACATTACCCTTGCTGCTTCTGAGACCATTTCGGCCAACTCCCGTCTGGTACTTTCTGATTATTCGGATATTTATTCGACCGATGAGAGAGTTGCAACGGTATCTGCTGACGGTACCATTACCGCTGTGGCAAGCGGCTCGTGCAGTATTTACGGAATCAGCGCCGGCTCTGGATATACCGAGGGCTATATCTGCCCACTCGCTAATGTATGGGTACATCAGATACCGAATATACTGCCTCAGGGGAAGTATGCGGTCACAAGTCATGAACTATCTTTAGGAGAGACCAGTGATCTTTCTGAGCAGGCTGAGCAATACTCACTTACAGGTCTTGCCTCAAGTGACACTTCTGTTGCTACGATTGATGAAAACGGGATAATAACTGCAATCGGCTACGGCGATTCGATTATTACTGCGGTGTATGAAGGAGAAAGTGAAGCAGTTCCCGTAGCGTATGTAAAAGTCGGGGATATGGTGCATGACATAACTCTCTTTGTTGGTTATGAAACAGATTTGAGTCAGGTGCTTGATCTGTCTGAATACACGAATGTTTCGTCAAGCGATGCTTCCAGAGTTTCCGTCACCAGCACCGGGATTATTACGGCGCTTGATAATCATGAATCCTTCCCGCTGACAGAGGAATCGTATGAATCGATAGACAGAAATCAGTATTTTATCTGGGAGATACAGGAGAAAGTAGGATTCTTCGGAAAATATGTGTTTATTACCGGAGAGAAAGACGGGAAGACGATTAATCTTGCCAGAGTGGAATCATATCTGGCAAAATCAAACGACCCGTATGGTGTTTCACCTCGGTTAATTGAAGTGAAAACAGGAGATACAGGATCGCTTGGATATGTTTCCGAAAGCTATTGTGGAAGACTGTACGATACAGGCACGATTGATGAGGAGGACGAGTTCCGCGAGTTTATGCTGCAGCATAGCATCTCGGTGGGGATTGGTACCAGCGGGAGATTCGATGTCATTTCAACAGAGCTGTCATCATTGGTTTCCGAGGTTTCTTCTTCTGATGCTTCTGTAGTTCTCGTGGAGAATGATAAATACAGAGCTGTAGGTGAAGGCTCTGCGTTAATAAACGGAAAACTGGGCGAAAAAACAATTGTACTTCAGGAAGTAAATGTAACAGTCAGGTCTCTTTCTCTTGCTGTTGGACAATTCTACAATGCAGTGGAACTGGACCTGTTGTCTGCAGATCGTTTCACCGGGGCTCAGGTGGCACCGGCAGGAATCGTTTCTGTTTCTGCAGACGGAAAGATTACCGCCCTCGCTGCAGGAAAAGCAGTGATCACAACTCAGGACGGCACAACTATTGAAGTAACCGTAAAAGAAGTTCCTTCTGATATTGTAATTGGATTGAACGAAACGCTGGATCTCTCGGATATGTTTGCGGACTTCGATTATAAAGGCAATAGCTGGAACGGACTGCTCTGCATGGGCGGAGGCAGGGAACACAACGAGTGGAAAGATTATGTATCGACCAATGGGAAAAGCATTACCGGCCAAAAGGCCGGAGTTGGCACAGTGATACCTGTGTATATCGAGGAGGTTACTCAAGAATTTTTTAGTCCGGTTACTGGTGAAAAAACGGGATACAGTGTAGAATCAAGGTGCTATGACTCTAATGGTGCAATTGCACATATGAGCGTAGAGTATTTCGACGAAAAAGGAAAGCAAAACGGGGTGGGCGGTTCAGGAGTTGCATTATCTCCCGGATGCATTTCCGCTTCTTTGATTTGCTACGATGCTGAAAATCCTGATGAGACCCTTAATATGTCCGTGGGACAGGTGCTTAATCTGATCGGATATGAGCTTCCCGCTTACTCAAACAAGTTGTGCCTGGTTTCACTCGATCCTGCGGTGGTGACTGCGGATAATTCCGGATCAATTTCCGCACGAAAAACCGGAGAAACACTTCTGGTCGCCAGGTATACCACAAAGCAGACCGTTACCACTCCGATATACCGTATAGAAATGATTCAGGGCACCAATGCAGACGAATACGGAAGAGTATATAATGATGGAACTGGTGTTGCTCATAATGAAGTGCTTGATTCCGAGATAACCAGAACAGAAGTGAGAGATCTGTACAAGACAATTGCTGTGACGGTGTCCAATGATCCCTCAAATAATGACCGACCGGTAGCGTCTGAAGGACTGGCCATCTCCAAGACAGCATTGAGTCTTGAGGTGGGAGAGACATCACCACTGAACGCCTGGCTTGTGCCGGGCAACACTACAGAGCAGCTCAACGCATCTTGGACAAGCTCGAATGCAAACGTTGCCAGTGTTGATAAATACGGAAATGTTACCGGTGTTGCAGCAGGAACGGCTACCGTTACAGTTAAACACGGCGGATATTCAAAAGAATGTGCGGTTACGGTTACAGCAGGTGCTGTGAACAACGGCGGAGGCAGCAATAACCCGCCGGCTGACACTCCTGAGGAAACTGTTCCCGCAACCGGATTGATGCTGTCCAAAAGCGAGGTGTCGCTTTCCAAGGGTGAAACGACCAATGTAAATGCCTGGCTCACACCGGGCAATACCACGGAAAAGGCAAATATTGTCTGGAGCAGTTCCGATACTGAAGTTGCTACGGTTGACAAAGACGGTAATATTACCGGTATTAAGGCAGGTACGGCAAAGATAACCGCAAAACATGGTGCACTGACCAAAGAGTGTGCGGTAACAGTTGTTGGCAGTTCCGGAGGCAGCAATCCTATTTCGGCGACCGGAATCAAACTGTCGCGAGACAAACTGACGGTTACAAAAGGCAGCTCAAGTCCGCTGTCGGCATGGCTTCTGCCGAATAATACCACAGATAGCATGTCGGCGACATGGAGCACTTCCAATGACAAGATTGCAACTGTCGATTCCTATGGAAATGTTACCGGCGTAGCCACAGGGACAGCTACAATCACTGTTAAGCATGGCAGCTATACAGATGCCTGTACAGTGAGCGTTGTTGCAGGAGCATCCTCGTCCAATAATAATTCGAATAATAATTCGAGTTATGATGATGGCAAGGGCCCTCTGACGGGAGAAAAAGTCAAAAACATGATGCCTGCAATTGTTCTGTTCGTTTCTTCTGCGGTTATGATTGCAATGCTGCCGTTTATGAAAAAGAAAAATGGCGAGAAAACAGCCCGCAGATAGGGAAGAGGTTTGCTCACATTAACACCCGGAAATAATAGCGGAAACCGAGATTGTGCATCGAGGTTTCCGCTGTTATGCTTTTTGCTTAACTGATATCGCACAAGCGAGGGGGGGCTGTCAATGATCTCAGGTATTCACGCTTCATGGGCGGGGAGGACCAACTTGATCGGCATGCGGATTATGTACACGTCGCTTCAATATGGTTGTTAACGCAAGTTGCGTCATTGGCGTAAAGAGAAGCGCTGATGATTTGGGCGAGGGGATAGTGAGAGGGCGTATGGATGCATATGAAATCTTTGCGATAGATAAAAACATACAGCGGATAATTCTGCCAAAAAAAGGCGAATAATCCGCTGTATGTGTTCTGTTGGAGCATCGATATCCGGAGCTCCAGAATCTGGTGCGACCAGGTCTGTAAGCCGAGTTCTGTCTTGGACGATCATCTATCTCGACCGTACGTTGCCGCACGGCTCAAGCCATCTCCTCGGGACGCGGCGGGCAACCGCTGTATGTCCCTCCACGATGTTGCATCGGATAGGGTTTACATGGCCGCGCAGTCTCCTGCGCGCCGGTGAGCTCTTACCTCGCCTTTCCACCCTTACCTCCCAAGGGAGGCGGTATATCTCTGTTGCACTTTCCCTGGGGTCACCCCCGGCGGCCGTTAGCCGTTATCCTTGCCCTGTGATGCTCGGACTTTCCTCATATGCCCCACTTTCGCAAGGCACACGCGACCGTCCGGCCTGCTCGCGGTATGATTGTAGCAGATTACACAGACATTTGCAAGCATATTCGTCCTATCTGCCGTTCAGAACGATTTTGAAAAAACACGGGAATATCTGATCATGCCGTTGTCACAGGACGAGCTCATAAGCGACAGAGTATTGATGGTCATCCGAGTTCGTTCCGTGCTTATAGGGAGGACGCAGGTTTCGTGCTGCATTTTGCGAACCAGCGTAATATGTGGAACAAACTCTCTTTGTTCCAGCACAAATCCTGCCCTTTTCAGAGCATTCTGCACATCATCGGCAAGCATGTACAGATGTTCATTCTTTTCCACGCCTGCCCACAGCAGCTTCCAGAAGAAACCAAAGCCGCCAACCATGACGTCAAAGGCTGCCGGGGTTACGCTGTTGAGCGCGCTAATGGCATCATCAATCCTTTCACTCTCACCTATAAAAGCCAGTGTCAGGTGTAGATTCTCCCTGCTTGTATAGTTCCCTCTTACGCCCTGCGCACGAAGAAAAACCATAACCGCACACAACGCATCTTTAATCTCATCAGAAAGTTCTATCGCTACAAACAGCCTCATGCCATTCTCTGTCCCTTTCAACAACGCTTTGCTATCATATTACTCACAGTAAGTACTTTATTATAGCCTCTGCTATCTGTCAATATACAGCACACCAAATAATTCACCGGCAGAAGCATATCCGAAAGAATAGAAATAAACATATTTTTTGAATTTATTGAAATGAGTTATTGACAAACACAACCTCCTGTACTATAATTGAATAGCTGTCCGGAACCCGAGCGGCAACAACAGCCTTTAATGCTCACTTGGGCCATTAGCTCAGTTGGTTAGAGCAACCGGCTCATAACCGGTTGGTCCGGGGTTCGAGTCCCTGATGGCCCACCATTATGGGGGTATAGCTCAGTTTGGTAGAGCAGCGGTCTCCAAAACCGCGTGTCGAGAGTTCGAGTCTTTCTGCCCCCGCCAATCAAAAAACCGCTTAAACATCGCGTTTAAGCGGTTTTTTGATGTCCAAAATTTCGCGGCGCGCGGTCTGATTTTACGTTTTGATGCTCTGTTTAAAGCATCAATTTTCCGCAGTTTGTGGTAATGAATACACCGAATCCGTCCGGTACATCATCATTATAGCATCAAGTTTTTCCGAAAATGCTTCATGAAATACCGGGCACGTTGTTGACTGGATTATTACATCAAGGTAAGTGATCACCTTATCATTACCACCTCTCCTACATTTTCTCATCGGATATGCCCATTTTTCGACATTCATCACATACATAAACTTTTTCCAATTGATTGCCAATCTGATATCTCAATATTTTATCTTTGAATACAACATACTTCTCATTGCCTGCCTTGAAATTAACAATCCAATTTCCACCTTTTTCCGGATCAGCAACCATTACCTTGACCACTTGTTCCGGAAAATTCTTTTTGTCACTTGTTAAAGACAAAGTTAACCGAATCGTTGTACAACACGGCACTGTTTTTGCCTTTGAGTTATCCCTTGAAGCTTTGATACCGGTTTTCTATAATCATAACCACTACAAAAAACCGCACAAACCGCATGGTTGTATGGTTGATTTGCGTCTCTGGAAACCCCGGAAAATGTGTTTGACCCATATATTGATAGTATCGGCAACCCCTATAAATACGTCAACCCCGTCAAGTGAAATACACTTGACGGGGCTGATATTGCTTTTGCTTAACTGAAATCAAGCCTTGTTCTTGTTTTTACGTGAAAGCACAACGCTCTGGATCAGGAGGAAGATACAGATCATTGCTGCAACTGTGATATTGGTCCACCACGCCTCGTCAAGGCCGAGAGAGGAAACAATATTCTTGATGGTGTTGAGGGAAAGCACTCCGAAGAACGTTCCGGCGATGTTGCCCACGCCGCCGGTTAGCATGGTGCCGCCGATGATCGATGACGCGATGGCGTTCATCTCTGCACCGCTGGCGTGAGATGGCGAGCCGGAGCCGACATGGAGGAAATATACGAATCCTCCGATGCCCGCAAGCACACTGCAGATGAAGTGAGCCATGAATTTTGTCCGCTTGACATTGATACCAAGCATATTTGCGCTCTGGCTGTTGCCGCCGACGGCATAGAAACTGCGCCCCAGTTT
The DNA here is from genome assembly GCA_045605025.1 of Acutalibacteraceae bacterium. GTDB lineage: Bacteria > Bacillota > Clostridia > Oscillospirales > Acutalibacteraceae > SIG598. The sequence continues at coordinate 35,893 of JAZUPE010000019.1, forward strand.
TGTCCAGCGCAGAAGCATGAACAGACCGACCACGAGCAGCAGAGCCACCACAACGCCTATCTCGATGTAGGCCGGAACATAATTGCCTACCTTGTTGTAGGACCCCATAAACGGGATGTGGATTCTGGTCTCCTTGAGAGCCTTGAAACCTTCATGCTCCACGTTGAACTGAGTGGAATTGACGATGGTGGTCATTCCTTTGGCAAAGAACATACCGGCCAGAGTCACAATAAAAGGCTGAATCTCAAGATAAGCGACGATAAAGCCCTGTACCAGACCGAACAGCACCCCGATGAGCAGTGCCAGCAGGAGGGCGGTGAACACATTGCCGCCGTTGTGGTCAAGATGCACCGCACAGCTCATGCACACAAGGGCCGTGACCGTACCGACCGAGATATCAATTCCTCCGGAAATCATGACTATGCTCATGCCGCAGGAGAGGATTATCAGCGCGGCGTTTTCGTTGAGTATGTTGAAGAAGGCCTGGGGTTTGAGGAAGCCTGAGCCGAGGAACACTACCGCGCTGGTGTACATCACAACAAATACGCCGATGGTGATGTACAGCAAAAGATTGGTGTCGGTGACAGCGGGGCGGCTGTTACGCAGGGTGTTTTCTGTTTCGTTTCTTCTGAACAGCATTTCAGTTCGCCTCCTTTGCGGTTCTGGCGGAAGTAATGCTCTTCCAGAACTGGCTGAGTATATCCCTCACAACGGGAGCACTCAGAATGACAAGGATGATTACAACCACAGCCTTGTAGGCCGGAAGCGCCGCGGAATCCACGTTGAACTTGAACAGCGTGGTGGTGAGGAACTGAATGACATACGCGCCCAGAATGGAGGCGGACATATTGAATTTGCCGCCGCTGAGGGCATTGCCTCCCAGAGCAACGGCCAGAATGGCATCCATCTCGATGTCCTTGGCAACTACCGAATAGTTGATGCTGGAAAGACGGCTGACCTTGATGAAACCGGCAACAGCCACACACAGACCAAGGATAACGTAGGTAATGAACTTGATGAAAGCAGGATCGATACCATTAAGACGGGAGGATTGCGAGTTAATGCCCACTGACTGGGTGTACAGTCCCAGATTGGTAAATCTGAGCACAAGGAAGATTGCCGCCATACACAATGCAGCGATGAACACCGGCGTAGGGATGGGGATACCGGGAATGAAGTTGCCATAGTAGCCAAAGGACGGCTCGCTGATGATAGGCAGTTCATTGTTGTTGATCCATGCGGCAATGGAACGACCGGCAGTGAACAGGATCAGCGTAGCAACCATGGGCTGTATTTTGAAATAGGCTACCAGCGCACCGTTGAACGCACCGAAGAGCATAGACACCACGCAGCAGATAAGGAAAGCCACGATGATGGGTGCCTGCAGGGTGTCGGGACGGGAATCGGTACCGCACAGCACCCGCAGCATAACGCTGCCGGCGATGGCGATAGTTGCGCCCACGCTGATATCCTGACCTCCGGAGGCCGCTGTGACCAGCGTCATGCCGATGGCGAGGATAGCCAGTTCGGAGGCGTTGTCGAGAATAGTGATGAGATAGCCGGAAAAGACGGGATCTCCGGCGCTGTTCCGGTCAAGAGTAATCCTGAAGAAGTTAGGATCGACAATCAAATTGAATATAACCAGGATAAGCAAAGCGGCGATGGGAATAAATATCTGACGCTTGACGAGTTTAAGCAGAAAACTGCCTACGCTTTTGCAGATTTTTGCCGCACTATCCCGTACTGTAAGTCTGTTTTCGGACATTACACTTCTTCACCTCCCGCTATAGTTGCCATTATCTTGTTCTGGGTCATCTCCTCGCCGCTCAGTTCGCCAACCACCTTGCGGTCACGCAGAACGATCAGACGGGAGCAAGTGCGCAGCATTTCGTCTATTTCGGAGGAAATAAAAGTGACGCTCTTGCCCTCGGATGCCAACTTGAGCACCAGTTTCTGTATCTCAATTTTGGTGCCGATGTCAATGCCTCGGGTCGGCTCGTCAAGAATGAGATAAGAGGGATTTGCCAGCAGCCAGCGGGCAAGAATGACCTTTTGCTGGTTGCCACCGGAAAGAGAATTGACCGGGGTGTCCGACGACGCGGTCTTGATGTCAAGTATCTTGATGTATTCGTCGGCAAAGGCTTCGGCCTGCGCTCTTGTAAAAGGTCTGAAAAAGCCCTTCATGACCTGCAGGGCGAGAATGATGTTTTCACGCACGGAAAGTTCGCCGACAATACCGTCACGCTTGCGGTCTTCGGGCAGATAACTGATGCCCAGTTTCATCGCGTCAAGAGGCTTGGTGATCCTGACCTTTTCGCCGTTCATCATAACCGTTCCGCTCGCGGTGCGATCGGCACCGAATATGGCGCGGACGCATTCGCTGCGGCCCGAACCGAGAAGACCGGTAAAGCCGTTCACTTCGCCCTTGCGGATGGAGAAGTCAAAAGGTGCCACACCGGTGGTGGACGTCAGTTGTTTTGCTTCAAGAACCGGAGTTTCCTCCAGGTCAACAGATGCGGCGTCTTCCGGATTTTTGATTTCAGACAGATCATCCAGTTCTTTACCGAGCATCTTTGACACCAACTGAACTCTGGGAAGATCCTCAATGACGTACTCGCCCACCAGTTTGCCGTCACGCAGAACAGTTATGCGGTCGCAGACCTCGTACACCTGATCGAGAAAATGCGTGACAAATATGATTCCGACACCCTTCTCCTTCAGGTCAAGCATAAGCCTGAACAGTTTGGCTACCTCCTGCTCGTCCAGAGATGAAGTGGGTTCGTCAAGAATAAGTACCTTGCATTCCATATCCACCGCGCGGGCGATAGCAACCATCTGCTGCACGGCTATGGAGCAACTGGCGAGTTGCTGAGTAGGCTGTGCGGGAATACCGAGAGATTCCAGCAGTTTTCCAGCAGACTCGTTGATGTCCTTCCATCTGGTAAGAAACCCCTTGGTTCTGCCAATATACATATTCTCTGCCACCGTAAGATTGGGGCAAAGAGTGATTTCCTGATAAACTGTACTGATGCCGTTTTTCTGGGCATCCTGCGGTGAACGGAGCGTTACCGCCTTTTTCTGGCCTTTTATGAATATCTGGCCTTCATCCTTGGAATATACTCCCGTAAGTACTTTGATAAGCGTGGATTTACCGGCGCCGTTTTCGCCCATAAGCGCGTGGATCTCTCCCTCGCGAAGTGTAAAATCCACATTCTGAAGAGCGCGGACGCCGGGAAAACTTTTGCTTATGTTACGCATTTCCAATACTGCGCCTTCCTGCATGGATATACGCCTCCCTTTTTCAGCTAAGCATAAAGATTTCGTCAAAGAATAATATAAACGCACGCGGTGCGGATACCGGAATATACAGTCCGCGTATACCGTACCGCGTGCTCTATTATTTCATTCTAATATTTCGATCAAACCGATCGATGACAATTAGATGCCGTAAGCATCAACATCAGCCTGGGTGATGGTGGCAGCGTCGAAGCCCTTCTCGTCCATGATAACGACCTTCTCAGCGGGAGCCTTGCCGGCCTCGAGACCCTTGATGATCTCGTTGATGTAGGAAGCCTGGAAGGGATTGCACTGACCGTCATAGTTCCAGTTGCCCTTCAGCAGCTCTTCCAGAGCCCACTTGTTGCAGTCGAAACCCATGATGATGACGTCCTTGCCCACACCGTGAGAGATGTTGGCCTTGTCCAGAGCAGCAACAGCGCCCTTGGCCATGTCGTCGTTTTCAGCATAGATAACATTGAACTTCTCACCGGAGTCGATGACAGCCTGAACGATCTGCTGTGCAGTCTCAGCGTTCCACTCAGCGGTCTGCTGGGTGACGATGTTCCAGTTGTCCTTGGCGGCAACCATCTCGTCCAGAGCGCCGGAACGGCCGATCTGAGCGGAGGAACCCATGACGCCCTGAATGTGAATGACGTTGTACTCGCTCAGGTTCTGGGCAGCCAGCCAATCAACAGCAGTCTGGCCTTCCTTGGCCATGTCGGAGACGATGGAAGCCTCGTACAGGCTGGGGTCAGCGTCGATGGTGCGGTCGAAGAGGATGACCTTGATGCCGGCGTTCTGAGCATCCTTCAGAACGGAATCCCAACCGGAGGTACCGGCGGCGGAAATCAGGAGGTAGTCAACCTCGTCCTGGATGAACTTCTGAGCAGCAGCGATCTGCTCGTCATTCTTGAGAGAGTAGGCGAAGGAAGCGTCATAGCCGTTTTCCTTGGTGAAGGTTTCCTTCATGTCCTTGTCGTTGGCGGTACGATAACCGGACTCGTTGGGATCGTTGTTGATGATGCCGACCTTGATCAGATCACCGGATTTGCCGGCGCCGGCACCTGCACAGGCGCACAGGGAAACGAGCATAAGAACGGAGAGGAGAATTGCAAGGAACTTTTTCATGACCAAATACCTCATTTCATTAATTTCGATCGCAGCTCTCTGCGTCGTTGGCCTCATTTAACCATGCGAAACGGAATGTGTCAACGAAATGTAAGACACGAAAATCAAAACCGTAAATGTGAATAAATACAAATTATTTCTTTCTTCCGAAAAAAGAATAACTCTTTTACGATACGCAATATTTCCCACGAATAAGTGTGATTTTTTCCGGATTTATGTTAGATAATTTATTATCCACTTACAAATACACGCCCACTCGATCCTACACAATGCACTTTCTCGCAGACAAAGATGTGATATTTTACTGCCGCACAATTCAAAACAGATTATTATTCTCCACTTCTGAAAATCATGACTGATTCCATCTTCATATTTATGACATAAGAGGATAAATTATCCTACAAAAACTGAATTGCCTGATCCATATATTATGCTATCATATATTTATGGAAAAAGACGCGAAAAGGTGGTGTTCAGATGCCGGCAAAGTATATCTCCATCGCTAGAGACCTGACCGTTGAACTGCGTCTGATGCGCCAGTCGGGAATCAGCAAACTGCCCAGCGAAGTTGCACTGTGCGAAAAATACAGTTGCAGCAGACAGACCATCCGCTCGGCATTGGCTGAACTTGAGAAACAAGGCCTGATCCTGAAGAAGCATGGCAGTGGTTCATACATCTCCGATCTTTATATAAGCCGCAGCGACCGCATAGCGATCCTTGTTCCCGACCGGAATGAATATCTCTATCCTGCGATCATTCGTGACATCCGCCACTTCTTTTCAAACAGGGGATACACAGTAAGATGCTTCAACACAAACGGACATACCGCTGATGAACGCAGCATTTTACTTTCCCTGCTAGAAGAACCTCCCGCAGGAATTATTATTGAAGCAATAGGCAGCGCTCTCCCCTGCCGCAATGAAGACCTGTTATGCCAGTTTGAACAGCATGGTATCCCTGTTGTGTTTCTTCACTGCTCCTACTCGCAGCCATCCAACGCGGTGCTTGTCGGTCAGGACAACTTTGGCGGAGCATACTCACTGGTCGAGCATCTTGTAGCAAAGGGGCACCGACGCATTGTCGGCATTATGCCCTGCTATGACCGCCGCGGTCTTGAGCGTTACAATGGATTCATGAGAGCCTGTCTTGACCTTGAATTGGAGTTTGACGATCGCAACTGCTTCTGGTTCACCTCTGATATGTACACACGCCTTCTTAACGGCAACAGCAATATACTGATGCACTTTATCCGCGATTACCTCAATCCCTGCACTGCGGTGATCTGCTACAACGACGAGATCGCATTTCACCTTATTCGTCTGCTTAATGCGACCGGTATTCCGGTTCCCCAAAAAGCCGCTGTGGTCAGTTTTGACAACAGCCACTATTGTGTTGCCGATCCAACCGGAATAACCTCGCTGCGGCATGAACCCCATGCCATTGGCAACACCGCCGCGCAAACACTCTTTTCCATAATCGGTGGAAAGCGATGCTCATCTGTTCAGTTACCCTGGTTTCTGACCGAGCGTGGAAGCGTATAATACTAATCCCCAATAATCTGACAACAACTCCTTTTTCGATACACATATTCTCTTCTTTCTGAAGAACGCCCGACCGTTTGCAATGCGGTCGGGCGTTCTTATGCTGTTATGCATAATATTGAAAGGCCAAAGTGTTGCCGTCGGAAACAAACACAACACTTTGGCCTAATTAATCAAATTATCAGTATCCTCTGCTGTTTATCATCTCAAGAGTAAGATCTTCGCGTGTAAAGTATTTTTCCTCGACATACGATATCTTCGGGATCTGCATACCCGCGTTGTACTGCTTGATCAGATAATCCACTCTTGGACCGTGGAGAGGATTGCACTCCACGCACAGATTTATCTTTCCTTCAAGACAGTATTCCAGCGCCCTGCGCACAGCGTCAAAGGATATGATTATCACATCGCCGTTTTCGCCATAGGTGAGCCCTGCTTCGTCCAGCGCACGCATGGCCCCAAAGGTCATGTTGTCATTCTCACTGTATATAACGTCTATGTCCTGTGTCGCCTTCAGAAAATCTCTGACCACCTCATAGCCTTTAGCCTCGGTATACTCGCCCGAAAGCTGTGAGATAATATTCCAGTTGTCATGTTCAGCTGCACCGTCCTCGATGGCCATGGTACGCTGGAGCTGAGCGGTGGCTCCGTCGGTACCTTTGATATGCAGAATGTTGATATTTTCCTTTGCGCGGCCCTTAGCCTTCAATTCTTGATCCAGCCATTTTACCGCGGTTAAGCCTTCCTTGTGAAAATCCGATCCCACACGGCTGATATAGAGGCTGTCATCATCCACCGACACCTCGCGATCCACGATGATAACAGGAATGCCGGCGTTCTTTGCTTCCGCCAGAACATTATCCCAGCCTGTTTCCGACGCAGGTGCCAGCACGATTATATCCACGCCCTGCAGAATGAAATTGCGTATTGCCATGAGTTGATTGTCCTGATTCTGCTTGGCGTTTTCGAGAATCAACTCGTAACCGTTTTCCTCACAAAGCGCCTCGGTCATAGAGTTGGTGTTGGCAATACGCCAGTCTGACTCGGAGCCAAGTTGTGAAAAGCCTACGACAATACGCTCTCTGCTTTCTGTCGTGCTGTCGCCAAACGCACATCCGGCAATACTCGCCAGAAGCAGGACGCATAACAACAGACTAATTATCCGTCTCATGGGTATCCTCCGTTCTGTTTGGTACGCTTATGGTTATTGCCGTGCCAACGCCCGGCTCGCTGTCGATAGAAAAGGTACAGTCGTTTCCGTAGACCAGTTTCAGACGCTTGTAGGCAGCCACCAGACCAAAACTGGATGGATCATCATTGGCAATCTGGGCGCGCAGTTTTCTAAGCGTCTCGCTGTCCATACCGACGCCGGTATCCTCCACGCACAAGGTCACTCTGCCATAGGCAACGCTGCCCCGGACGGTTATCATTCCCTTATCTCTCTTGGGCTTGATACCATGATAAATGGCGTTTTCCACCATCGGCTGCAGTGTCATTTTAGGGATCATGCAGCCCATTATGCTTTCGTCAATGCTAATGGAATAATCCATTTTATCCTTGTAGCGTACCTGCTGTATCTCAAGATAACTGCGTACATGAAGTTCCTCCTCGCCAACAGTAACGATATCCTTGCCGTTGCTGAGGAAGGAACGGAAGTAGGTGGAAAGACTGGTGACCATTTCTTCCGCCTCCTGGGACTTGCCCGTCTCGATGAGCCACACTATGGCATCAAGGGTATTGTAGAGGAAATGCGGGTTTATCTGCGCCTGTATCAGGGAAAGTTCTATTCCGCGCAGACGTATCTGTTCCTGTCGGTTGAGTTCGATCTGTCCGCTGAGTTTTCCTGCCATCCTCTCAATACCCGTGCTGAGCGAGATGAGTTTTTCATCGTCGGCACTGACCGGCGTTTTTTCCTCCAGATCACCTCGCCCGATCTCCTTTACGCGGTTGCACAGAGCATCTATCGGATCGGTAATACTTTTGCTTATCTTTATAGCATTCCTTGCCGAGAATGCAACGATGACTGCCATCGCCAGAAGGGCAGCGGCTATCTCCGCTATCAGCCAGAATCTCAGACTGTTCTGAAGCGCGGCCATCTCACCCGCTTCGTAATAGAGATAGGTATATATGTAGGTTTCAATAAGTTCGGTTATAACATAGATATTCTTTTCCAGTTGATCTATGCGATTGTCATAACCCTCGGTGCTTTCGATTTTTTTTATACTTGATGTCAGACTGTCGCAAAGGTTGATCACGCTGCTGACTGCCTGGCGGCTATCACTGTTCTTGCTGCTAGAAAGCAGTTCTTCCGCCAGTTCGCGCGCAGTCCGAACCTCCTCCATCGGCAGTTCTTCACTGCTGCCGATAACGAAATAATACATTTTCAGATCGACATCATCCTTGAAGTTCTGACTGAAACCGGAAGCTGCGATTATGTTCCTGCTGACGGCAGAATACTGAAAATTGTACGCTATAAGCAGAAACAGCACAAACACTGCCAGCGCAAGCATGGGCACAAAGATGCTCAGGCTCAGGCTGTACATCTTGCCGCCAATCGATTTTTTGTCATATCGGATCATTCTCATTATTGATCGGTCTCCCCTGAGCGATAGTTTCTGGGCGTGCATCCCTGTGTTTTCTTAAAAACAAAGGAAAAATACCTCGGATCTTTATAACCGACCTCATAGGCGATCTCTCCCGAGCGTTTACTGCTCTGCCTGAGCAGTTGCTTTGCCTTCGCCATGCGCTTCTGTGTGAGATATTCCACAAATGAAACGCCCATTTTCTGACTGAACAGCGCACTCAGATAATTTGCGCTGATATTGATCGCCTGAGCCACGCTGTTGAGTGAGATATTCTCGTCCGAGTAGTTTTTGCCGATATAACGAATGGCGTTGTCGATTATGTCGTTATTTTGGCGCTGGGTCTCAATGTCTCGCATATCAACAGCAGTTCGCAGAACCGTAATCAGATACTCTTTCAGTTCGTCAGGGAGCATATTCATTTCCGTGTTTGGAATCTGTGCAAGAAACGCTTCTTTTTTGCATCCGACTTCCTGAAGAACCAACTCAGCGTTTATCCGGGCGCTCATCATGATGTAATGGCGGAATACTACCGACTTTTCCGCGCCGCGCAGATTACTCAGATACTCATCGACAAAGGCTTCGGTCTCATCGGAGGTGCCTGTCTGAACAAAATTGCGAATAACCATCGGATCGACGCTTTCTGTGTCAAGTTCCCCGAAATTGCCCGAAGCACTTTCGTCTTTCTCGGCGTTGATCATATCGGTAGTAAACACATGGCGTGCGGGCATAATGTGACGGTAGGCAAGAACATGGTTGGTATCGGCATAGCATTGGGGTAATCCGCTGAGCCGGTAAGTCGGCGAGCCCACCGCCACATACCAGTTAAGTTCCACCTCTGCTCCCTGACACCTCTGGCTGATTATCTCAACGCTGCGGCGAGTAAGTTCGTCAAGATCATCTGCGTCCCCCATGATCAGTACAGCGTATGACAGCAAACTGCATCTGAAAAGTATGTAATCCGGATAGCGAAGGAAATAGTTGAGCAGACCGTCAAGCACAGCGGTTGTCGTTTCGGAATAAGCCGTTCCGTTGACCGACTGTACCGTGAAAATGACAAAATTATACCCGTCGGCATTAAGCGTCAGATTCAGTTCGTTCGCCTGCTCATATATCTGCTGTACAGACAGGGAGCCCTCTACAAGTTTTTCGAAAAAAGCACGACGGGAAAAACTCTCGTACTTTTTGATTTCCTGCTCATATTCACGCAAATAATCCTTCTGCTCCTGTTCTTCTTCGATCTTCTGACGGGTCTGCTCAAGCACCTTGAGCATCGCCGCTTTTGTTATCGGCTTGAGCAGATACTGGTACACATTGAGCTCTATCGCCTGCCGCGCATATTCAAAATCGCTGTAGCCGCTGATAATAATTATCTTTGTATCCGGCAGTTCACGTCTGATTATATTGCTTAGCGAAATGCCATCCATAAAAGGCATTTTTATATCTGTTATCAGCACATCCGGCTTAAGTTTGCGGATAAGTGGCAGCGCGATCTCTCCGTCCGGAGCCTCGCCCACGAACTCAAAGCCGTATTTTTCCCACGGGATGATATCACGCAGGCCCTCCCTTACAATGCTTTCGTCTTCGGTTATGAACACCTTTATCAGATCCATTTAATTCGCCTCTTTCAAAGACTATAATCTGATTATATCATGCATCAGCGACATCTTTCAACCAACACGGCCGTTCACTTCCCCAAATCGTAAAATATCGGTGTAAAATCAAAAAATAATTACATTTACTTTTGTTTTCACAAAGTTCCCCTGACAGATTTTGTAATATGATCATATCACAAATACTGCGAAATTCGGCAAAAGACGTTGGGCTACATAACAGGCTCGAATACTTAATCGATTGAGACATCTTGGGTTGATACAATCAAAATTCAGTTCTGATAATAATACACTTATCTGGTGACTGACAGACAAAGGCCGAAAAACTAGAGATGAAACGCTCTTAATCAAGAATAATATTTAGTCAAAATTACTTCTTCACATCTCAAACCCATCCGTAATCCCGTTCAGCCTCGATGTGTCTTTCTTTACATAGTAACGCTCTGTGATTTCCGAGGTGGAGTGTCCAAGCAGATCAGCGACCTCTCGCGGTGACAGCGAACGGATGGTACCGTCCCCCTGTTTCACTCCGTTCACGAGGTTGGTCGCGAAGGTATGGCGCAGCGCATGCAGACCTTTGGTCTCGATTCCTGCAGCTTCAAGGATGCGATAGAACCGCTTTCGAAAATTGACCGGTCGGGTAAAATCTCCTTTTTCGTCCGGCACGAGAGGGCTGTCCTCACCAAAGTACAGCTCAGAGCGCAGATCCTCTATCATCTCCACAGCCGTCCTGTTTAGGGGCACTACGCGCTTGCTGGAGGCGCTTTTTGTCTTTCCTACGACTACCTCGCGACCTGATTCAGCCTTTGTCCCATCGCGTCTGGAGACCTCTTTAACGCCGCGCTGAACGTGTATCACTCTGTGCTCCAGATCAATATCGCTGTTGAGCAGACCGAGCATTTCTCCTGTACGCAAGCCGGTATTGAGCATGAATATGTACGCTGCCGCCTGCTGATAGATGCGTTTGCCTGTACTCCAACACCGGAAGCATTCCTTTCTGAGCAGATCTATCTCCTCCGGAGTGAATACTGTAACCGTTTCGTTGGTCGGTAAATCCTCCTTGCCCTGAGCTGAATGGAAATTGGAACGCTTGATCATCGGAGCACTGCTCATGGGATTTTTCGTGATTATCTCCTGCACGGTCAGGTACTTGAAGTAATCACTGAGCAGGCTGTGCGTTTTCTTTACCGTGGTGTATGCGTAGCCGTTCAGCATCTGATCGTTGAGAACCTTTCTGATATCCACCGATTTGATTGAGGATACAACCCTGCTGCCGAGTACGGGATAGACATGATGTCTTGCTGTGCATTCCAGACGGTCATAGGTTGTATGCTCCACCGACGGGAACTTAAACACCTCAAGCCATCGCTGCATGCTGACCGACAGCAGTTCGTTGCTCTCGTTGGATTCTTCAAGCTCGCGTTCGAAGTCTTTGATGTACCGTGTCATCTTCTGCTTGACGGCCTGTTTTGTGTTACCGGAGAAGGATTTCCGCTTGCGTTCTCCGGTTTCGTCCATATACCAGACCACGCCGCCCCAGCGACCGTCGGTACGCTTAAACGAACTTCCGTTTGTCAGAAGTTTTTTCTGCATCATATCACATCCTTTCTTCAGCTCAACACAATACCACAAGACATTGCATATATCCAGAGAAATATCGGAGACCGCAGATGATTTTGCGGCCTCCTTTTTTCACATTATCATGCCTTGCTGTTCACTGTCATCCTCGTCCGGATTATTGTAGAGCGTTAAGCTGTAGTCGGTCTTTAGTCCGTGAGCCCGCTTCTTTTCCTCGATGGCGCTCATCACCTTACTGTCCACCTGCTGTGACAGGTGATTGGCTTTCTTCCGGTAACTACTGCTGAATATTCTCAGGAACGAAGCAAATACGTTAGCGAAGATCATCTCTGCCCTCTGCGAATCAGAGTAGCCCTGACCGTTATAGTATGTGTCCATCTGCAAAGCAGCACGGATAATATCATTCTTGATTTTTCGGAACTCGCTGTTTTCCGCCAGAGGAATATCAGGCTTTTGCCTGTCATAGTAGAGTGACAGCTTCTCTCTGTTTATGCGATTCCACTCAGCATACAACCGGCTGACCTCCGGATCCTTTTCGAATGCCGCAACGATTCTGTTGACGGTACCCTTGATATCCCTGGGCAGATACCCGTAGACCTTACGACCTGAATAATCCTTGAGCTGGTCAACCAAACAGAGAAACAGATCACGCACCTCCGGAGTTGTGGAAAACCTGTCCGGTGCTTCGTCGAGCATTTCCTCCACCCTTGCGCGGACACGCTCCCGCTGCTCTGTCTCCATACGGAACAGCTTGTACTGCTCGTTGCGGAATATATCGTTAGCGAAGGTGCTGCGCAGATGCTCAATGGATTTGTTCGTCAGGTAACCTTTGCGCGGATCCTTGCTGTACACCATCAGGTGAACGTGCGGATGACGCTCCTTGTCGTGATAGGCTGCGTACCATTTAAGATCGCTCGGATTTATCTTGTGAGCCTCAGCTATCTCAAAGACATTTCTGCGCAGCAGGGACTGCCATGCAGCTGCGTTGTTGTAGCCAAGCCGTTCGGCATCCTCTCTGCGAAGGCTGATGACATGTGTCCACACGATGCCGTCATGGTGTCCAACCTCATCTGCAACACCATCCAGATCTATCTTTTCGTCGGTCATGGAAAACAGACCGTGAGCGCCAAGTTTCTCAACACCCGGACGCTCAGCCATGTATTTCACCAGCTTTGGAACGCTTTCCAGCCTGTCGGCGTTCCGCTCAATTACAGCGTCAATCAGTTCCGTTGCGTTGGCTTTCGTGGGATTATCTGAGTATTCAATGTGTTCCGGATATGAATTCACCTCCGGAAACGATTTAAGAATGTCAGCGATGATCCGCTTCTGTCGGACAGTAGACGGACTGTTGTCGATGCCAACCGGCAGTTTTTCAACGCTCTCACGCGTTCCCATGTACCGCACAAGCTTACCAAGATTTGACCGCGACGGGCTTTTGAAATATCTGCTTGTTAGAATTATCTTCGGCATATACTTCTCCGTTGCATCGACTAATCATCCGAGTGCTGGAACCGGTACGCTTCTTCAAAGGTGAAGACACCGTTGATTCTTGCGGCGGTTTCCTCGCACAAGCTGCGCAGAGAATTGATCTGCGTATCGCTGATATTTCCCATTGCGGCAAGGATATGTTCGCATGCAGCCAGCTCGACAGCCACCTTGAACATCAGCTCCGAGAGGTTTCTTTCCACGGCTTTGACTTCATTTCTGACCGCCACAGAGAGCAGCGGAGATATGTAATCAAGATTTTTCCGACTTCGAAGGTATCCGATATAGAAATCCACCGCCCTGCAAACGAAATCACTTTTCGAGGTAGCATCGGCTGCCTCAAGCATGCTCTCAATATCCGCGACCATTTCCGGATACATCCAGTAGGCGTATTTTTTCTTGCTTTCCGGCAATTAATCCCCTCCAATCTTTAGACCCCTATGTTTGATATATAATGGCATACCTCGCTTTTCGCTTAACACCCGCAAAAACGGTCGGCTCTGCCGTCCGATGTTATACGTGTGGCGACGCCGCACTTTAACCTGCTTTTCATAACGACGACCAAACCACCCTTGAAAACGGCAAATAACCGGTAGATTCAAAACGCTCCTGTGACCCGCATTTTCTGTCCATTCCAAAGAAATGTTCAAGTATTTTGGAAGGGATCTATACTTTGTTGCTGTTAGTATAGTTCTTATATATCCATCGTATGACACGCTATTCCCCACCCGCTTTCATTCGATAGGCTTGAATCGCGTAGCGTAATCCCACGCTTCTTCAATGGGGCGGATATGATAATGATTGTTACTGGTTCTTGACTTACCGTTGTACCCTTTTGAACTCCGCGTTTCCTTATCTATCAGCCTTTTGGAAGCCAGAGAGTCAATCCGCTCCATGATTGTATTGACCGAGATTCCCAGCTTGCGCTCCATGGTTTTGTAGCTTGGCCAGCACTCACCTTTGCTGCCTGCGCATGAAACCAGATAGCTGTAAATCATAAACTCATACGGGTCCAGTCTGAATAAAAAGATGTCATTATACATCCTAAAGAAATTCTTCAATCAATTCCTCCTGCCTGTTTTTCGATCCACTTTATGAACTGCATCTTTGGAACAACTATCCGGCAGTTGATCTCAAGTCTCGGGAATCCATCCGTCCGGACAAGATCATATGCACTGGTTCGACTGATTCCAAGCGCAGCCGCCACCTGCTCAACAGACAGTGACAAAGGCAGATCATCATAATTCTTGTATTCGTACTTTTTCATTAGCATCAATCCTTTCTTGCGAAATAGAAAACCAACTACAACCACTACAACTTCTACCACCGACGTAGAGTGTAACATATAACTTGAGTTTTGTAAATAGTTGTGATATAATATATTGGCTATCTTCTATTTTCGAGTGATTTGGCATCCAAATATATGCTTTTGAGGTGATCTCATTATGTTCGGCTTTACTGCACACTTTGCAGACGATGTGGTTTTTATCAACGGAAAGAAATACTGCAGCAACGAAATATTAACCTCATGTCTAAACATACTTTCCGATGATATGCGCGATGTTCTCGCACGGCTTTGTTCTTTACGAACCGCAGCACAAATCAAAGACAGCGATAAGGATCGCAGCAAGTTCAACCGCGCAGTTGAGGAAGCACAGGAGATATTTCTCCATGTTGGCAGCATCATCAAAAAGCTGCCGCCCTATAACAAGATGAACGAACTTGTTGCGGCGCTTGATTCTCCTCTGCTCCTTAACTGTATTCATGACACCGACGGTGTCTTGGACGATGGCTTTGTTCTTGCGAGAAAGACAAATAAAGCTATCCGGATTCTTTTTGATCAATTCATATCCATAGTTGAGGATATGGTCAGGATTCGGTTTGCCTACACGCAGCTGCTGGATGACTACATTCACTGCAATCGCAAGTACCCGTCGAATACAGAGGCAGCAGACATCTTTGAACGCTACTTCTCCGAGACAGAGAGATGCTCTGATCTCATGTGTGTCCGCTCCTCCGGCTCTCTGGAAATCACTCACGGGATTCACTTCGGTCGGTTTTGTGACACTTATAACTTTGAAAGCCTCGGTGCATTCATCTACGTTGACTTTTTCCGTGGGCTTGAGCGTTTGTTTATTCCAAGACGCTGTGATAACTGCGGACTATATTTTCTTCTCAAGTCCGGTGCATACTCGAACTACTGTGAGCGCCCGCTCAAGGAAGACAAAGAGAAAACCTGCCGCATTGTCGGCTCCCGACGCAGATTTGATGACAAGTGTAAAAACAATCCTGTGTGGCTTGCCTATACCCGCGCATATAAAGCACACTACGCTAGATACATGAAAAAGAAAATGACCACCTCCGAATTCGAAGAGTGGTCACATTACGCATTGGAATTGCGTGATAAGGCCGAGCGCGGCGAGATCGAGTACGAGAAGTATGTGGCGTGTATCAGGATATAATTTTATGGACATTAAGTTTGGACCATATCTTTGATACGGTTTGTGGTCCCAAAGGCTGCGCATTGGATCGCTCTCCGAGTTTTGCGAAATCTTGCTGCGAACGAAGCATGTGTGCTCAGAAAGAAAAAATCATAGACGAAAACCGTAGCGATTTGCCCCTACCTGCTAACACGGAGCAATATTTTAGCAGTGATGGTGGTGAAAAAATCTCGAAACCGTAGTGCATAGGCAACGGGGCTGCAACAGAACGCTCGATCTGCTGCAGCCCCGTTTTGCTATTTTACTCTGTGTGTCTTAGCGATCAATACTCTCTTTTTCTGTGATAGAGCTTTCCGACACAATATGAACCCGCAAGCACAGACATCAATGCCAGATTCATCGCCAGCGACACTGCTGCGGAATTATCCCTGCTGTGGTCACCGGTATCGGGATCCATGGTGCCGCCGGAACCGCTTTCCTGTTTGAGTTCGACTATGACATAAACATCGCTGGTGATCGCGGGAACGCTCAACACAGAATCCACCAGTTTAACCTCTGTCGCACTGTTTTCAGATGCGCCCATCTTTACCGACACAACAGCATATCCTTTGTCGGCTTTGATGGTGATTTCGTGAGAGGTTCCTTCTTCGACGGTAACTGTGAAGGAATCGGTATACTTTTCGGATCCGAGAGCAAAGCTTCCCTTGCCGGTGCCTTTCTTGATTACATGAATCTCGTAGTTCTCCGGCTCAGTGAAACTGGCGTACAGCACGCAATCCTCGGTCACATCAGACAGTGTGTAGCTGAACTCTCTGCTGCCAAGAGGCACTCCTTCGGAGCTGCCGCTGACCTGCTCTCCGGTGTACAACGTCTGTATAGCTCCGTCGCCACGCTGTACGCTCACGCTGATAAGCTTTTCTCCCTCGAGGGGAATGAAGTCAAAGCTGTGATCGGTTGAAGACTGGACGGAATAGCTGGTGTTCGATACATCAACATTGCCTCCGTTAGTGAACACAACGCCATCGCCTGTGCGGTTCACCGTGATGGTTAGCAGCTTCTCCAGCGTGACCTCCACATATTTGTCCGAGGCCAGATTATCAAAACGATAGATTCCATCGGCAGGCTCAATAACAGCAAGCGCATCAGCAGTATCTCCACACTTGACCTCAACTACCTCATAACCAGGCTCGACATTCAGCTCAAGTGATACGCCGCCGTTTTCGTATCCGTTGGCAACGACTTCGTAATCGGTGGTCAGCTTAGCACCGCCGAGTTCGGCAGCGTTTACTATATTCGCTTTAGCATAGATGCTGTAAGATTCAAGCGCTCGTGCATCAACGGTAATGAGCACATCTTTGTCGGAAACAACTACGGAATAAACATCTTCGCTTCCATCTGCAGGAGCGAGAACGGTGCTGCCAATGCTGACAGACACAATCTCGCTGCCCTCAAGAGGTCTGATGATTATTTCGTATGTTCCGGCTTCAACATCTGCCGCAACCGTTTTCTCGGTCGACTCAAGCTCAACAGAAGCATTGCTGTACACTGCCTCCGCCTTACCGTCACCGGTGAGAACGGCGTTGATATTCACAAGCTTAAGTTCGGTCTTCACCACGATTTCGGTGTCCTCGCCGGGCATGGTGAAGCTGCGCTCATCGCCGATCGAGGAACCGTTGACAAGAACATCGACGATTTCAGTGTTCTCAGCAGCGGTAAGGGAAAATTTAACCTCGCTGCCGATAACAACGGCGCTGTCAAGTGTCTTTGCGGAGGTGGCCAGTGCGGTTTCGGTACCCTTATAGGTGATGGAAACTGCGCCCTCGCCCTCCTGCTTTGCGGTAAGCTTTCTGCAATCATTCTCTACGCTGATATCCACATAGATGTCAGATGCGATTGACGACACGGCATATGCGGAGCCTTGTCCGTTCAGCTCGGTATTCTGCGCGTTCTTGCTTGTACCATAACTGACTGAGGTAATCTTCCAGCCGTCAGCGGCAACAATTTCAAGATTCACTTTGTTCGAACTGATGTCACAAAGCTTTGCAAATTCGGTACCCACGGCCGTGGAATCAACGGTTACCACGCCATCAACATTGCTTCTGACATAGAGGTGAGCACCGTATTTTACCTCGATAACGATATCTCCGTCGGGCTGAGCCGCTGTGAGAGATACGGTTCCGTCATCGTTGAGTTTTACAGCGCTTTCGCCGTCGATAAGCCACTCGGAGGTAATGTTATTTTGGGTGATGGTCGCTTTTGCTTCGAGAATGCTCAGACCGGTCGGCGGTGTGACCACAAGGCCACTGATAGTCGCATTGGGATGGACAAGTCTGGTATCGCTCTCAGCAGAACTGAGCTCGAAGTTTCTTGCGTAGGAGCTGTCGGAAATGAATCCGTTGTATCTGTCAGATTTTATCGACATTTTGCCGAGAGCATCCTGCAGGAGATTCTCCTGACGGAGGGTGATTTCGAACCAGTCACCGTATGTCACCACCACTTCGATCTCACTGCCCGTAGATACGCTGAAATCGGGGGCGAAATGGAGCCTCCATGTACCGGTGGAAGACATTTGTGTTCTGGTGTTCGAGAAATCGATGGCATCTTCGCTGAGCACACCGTCAACGTATACGTCAACGCCCAGCACCGAATGATTACTCGGCGGGATCACAGTCATATAGTCCAGAGTATAATCAGGTCGGAGCTTCTGCGTGACCTGATTATCGGTTGCGGAAGCGGTTGCTCTGTCAAAAAGACGGGATCCATCAATAAAGAATGCACGGTAATAATCTGAGAACACATTAACTGTTCCGTATTCAGACGGCACCGGAATAACATTTTCCGCATATTCCTGAGTAATAGTAAAGTCGCACCATTCACCGTAGGTCACAACCACTCTGAGGGAGCTTCCGTCAGGAACGGTAAAGCCTTCGGTAAAATAGAGTTTCCATTGCCCGCTGCTCTGCATGATCGTGCCGCTGTGTTCGTAATCAATAGCGTCCTCAACCATCTCTCCGTCCACATAAACATCAATGCCTACAACAGCATAGCCTGCCGGAGGAGCTGCATTTGCATACTGCAGTGTGGAATCCGGCTTGAGGTAGCCCTCGGCTTTTGCAGTGTTGCGGTTGAGATAGACATTATACTCGACTCTGGAACCGCCCTGCGGGAAGAAGGACTGCCTCAACGCCTCAACATTGAATGTACCGTAGGATGTGGGAGCAGGCTTCACACTTTCGGTATATTGCTGCTCAATTATATAGGTCTCCCATTCGCCGTACTCCGCCTCAACTCTCAGCGTACTTCCGGCGGGAACAGTATAGCCATCCTTGAACCAGAGCGTCCACATGCCTGCGTGAGGAGTCACGCTGTTCTCGCTGTCCCAGTTGATGGCTTCGCCGGTAACATCATTATCATCAACGAATACCTTGACCCTGCGGACAGAATAGGGAGTTGTCGGTGTGACCTCAATATACTTCAACTGTGCGTCCGGCTTGATAAGTCCGGTTTCACCCTCTTCAGCGTAAAAGATGGTCGCATCATACTCCAGTCTCGATGTTCCCTCAGGAATAAAGGACTGCTGAACTGCCTCCACCTTGAGTTTGCCAAGGGTTGCAGACGGAGATTCAATGTAGGCGGCGTAATACTGACTGAGTTCATAGCGCTCCCAGTTGCCGTATTCCGCTTCTACTCGCAGTGTGCTTCCGGCGGGAACAACAAAGTCCTCGCTGAAATAGAGTTTCCACACGCCTGCGCTGGGAGCCGCGCTGTCATCGCTTTCCCAGTTGATTGCTTCGCCGGTAACATCATTATCATCAATGAATACCTTGACCCTGCGGACAGAATAGGGAGTTGTCGGTGTGACCTCAATATACTTCAGCTGTGCGTCCGGCTTGATAAGTCCGGTTTCATCCTCTTCAGCGTAAAAGATGGTCGCATCATACTCCAGTCTCGATGTTCCCTCAGGAATAAAGGACTGCTGAACTGCCTCCACCTTGAGTTTGCCAAGGATTTCGGGCTTAGGCACAACGCCCTCGGCGTAATACTGACTGAGTTCATAGCGCTCCCAGTTGCCGTATTCCGCTTCCACTCTCAGTGTGCTTCCGGCGGGAACAGTATAGCCATCCTTGAACCAGAGTTTCCACACGCCTGCGCTGGGAGCCGCGTTGCTTTCGCTTTCCCAATTGATTGCTTCGCCGGTAACATCATTATCATCAACGAACACCTTGATGCCGATGACAGAATAAGAAGTTGGCGGTGTGACCTGAATATATTTCAGCTGTGCGTTCGGCTCGATAAGGCCGGTTCCGCTCGCTTCAGTGCGAGAGATGGTTGCATCATCATCCGTCGCAGAGGATTTATCAGAAATGAAGGATGTCCCAACCGCCTGCACATTGAGTGTGCCAAAGCTTGTGGGCTGAGGCTCAATGCCTTCGGCGTAATACTGTTTTAACTCGTATGTTTTCCATTTGTCATACTCGACACGGAACTCTACCTCGCTGTTGTCCGGGAAGCTGTATCCGCTGTTGAATCTATATGTCCATACCTGTTTTCCATCGCTTGTGGTTTTACTGAATGTACCGGCCGAGGCAGTAACATCTTCGCCATTAACAAATATGTTAACATTGCTGATCGGGTATATCCTGTTGGGAGATGTAATCTTCAGGCTGGACATCGTAGCTCCGGAAGCTATTGAACCTCTGCCTGTGCCGGATGTAGTACGGTACTGCTGCACAGCAGAGGAACTACCTTCAGCAGTGATCCTGTTGCCGTAGGTTTCAAGCGCAACCGTACCGAAAGACGAAGGCACGGGATCCACACCGCTCGCATAGCTCTGAATGACGGTAAAGCTTGCATCGGCGAAACCGTAGACAACATCAATAATGATATCGGTGTGTGCGGTTATGACACAGTCTTCGATCTTGAATTGAACCGATCCGGCTGTACTGCTGTTCTCCTGCAGAACGAACTTGCCCGAAATGTCAGTTCTTGTTTCTTCGCCGTTACTTCTGTCGACAAGGGTCGCCTTGATTTCTTTGACAATACGCTTATTGGGCAAATTGACATTTAGCCGGTCAAGCTCCCTGCCGGGACGGGCAAGGCTTTCCTTTTCGGCGGTGTTCTTATCAAGAGAAAGCTGCGAGGAAATGGTGCCGGTATTGCCGTAGAAGGTCTTGGATTCACCGATAAGTGTTGCCGCACCGAGATCACCTGTGGTGCCTTCGGCATAACTCTGCCGGAGGGTAACGGTGCTCCACTCGCCGTATTCGGCACGGACGGTGATCCGGGCGTTTGCGGGGATGGTAAAACCGTCCTCCCCGAAGGTCAGCGTCACCGTGCCGGTGACGACGGGAGTCTCGGGCCAGACCAGCCGGTCGGAGACATCCTCGCTCGCCTTGCTGCCGTCCTCATACTCAACCGTAACAATTACATCCACCAGCGAATGTCTTGCCGGCTGGACAACGGTCAGAGAGGTGACGGTCTTTCCGGGAGGCACGAGACAGGTGGCCTCCTCGGTTTTATTGAGTTTGAATTCCTTGCTCCTTGAGCCGCCTGTGGCGCTGAGTCTCCAGAACATATTCTGGGTTCCTTTGAGGGTCACCACGCCCAGATCGCCCGGTTCGGAAACGTCTGCGGCATAGCCCTGCTCGAGGGTGAGCTCCGACCAGTCGCCGTAGACCAACTCGATGGTGATGTCGGAATTTTTGGGAATGACATAGCCGTCGGTGCCGTTAAAGGCGAAGCGGACGGTGCTGTATTCTCTGGAGGCCTCCGGCCATGTGACGATATCGGAGATATCCACCGGGTCGCTCTCGCCGTTCTTGGGAGCCACGGTCACAATCACGTCAATAAGGGAGTGACCGTTGGGCTGCATGACAGTCATGGTCTTGAGCACCTTGCCGGACTGCAGGATGGAGCTTCCGGTGGTTGCTCCGGCAGGCACGCTGAACTCGGTGCTGTTGGAGGTGGTCGATCTCCAGAACGCTGCCCGCGAGCCCTTCATGTTAACCGCACCGAAGGATGCCGAAGTGTCCTGCACGCTGTCATGGTAGGTGTGAACAACGGTAAGGTCGCTCCAGTTCCAGTCGTCATAGACGATGTCCACAACGATGTCTGCGTTATAGGGGATCGTCAGTCCGCCGTCCGTAAAGGTCAGTGTGACGTATCCGGTCATCTCAAAATCGGAGATCTCGATGCGGTCGGCAACGGAGTAAGCTTCGCCGTCATCGGGATATACCATGACCTCAAAGTCGCACAGGGTGTAATGGCTGGGCTGATTGATCACGATGTCGCGGATGATATGATCGGGCTGCATCCGTCTTGCGCCGGTGCTCTGGGTGCTGTCTGTCTTGAAGCTGTGTTCTGCCTGCTGGGCATCCAGATAATAGAATGCGTGCGCATCAGCCGGAATAGAAACCTCGCCAGCGTAGATGTCGTTGACCGTGACTACGCCGAACTTTTCCAGATCGCCTTCGGCAAAGGCTTCGGTATCGGGGGCATAGCCCTGATTGACGGTTATGGTGTTCCAGTCGTCGTACACCACCTCGATGGTGATGTCGGTGTTGGCGGGAACCACATAGCCGTTATCGCCGGGGAACTCGAAGGTGATTCCGGCGGCCGTGGACGGGATCTGCTCATCCCATCCCAGATCGGCTGCGTGGAGAACAACGGGTTCGCTGCCGTCCTCCGGGGTCGCAGTGAGAATGATATCAACAACCGTGTTTCTGAGGAACGAATTGCGCCAGCTGAGAACAACAGTTTTAAGCTGCGCTCCGGGCACGATTATGCGTGAAGGCTCGGGTTCCTTGTCTGTGCTGAAGGAACTGACCGCGCTGCTGCCTGTATCGGTTTTTGTAACGAAAGCAGAGGAGTTGGTCGGCGCCTGCACTTCGAGCAGAGGGAACTGGTTATTATCGTCGGCTTCAGAGACATAACTCTGCTTCAGGGTAATGGTGTTCCAGCTATCGTGGATGACCTCGACGCTTATCGAAGCACCGGTCATCGGAACGACCAGACCGCCGTCGGGGAAGGTCAGAGACAGATTGGATCTGTCAGAAGGGAAGCTGTCTGCCCAGCCAAGGTCGGCGGCGTGGAGTACGGTAGCTTCCGAGCCGTCTATGGGAGTGACGGTGATAATAATATCGGTAATGGTGTTGTTCAGAATGCTGCTGCCCCAAACGACCTTGAGGGTCTGCAGCTTTCCGCCGGGTTCAACGTATCTGACATCATTATTTGACCGCCTATACTCAGTGCTCCTCGAGCCGGTGCCCTTATAGAATATTTCCGTCGAGCTGTTGAGTATGATATCTGGCAGCTTGTCGGCGTCCACAAGACTGTCCTCCGCAATGTTCGCGGTGGTGACGGTTCCCCAGTGTCCGAACTCAACGCAGACATCTATGTCGGCGGAATCGGGAACCTCGTAGCCGCCGAGATCGATCTCGAATTTGCTGTTGATGAGCGCGAAATCATTGCTCCATTCCAGATCGCCGCCGGACAAGGACAGCACCGTGGGAGAGCCGGTCTTCGGGGTGACGGTTACGGTCACCTCAGTGGGGAAAGAAACGTCGAAACTGCCGCGGCTGACGGTAAGGGAACTGAGCTTGCGCACGCCGTCATCGCTTGCCTGAAGATAGAACTTACCTTCGGCGGCAGATTTAGTGACTGAGGCTTCGCTCTTGGCGGATTCGCCCGGAGTGATGGTTATTTCCTTTGCATCTGTGGTAAGAGCCGTGGAAACACTGGCTCCCATAACATCGGACTGGCGGATAGTCAGCAGCGCCTCGTATACGGGCGTGTAGGTAATGCTGACGGTGATTCCCTCCGAGGGCATAAGAGTGTCTTCGGCAAAATAAAGGGTGACATTCCCTGCGGCGGGGAAGGTTCCCTCCGGGATGATAAGAGAGCCTTCGGGCAGTCCGGTTATCTTCACGGAGGCCAGACCAAGACCGTTGCGATAGCCCGACAGGTCGATCTTGTCCAGCTCCGCGCCTGCGCTGACAGTAAAGCTACGGTAACTGGAGTCGCCCTCCAGCGTAACGGTGGAGGTTCTGTTCTGGGTCATGCCGCCGGCAAGAGTCAGCTTCATATCAGCGCGATTGTAACTGCCCGCGCTGCCGTAGGTATTAAGATGCTCCACCGTAACGACCGAATCGGTTCTTTCGTAGGTGAGCTCGACAACATAGGCATCGATCGACTCCTGCCCCACAGAGGTGATAAGGCTTTGCAGATCCAGAGTTACGGGGTCACCGCCTGCGGGAATAGGCAGGGACGCGGAGAAGTCATAAGCCACCGAAGTACCGTTGTGGGTAATGGCTATGGCTGTGATGGAATGACCCGGGGACATCTCCGAAGGATCGATGGTAATTCCGGTAAGGCAGGTGTCCTCGGTCATGGGATAGGCAGAGGAATTGGTAGACGCCTGTCTGCATTTTCTGCTGGCGATGCTCACCGCGCTGCCGCCGCCTATGGTGCCGGAGGAAGCGGAAACGGACACGTCCGCGGTGTAAGCGCCAATGCTGTTGTTGAGATTGACAAACACGCTTTTGGTGCTGATGGTATCAACACCATACTTGACAGAGATGGTCTGGTTGGCGGTAAAGCCGGACAGGGTGTAGGTGCGGAAAGTGGATGTCCAGTTTTCTTCGTTGAGGGCTGTGAGGCTGGCGTTGCTCACCGAGGAAATGAAGTAACCCTCGGGAGCGGTCACGGTAACAGTGTGGGGTACGATGGAAAAGGTTCCGTCTCCGTTATCGTCACCGAAGAACTTTGTCTTGGTGCCGCTGCCCGACTGGCTGCGGCTGTAACTCTTGGTCGGGTCGGTATTGTGGGTAACGGTGACCGTTCCGTAAAGCGGCGAGGCCAGTGAGCTGCTGTTGGCAAATGAGAGCGACAGAGTCAGGTTAAGCTGCGAAGACACCGTTACATCGGCTGCGGCAGCTATAACATCGCAGTCGGAGGTCTCCGACTCATCACCGCTCACACCGTCATCGACGGAAGCAGTAAGTTCAGGTTCCTCGCCGGTTTCCCCGTCTGCTGCCGGTGCAGTCAGCAGAAGCTCCTGACGTGCCTGAATGAAAAGATCATTGCCGGACGCGCCCTCAGCGCCGTCAATCTCGGGCAGAGGCAATGAAACAAGGCCGCCCGGAAATGCCGGCTCGGAATCATTATCATCGGTGTTTTTACTGCCCTCTTCCTCGCCATCGGCGAGAGGCTGCTCGGAAGGTGCACTCTCGCCGGTCTGAAGGTCTCCATCTGCAGAGCCTCCTTCGGTGCCGGAAGACGCTCCGTTATCGCTCTCGGCAGGTGCCGGAGCATCCACCATCTCGGTTTCCAAGCTGTTGCCTTCTGTGAGCATTTCGGAGGTCTGAACCTCAACCACCGCATCTGACATAGACAGGGTCGAGGTTACTACTCCTGCAAACAGAAGCACTGTGAGCACCAGCGAAAAGATCGTGCGACCAATTCCCGATGCGCGTGTGAACCCGTATGCTCTCATGACTATTACCCCTTTTCCGTAATACTAAACCTCAATGCATGCAGACTGCATATTATTGTATATTATACTATTTTCCATTATTAATCGCAATATATTTGCCGCGCAAAACGTCCTCCGAAGCGCAAATCATGAAGTTGCACATATTTGACAAATGTTTTTTGTCAACGGCGTGCAACATTTAGTTCGAAACATATTTAGTATCCGGAATGTATCGACATTAGCGTTTCATCATGATTCTTAACAAACAGAACCGCGATAACGCAGTGCTACTAATAATATTTCTTATTAGGCTTCTGATTGCCTCAATTTTGCCCACAGCGACACTCTTAGCATCTAAGGCGGGTTTCACCCTAACCCAGAGCAACACCCACCTTAAACGCTATTTTTCGCCGGCTTTTCTGCTTCTATTTCTGCTCTTGCAGAACTTCAATCATTAATCTTGCCGCCAGTATAAAACCATCAGAGAAGGCAGTCAGTTCAGTCATACTGTTTAACTCGTCCTGACATTGCCTAAATCTATCAAACACTTCTTTTTGCTGTTCGGTAAGTGTAGATGTTAGATTATCTTCCTCTGAACAGAGCGAGGAGATGGCTTTATCCAACTTCGATCCCCGTCTGATGTACTTTTCGTGCGGGGCAATGTTTCCGTAGTACAGATTTTCAAGCATCGTCATGAGCATCCCACCTCACATACGAAGAGGACGCCTCGTTCTCGATCATTGTCGATACAGAGTCGCCCTCTTTTCTCATTCTTTCCGCTGCTTCGATTGCGTATTTGACCAGCAGAAGATCAATCCACGTTTGCTCATCATAATCCGCCGGTCTGCCGTGTGCCATGTAGTCAGCTATTGGTTCGCTCAGCACATCGTACTTTAGTCCATTGTAAATTTCTTGAACTGTGAATAGTGCCATATGAGCACCTCCTTCTCAGCACAAAGATATACCACAAGGGTATCCAAAAGTCCAGCTAATTCTCGCTTTTTCAGTAATAATTTTTGCTTTAACTGATAGTCTCCCTTTTCTGCCGGTATGTTTAACATAGTTCTATTTCATATAGTTCTTATATATCCCGTGCATATCGTGCGATACCCTATGCAGTCACGTTAGGTAACACTCAGGCTATAACACATTATTGCTTTCTATGTCCGAACTTAGATATCTTAGTCGATTCTCTAAAAAATCGGTTTATATCATCATTACATCATCAACGCAAGAATTGTCTGTTCAGAGAAAGAATAAAAACCGCTCAACTGTCCGCAAAACGCAGCACGCGGTTCCATTAACCGCATCCCCTCCAAAACCGCGTGTCGAGAGTTCGAATCTTTCTGCCCCCGCCATAAAGAAGCCGCACAAACCGCATGGTTGTGCGTTTTCTTTGCGTCTATCGGGTGTTACTGGGTGGTTTTGAC
>JAZUPE010000020.1:0-43571 GCA_045605025.1 Acutalibacteraceae bacterium
TTCTTGTCGTTATCCTTGAGGATATTGAAGCGGCGGGCGTAATCATTCATCACGCGGGTGAGGGCGCGTTTGAACCCCTCCTCATGCATACCGCCGTCGGTGGTGCGGATGTTATTGGCAAAGCTGAGCAGCAGTTCGTTGTAGTCGGTATTGTACTGCATGGCGATTTCCACCGCCGCGTTGCCGTTATCAGAGCTGCCGGACATGAAGATGACCTCGTCATGCACCGTCTCAACCTGCTTCTTGGTGTGGATATACTCCACGAAGCTTTTTACGCCGCCCTCGTAGTGATAATCCTCCACGCGGACATTTTCCGGATCGCGCTCATCGCGCAGCTCAACGTGAATACCGGCGTTGAGGAAAGCCTGCTCACGCAGACGGTGATCGAGAGTGTCGAATTCGTAGACGGTGGTCTCCTGGAATATCTCCGGATCAGCCTTGAAGCGGACGGTTGTACCGGTGCGCTCAGTGTCGCCGATGATGGTCAGATCCTGCACCTTGTCGCCGCGCTCAAAGCGCATATGGTTGATGTGCTTTCCGTCATAGACGGTGACCTCGGTCCATTCGGACAGGGCGTTCACGACCGAAGCGCCGACGCCGTGCAGACCGCCGGAAACCTTGTAGCCGCTGCCGCCGAACTTTCCGCCGGCGTGCAGGATGGTAAAGACTACTTCCACAGCCGGCAGACCGGTATCGGGCTGAATGCCCACGGGAATACCTCGTCCGTTGTCGCTGACGGTTATGACGTCGCCCGGCTCGATGACCACGTCGATCTTGTCGCAGTATCCGCCGATGGCCTCGTCGATGGAGTTATCCACAATCTCATATACCAAATGGTGCAGACCGCGGGGTCCGGTGGAACCTATGTACATGCCGGGGCGTTTGCGGACAGCTTCCAGTCCCTTGAGAACCTGTATCTGTGTTTCGTCGTAGGCCTGTTCCTCAACGGGAATGGGGTTGCTGTTTGTAATCTCGCTCAAAATAATAACCTCCAGTAACGCTGTGTTGGAAGCGTTCAATGTATTATACCTGTGTGATATTACAGAGTGATTTCAAAATGGTTTACTTATAATTTATCTGTCCGTTTATACGGGAAAAAGGCTTTGCAAAGGGATTGTTTCCGTATCCCGAAGTTCGTTTTTGTGGAAAGTCCGGTGGAAAACGTGGACAATTATGTTAAATTACAGCCCGTTTTCACCTGATTTAAGGTTTTCCACAAAGTTTTTCACAAAAATCTGCCTTTCAATGTCCGCGGCGCAGTCTGTGTGAAATACACTCCCTCGTCGGTGACCACAAAGCTGACAGGGATATCGGCGGCAAGGTTTGTGACCCTGCCTTCCCGCTCGGCATTGTTGAGAAAGGAGATGGTATGCTTTGATGTGGTGGTGTTATCCATATCGAAGATTCCGATAATGGTGTCGCTGCGCAGGACGGTGTCACCGCCGGTGCGAAGGTAGGTTACTTTACGGCGCATGAATGCCCTCCCGCGATCAGTTTATTTTATCACCGGCAGCCGATGCACGACTGTCAGACTGCCTGCAGCACTGTCATTCTCCGGACACCTGTTTCACTACGCCGCTTTCCACGCGGAATATGCTTCCGCTGTCCAGCAGACGCAGGGGACCGGGGTCGCAGCAGGTGATGAACACCTGCCAGTCCTGCAGACGGTTAAGGAGGAAATCCTGCCGCGAAGCGTCCAGCTCGCTCATCACGTCGTCCAGCAAAGCCACCGGACGTTCGTCCAGCAGGTCGGCAAGCAAAGCCGCCTCCGCCAGTTTTAGTGAAAGCACCGAGGAGCGCTTCTGTCCCTGAGAGCCGTATGTACGGGCATCCCTGCCGTTTATCAGCACGGTCAGATCGTCCCGCTGGGGACCGTGGAATGTATATCCGAGGCGCATATCGGAAGCAAGGCTTTCGCCAAGCTGATTCTGATACTGCTCGCTTATCTGCGCCATGGCCTGATTGAGCCGGGCACCGCCGAGAATCTCATCGGGCAGCGACCGTGCCAGAGAACAGTCGTATTTCAGCTCAAGCTGCTCCCTTCCGGAGGACATCTGTCCGTAGATCTCGGCAGCCACAGGCGCAAGCTGGCGCACAAGATTGTGTCGCCGGCAGATAACCGCCGCGCCGTAGGAGGCAAGGGACATATCCCATACGTCCATGGTGGACTTCAGTGACGGATTCGCGGAGATATCCTTAAGAAGCGTATTACGCTGCTGTAATATCTGATTAAATTTATACAGTACGTTGGTGTATCCGGGCTGAATCTGGCTCATGGCAGCGTCGATAAACCTTCTGCGCTCCGTCGCTCCGCCGGTGATGAGCAGCATTCTGTCCGGCGAGAAAACCACCGTGCAGAACCTGCCGATCATGGACGAAGCCGCTTCCTTTTTCACCCCGTTGAGGGTAAGGTCGCGGGAACTGTCGGTAATCACCATGGCGGCATTCTGATCGCGGCTCTCGGCAAAGAAGGAAGTTTCCAGCCGGGAGAATTTTTCCCCCTCGGCAATCATCTGTCCGTTGCGCGCGCCGCGAAAGCTGCGCATTCCGGAAAACAGGCTGATGCCCTCAAGGAGATTTGTCTTGCCGTGACCGTTATCGCCGTAGATGACATTGACACCGGGGCAGGGTTCTATGCTGACCTGCGCCAGATTACGGAAACTGATGGCGGAAAAGGCGGTGATGTTAATCTCTGCCCACCTCGTATTCGTCGCCGTCAACGCAGACAACGTCACCTTCGCGCAGCTTCTTGCCGCGCATGAGGCAGACCTCGCCGTTGACCTTTACCAGTCCGTCGGCAATGATGCTCTTGGCTTCGCCGCCGTCACCTGCCGCGCCGGAAAATTTAAGAAAGCTGTCCAGCTTGATGAAATCGGTCTGAATGGAAATCTTTGTCATTTTACTTTTTCCTGCTGTCAAATTAAAATTATCTGCCCTGCTTCTGGGCCTGCTTTGCCTGCTTCTTTTCCAGACGCTTTTCGGCAGCGCGTTCTTCTCTCTTCTTCTTGAGAACGGAATTGATGATGAGCACCACGGCGGCACCGATGCAGAAAACAGCACCCCATGTGTAGAAATCGTTGCCGTCGTTCTTATAGTCAACATACTTGACCGACTTGGGTACTTCCTTGTTGTAGCACACAGGAATTATCTTGCTGCTGGTCTGAATGTTGTCAACGTAATCGATGATATCCATGCCGGCAGCCTCGGCCTCGGCCTCCAGCTTACGGAAGCTTTCGCCCAGATTGCCGCTGCTGATGGTGCCGTCAATACGCTTGCCTTCTTCGGTGGTGTAGCGCAGATTAACTTTGTAGCCGCCGTTGTCGAGCATTCCGCCTTCCTCGATGGTGGTGATATAGGCAGTGGTCTCCACGGCGTTCTTTTCAAAATCCGCGAGCATCGCTCCGGAAATCACTCCGCAGATAATCAATGCAATGCCAACCATGAACGCAAGCTTTCCGAGCTTTTTGATGAGAGTATACATTTTCATTTACTCCTTTCATTATCAGACATCAGCAGATATCAGTCGTCGTAGGTTTCGTTGTCGAAATATGCCTCGTCCTCGTCATTGCCGCCGCTGTATTCAGCCTCGGCAACCTCACGTGGACCGCGGCCGGCGTCCGGTTTATTATCTTCCTTTGGAGCGTCGTTGAGGTTGAGGGGCATGATGAGGAATTCAAAATGCTCGCCCTCAGGAGGAAGAATGATCATCGGACGCATGCGGTCGACGATCATAATGCGCATCTCGTCGGTGTCCACCGCCTTGAAGGCGTCCACCATGAAGCGGTTGTTGATGCCCATGGTAATGGCAGGGCAGTCGCTCTGGCAGGCGATGACCGAATCGGCACGGCCCACAGGGGTCTCGCAGGTGAACTGGATGCGGTTTTCGCTGAAGGTGCAGCGCACCGGGCTCTTGTAGGATTCACTGATGACCAGCGACATACGCTCAACACCTGCCAGCACATCGGAGGTCTTGACCCTTACCGTATGGCTGCCGGAAATGTTGAAAAGGGATGTACAGTCGGTGAACTTGCCGGTCAGCAGTCGGGAAACAACGCTGTAGCCGTCGATGAGGAACACAACGTTGTGCTTGCCGACGCTGATTTCCGCCATCTCGTCGCAGTCTGACAGCAGACGGGAAACGTCCACCAGAGACTTTCCGGGCACGATGAAGCGGTTGGTACCCATGCTGTTGACCGTTTCGTTGCGGATGGCTACGCGGCAGCCGTCAAGGGTGGTTACCTTGAGCTTGCCTTCATTGAGTTCAAAGAGAGCGCCGGTGTAAATGGGCTTGTCATTGCTGTTATAGATGGCGTGAGCGGTCTGGGAGATAATGGAGCGCAGTTTGCTTTCTTCAATCTGTACGGCAAACTCGCTTTCCACTATGGGCAGCTCGGGGAAGTCGTCCGCGGGAATGGCGATGATATCAAATTCGGTCAGATCCGATTCGATATGTACCACCAGTTTTTCGTTGCAGTCGATGGTGACCCGCTCTCCGGGCAGACGCTTTATCATTTCAATAAAGCGCATCGGCATGACAGCCGCTCCGGTACGTATGATGTGGGCGGGAATGTTTTTGGCGATGCCCAGTTCAAGATTGTAGCAGCACAGGTGCAGACCGGTGCTGGTGGCACGCATGAGTATGCCTTCGATGACTGTCAGCGTGGATTTCTGCGCAGCAGCGCGGGAGCAGTTGATGAGCGCCTCAAGGAAATCGGTGCGGTTGCATTCAAATCTCATAGTATCCTCCGAAGCGGAATGCAGGATGCCGTATATCAGAAAGGTTGAAGCTGTGCTTCACCGGCTTCCGTTTCTTCCAATAACATAACAATAACGAAAGTAAAAGGTTATAGTAGTCGTAGTAGGGGTTGTTGAAACAGTGGAAAAGATCGTTCAGCGGCATGGCTGTCGTAAATTCTCCCTGTGGATAAATCTGTGTCGCATGGGGAGGGATGTGGATGGTTCCGGCGGTACTGACGGAATATCAACACACATTAACTTTTTTCAACGTGGATTCCCCATTTTGAGTGGGGATATCACTGTGAAGCGTCCGGATCCGGCAGAAAACGCATTGTTCAGCCGTAATGAACAAATCATGCCGAAAAGGCGAAAAAAGCCGTGAACCGGTAAAGACCGCATTGTTTTCGCAAAAATCCTGTTACGTCAGAATGACGGAGATTTTCTGCCGGATTATTGCCGGAAAAGCAATTGTTGAAAGCACGAAAATAAAAATGACAGCAGTGCGGGCAGAAAACACCGTAAATAAGGGGAAAGTGTGGAAAGCAGGTACCAATAAAGGTACTCATACGGTGTATCGGTTCTCTTTCGGAACTGTTTTCACTGTTGTGCAATTTATATATTTTCTCATTCCGGCCTATACGGAAACGGAAATACTCTCCATTATAGTAGGTTCGTGAATGGTAAAATATACAGGCTTACGGATCAAAAAACTGCTGTCAGGAACGGACGTTGTTGACGATGTCCTGAATCAGAGCGCGGAAGTCGGGCTTCTGGTCCATGAGCTGCTGGATGCGCTGTACGGCGTAGATGACGGTGGTGTGGTCTCTGCCGCCGAAGTTGCTGCCGATTTCATCGTAGGAGAGGTTGGTGGTCTCTCTGATGCAGAACATGCAGGCCTGACGGGCAAGAGAGATGGGCTGGGCATGACGGCGGCTGTAGACGTCCTCGGGAGTGACCTCAAGGGCGCGGCACACTTCGTCCACAATGCGTTCGATGGTTACGGGCAGAGCCTCAACATCGTT
Organism: Acutalibacteraceae bacterium; assembly: GCA_045605025.1. Lineage (GTDB taxonomy): Bacteria > Bacillota > Clostridia > Oscillospirales > Acutalibacteraceae > SIG598. Next base: position 5,760 of record JAZUPE010000020.1, read on the forward strand.
TTCGATCTCTCTGATGACCGCTGTTGCGGTGGCGATGGTGGGCTTTTCGCGGTCCATCATGCACATGACGTTCATCTTCTTGACTACGCCTTCCAGCTGACGGACATTGTTCTTGACCTTGGTGGCGATGAATTCACAGGTGTTGTCCGGAATGTCCAGATTGAAGAAAGCTGCCTTGCGCTTGACGATGGCCACACGGGTCTCAAACTCGGGCGGCTGAATGTCTGCAATCAGTCCGTTTTCAAAGCGGGAGCGCAGACGATCCTCAAGGGTGTTGATCTCCTTTGGCAGACGGTCACTGGTCAGAACAATCTGCTTGTGTCCCTGATAGAGGTTTTCAAAGGTGTGGAAGAATTCTTCCTGTGTGGAAACCTTGCCGCCGATGAACTGCACGTCGTCCATGAGGAAAACGTCAGCGTAACGGTATTTGTTGCGGAACTCCACCATCGTGCTTCTGGCTACGGACTCGATGAGTTCGTTTGTGAACTGATCGCCCTTGATGTAGACAATCTTTTTGCCCGGATCCTGACGCAGGATATGGTCGCGGATGGCAAAGAGAAGATGGGTTTTGCCCATGCCGGAAGGGCCGTAGATGAACAGGGGATTGTAGCTGCCTCCGGGATTCTGTGCGACAGCCTGAGCCGCCGCGTGAGCAAAGCGGTTGGTGGAGCCGACGATGAAGTTGTCGAAGGTGTATTCAAAGCTCTGATCGGAAAGGTCAAGAGTAAGGCTGTTGACTCTTTCCAGCTCGTTTTCCGTAACAAGGCGGACATCCATTTCGATGCCGAGCAGAGCGTTGAGCTTGGGGCGTATGTAATTTGCGATGAAACGTCCGGCAATAACGTCCCTGTGCATAGTGGAGGGAACACGGATGACAAACTCCTTTGCTGTCATTTCAACAGGCTGCATATCCTTGATCCAGACGTTGAATGCAGTGTCACCGATTTCCTCGTGAAGAGAGGGTGTTATCTGTCGCCAGAGGTCATAAACCGAATCCATTTTGTGCGCGTTCTCCTTATACATTATTATTTGTATTGAATCTTAATTATTATAGCACATCAAAGGAAATAATTCCATAAGAATTTATATTATTTCTGCAGGCAAATATAGTGCATAATGACGCATTAAATACAAATTGTAGTATATTATCGCTGAAGTAACGGGAATACATGAGTACTGCGGGAAAAATAAAGAAAAAAATCGGTTGACATATCGTATGTGTATAGGCTATAATGTTGCGATGTAGGGCTGTCTGTCCCCGTTTTTTTGAGACAGACAGATTTTTCAGCTGACGAAAGGAGGTCGCAAGCAATGGCTATGTTCAGAACTTATCAGCCCAAGAAGCTCCAGCGCAAGAAGGAGCACGGCTTCAGAAAGAGAATGGCTACCAAGAACGGACGCAAGGTCCTTGCCCGCCGCAGAGCAAAGGGTAGAAAGACCCTGACTTATTAATCGGCTGAAAGGCGAAACGGATAATCAGCTAACCGAAAAGGCTGATAAAGGCCACCTTTGCGTGGCCTTTTTTGATAACAGCGATTTTTTAAAGTTATGTACAAGCGTTGTTCCGCGCTGAAAAACGATTATGAATTTCGCAGAGCTTACGGACGCGGCAGAAATGCCGTGTCCGCAGGTTTAGTTGTCTATTGTCTGAAACGGAAAAACAGCGGTGTGAGAGTGGGTATTACCACTGGAAAAAAGGTGGGTAATGCTGTGCTGCGCAACCGCGCCCGTCGTATTATCAGAGAGGCTGTGCGTATGTGTGAGCACGATATACGGGGAAGCTGGGATATTGTGCTTGTTGCCCGTACAAGAACTCCGTTTCTTAAAACTCAGGATGTGCACAGGGAACTGCGCAGATCGCTGACTGAAATGGGTATAATTTCCGAGGGGCAGAACAGTATATGAACGAACGAATGAATATACTGCAGCGCGGTGCAATAAAATGTATTCGTTTTTATCAGAAACATATTTCTTCAAAAACCGCTCCGTGCTGCCGCTTTGATCCGACCTGCTCGGCATATACGCTGCAGGCGATCAGGCGCTTTGGTTTTTTCAAGGGTACCGCAATGGGTATGTGGAGAATTCTGCGCTGCAATCCATTCTGCAAGGGTGGTTACGACCCGGTGCCGGAGAAAAAGGAAAAACGCTGCAAACATCAGCGTAATCAGTAAATTTGAATGTAACAGAGAAAAGACACCCTTTTCGCTGTTTAATAATCTTGAATTCGGGGGTACTTTTTCAGATGTGTGGTTCTTCTTGTGGTGCATTTGATATTCTGGGCTATCTGTTTGGATATCTGGTTCAGCTTTTCTATCTTATTTTCAAAAACTTTGGTGTGGCTATAATTTTCTTCACCATCGCCACCCGACTGCTGATGTTCCCGCTGAGCATCAAGCAGCTCAAGAGTACCGCTGCCCAGCAGCGTCTGCAGCCCAAGCTCAACGAGCTTAAGAATAAGTATGGCAACAATAAGGAAGCCTACAACGCGGCTGTGCAGGAGCTCTACCAGAAGGAAGGCGTGTCCATGAGCGGCGGCTGCCTGCCCATGCTCATCCAGTTCCCGCTGTTCTTCGGTATGTACGCTGCCATCCGTCAGCCCCTGTCCTATGTTATGCATCTGGGTAAGGACGTTGTCGCTCAGCTCTGTCAGGCTCTGGGCGTTTCCTCTGACGCTACCAACTATTATGCTGAGATCAACGTCATTGAAAAAATAAGAGACTTTACCGAAACCGGTCGTTTAAGCGTGGTCAGCTCTGCTGCCGACGCTGCTTCATCTACCATGTTCAACGGCATCGCAGGCGGTCTGGGCAACAGCCTCAATTCCGCTGCCGCTGATGGTGTTGCTTCCATCATGGGCGACAAGATGAATGACCTTGTCGAGCTGGCAGGTTCCTTCCGTTTCCTTGGCTTTGATCTGCTGCAGGTCGCCAGCCTGAATCCCATGAACATGGCTCTCATCCTTGCCGTCATCGTCGTTATCGCGCAGATCGGCGGTATGCTCATCACCAACAAGATCAACAAGGTCGAAGCTCCTCAGGGCGGCGGCTGCAATCCCAACGTCATGGGTGTTGTGTTCGGCGGTATGTCTTTCTTCTTCGCTCTGAGCACTCCCGCTGCTTTCCCCCTCTACTGGACTGTTTCCAGCCTGCTCGGTCCCGTGCAGTCCTGGTTCACCAGAGAGTACTTCGGTCCTGTGGTTATGAATGCCCGTGCAGAGGCTGAGCGTAATGCCCGTCTGAAGATTGATGAAGGCGAAATCGTTCAGCAGGTAACAGCTGTCAAGGGTGCCCTCAAGCTGGAACCCATGATGCCCGCTGTCACCGAGAAATCTTCCAATAAGAACGAAAACCAGAAAAAGAACAACGGAAATAATAAAGGAAATAAAAAGAATAAGGGCGGCAACTCCGGAGAGTATGTCGGCAAAAAGAAATGAGATGAAAAAAATACCGGATGACCGGTAATCAGAAAGGTGATATTAAAATTGGTTAACAAGGAAGTTATCGCATACGGTGCGACAACAGAAGAGGCCATTGAAAACGGTTGTAAAGAACTTGGCCTGTCCCGTGAGGACGTAAAGTTTGAAGTCATTGAGCTTCCAAAGAGCAAAACCTTCGGTCTGTTCGGAGGTTCCCCCGCAAGTGTTCGCGTGTATGTGGAAAATAATCAGGGTCAGGACGCTGCTGATTATCTCCAGAGCATTATCAACGCCATGGGTCTTGAGGACATTACTGTTGAAATCGAGCCCAATGAGGACGGCAGCGGTGTTACACTCAATCTCAAGGGCGACAGCCTTGGCGCGGTAATCGGACGCAGAGGTGAGACTCTTGCCGCTCTGCAGTATCTGGTCAGTCTGGCTGCCAATAACAACGGAGAAGAGTATTTCCGCGTTGCCATCAACATCGGCAACTATCGCGAGAAGCGTGAAGGTTCTCTTGAGAATCTGGCAAAGAAAACCGCTCTGAGAAGCATCAAGATCGGCAGAAATCTGGCACTGGATCCCATGAATCCCTACGAGCGCAGAATCATTCACACCGCTGTGCAGTCCATTGAGGGCGCTACCAGCTGGTCGGTTGATGAGGGCGCCAAGAGACACGTTGTCATCGGTCCCGAGGGTGTTGCTGAGGGCGAGGACGGACTGCCCGTAAACCACAGCCGCAGCAGAAACAACAGCGGTTACGGCTCGAACCGTTCCGGCGGTTACGGCGGTCGACGCGGCGGCGGTTATCAGCAGAGAGGCGGTTACAACAATCGTCGCGGCGGATACAACCGCAGCTATAACAACGACTACGATTCCGAGAACGGCGGCGGTTATTCCCGCGGTTACGGCGACGGCGATAACGAGCGCAGAGGCGGCTACTCCCGCGGCTACAATAATCGCGGCGGATACAACAGAGGCGGCCGCAAGGATTACAGCGGCGGTTACAACCGCAACAGCTATTCTGCCTCCGAGAACACCGAACCCAGAGAGACCAGAAAAGATACCAGCGCGCCCCTGTATGGCCGCATCGTTCCCAAGAAGAGGGAAGAAAACAACGAGGAATAATGCATTGCATCCGGGGGTATTGATCAAGTTCAGTACCCCCGGTATTTTTTCGGAATGTTGAATTAATAATGCCGGATATCACGATTTTCGACAGTATTAATTCAGTGTTCTGAAACTGAATGTTTCATGTGAAACGAGGGATAAAGATGAGCATCATCGCATCGATTGCCACCGGTCAGGCGGCAGGTGGCATTGGAATAGTAAGGCTATCGGGAGAGGGCTGCATTGACCTTGCCGACAGAGTTTTTGCCTGCGCATCGGGAAATAAGCTCAGGGATTCTGCAGGCTATCGCGCCCATTACGGAAGCGTGAGCGACGGGACAGAGTGGCAGGACGAAGCGGTTGCAATTGTCTATCGCGCGCCGAAAAGCTACACTGGTGAGGACGTTGTGGAGCTGTGCTGTCACGGTGGTCCGGCGGTTACCCGCATGGCTCTGCGTGCCTGCATTGAACAGGGCGCTCAGCCTGCAGCGCCGGGCGAATATACCCGCCGCGCGTTTGAGAACGGTAAGCTGTCCCTTGCACAGGCTGAGGCGGTCATGTCCATTATTTCCGCCGAGGGCAGACAGGCTGCACTGGCGGCGCAGGCTGCCCATGACGGTCGGCTGAACCGTCGGATCGATGCCATCGCAAAGCAGCTCGTTGACCTTTCGGTGCGAATCGCCGCGTGGTGCGATTATCCCGACGAAGATGAGATTCCTGAGGTTACTGACAAGCAGCTGAACGACGGGCTGGGTGATATCCTCAGTCAGCTTGTCACACTGCGCCGTGAGGGTGAAACAGGCAAGCTGCTGCGTGAGGGTGTGGACACTGTCATCTGCGGCAAGCCTAACGTGGGCAAGTCCACATTAATGAATCTGCTTGCCGGCTGTGAGCGCAGTATTGTTACCGATATTCCCGGAACCACGCGTGATGTTGTTGAAGAACAGATCAGACTGGACGACTGTGTGCTGCGTATATCCGATACCGCCGGGCTGCATGACACCAGCGATCACGTGGAAAAGATCGGTGTGGAACGCACATGGCGCAGGCTGTCTGAGTGTGCGTTGGTGCTGGCGGTGTTTGACGGCTCGAAGGAGCTGGATGACGATGACCGAAAGTTGGTTGACAGCCTTTCGGATAAACCTACCATTGCGGTTGTAAATAAAAGTGACCGTCAGCAACGAATCGACATAGAGTATATTAATAATAAAATACAACATATAGTATATACATCTGCTCTCAAGGGTGACGGACTTGCACAGCTGACGGAGGCTATCATGGCGGTGACTCAGCTTGCCGGTCTTGATCCTTCGGCAGGTATGATCATCAATGAGCGTCAGTGCGATTGCGTACGCCGCGCCGCGGAGGCGGTTGAGGAAGCGCTCAATGCTGCACGAGCCGGTGTCACCTTTGACGCTGTGGGTGTGTCTATTCAATACGCCGTCGACTGTCTCCTTGAACTGACAGGGGAGAGGGCGTCGGACAGAATCGTGGACGGTGTGTTCGCGCAGTTCTGTGTGGGTAAGTAATTAATTTGAAAGGTCTGTGACAAGTGGAATACAGGGCGGAAAATTTTGACGTTGCCGTTATCGGAGCGGGGCACGCAGGCATCGAAGCAGCGCTGGCTTCCAGCCGGCTGGGCTGCCGTACAGCTATCTTTACAATCAATATGGATGCAGTGGGCAACCTGCCCTGCAATCCTGCCATAGGCGGAACAGCCAAGGGACATCTGGTATTCGAGATTGATGCCCTGAGCGGTGAGATGGGCAGAGCGGCCGATTACGCCACCATTCAGAGCCGTATGCTCAACATGAGCAAAGGACCTGCCGTGCAAAGTCTGCGCGCTCAGGTTGACAGGCGCAGATACAGCGAATACATGAAGCATGCCCTTGAACTGCAGGAAAATCTCTTTCTCAAGCAGGCAGAAATCTGCGCTCTGAGAAAGTGTGACGATGGCTGGGAGCTGGTTACCCGTCTTGGCGCGGTGCATCAGTCCAGGTGCGTTATAATTGCCTCAGGAACTTTTCTCGGCGGCAAGATATTTGTCGGTGATGTTAACTATGAGGGCGGTCCGGACGGCATGTTTGCCGCAACCTCCCTTACATCGTCACTCAGGGAACTTGGAATCACTCTGCGCCGCTTCAAGACCGGCACCCCTGCCCGCGTGCTGCGCAGCTCGATTGATATGACCAATCTTGAATGTCAGGAGGGCGATGAAATCGTCACGCCCTTTGCCTGTGATACTGTCACTCCTCCGGAGAATGTGGCGGTGTGCCATGTTTCATGGACTAATGAGCGAACAAAACAGGTGATTCTTGATAACCTCCATCGCTCTCCTCTCTACGGCGGTGATATCGAAGGCGTAGGTCCCCGTTATTGTCCCAGTATCGAGGATAAGATCGTTCGCTTCGCGGAAAAGAAACGCCATCAGTGCTTTATCGAACCATGCGGACTGAATACCGAGGAGATGTACCTGCAGGGTATTTCCTCGTCTCTGCCGGAAGATGTGCAGATAGCGCTGTACAGAACCATGGACGGTCTTGCAAATGTTCATATCATGCGTCCTGCGTATGCCATAGAATATGACTGCGTCGATCCACAGGAACTGCGGCTGACGCTGGAATTCAAAGCCCACCCCGGTCTTTACGGCGCGGGTCAGTTCAACGGCAGCTCCGGCTATGAGGAAGCCGCCGCTCAAGGCCTGATTGCCGGTGTGAATGCGGCAATGAAAGTGCTGAACAAAGGTGAATTTGTACTTAAGCGCAGTGAGAGTTATATCGGTACGCTCATTGACGATCTGGTTACCAAGGGTGTCACCGATCCGTACAGAATGATGACCTCCCGTTCGGAATACCGCCTGTTGCTGCGTCAGGATAACGCGGAGGAGCGTCTGACCGAAAGAGGCTATAACGCTGGACTGGTGTCTCAGCAGCAGTATGATGCCTATCTTGAGCGAAAAGCCACCAAGTATGCGGAGATCGAGCGAATTCGCAGGACGGTTTTCTCGCCTACTCAGGAGCTGAACGACATCCTTGTTTCACGTGAAACAACTCCAGTGACAACAGGCGTGCACATGGACGACCTGCTGCGGCGTCCGCAGGTGGACTATGCCTGCCTTGCCGCGGTGGACATTGAACGTCCCGATCTTCCAATGAAAATATGGAGACAGGCTGAAACAGAGATCAAATATGAAGGCTACATCAAACGCGAACTGGCTGCTGTGGCAGAAATGAAGCGTCTGGAAGAGCGAAGACTGCCGGAAAATGTAGATTACAGTCAGATTGTTGGTCTGAGACTGGAGGCAATAGAAAAGCTGAACAGAGTCAGACCGGAGAATATTGGTCAGGCATCGCGCATTTCCGGTGTATCTCCGGCAGATATTTCGGTACTGCTGATATGGCTGGCAAAGCAGGAGAGAAGCAATGATTGACAGAGAACGAATGAAAAACAAAGCCGCTCAGTACGGCATAATGGTGACTGACCGGCAGCTTGAGCAGCTGGATATGTACGCGGCACTGCTGGTTGAGTGGAATGAGCGCATGAATCTGACATCAATTCTTGAACCTGAGGAGATTGAAACCAAACATTTCCTCGACTGCATGCTTGCAGCTCAGCTTTGCAGAGCGGGGGAGAGGCTTGCTGATGTGGGTACCGGTGCTGGTTTTCCCGGTGTGGTTATGAAGATCATGCAGCCGGAAATTGCGATTACACTTGTTGACAGTCTGGAAAAGCGTCTGACTTTTCTTGCTGAGGTGGGCAGACAGCTTGGTCTGGACATGACTTACATCCACGCAAGGGCTGAGGATGCCGGTCATGAGCCTGATTTGCGTGAGGCGTTTGACACCATTACAGCCCGCGCAGTGGCTCCGTTGAATGTGCTGGCGGAATATTGCTTGCCGCTTACTAAAACCGGAGGCCGCCTGATAGCTATGAAAGGACGCTCCGCTGCTGACGAAGTCGAATCTGCAGCGGCTGCTATTGAGATTCTGGGTGGAAAAACTGCTGACGAGCGGGAATTTACCCTGCCGGACGGCTCTGAGCGGCAGATAATCATTATCGAAAAAGCAGCTCCGACTCCGGATAAATACCCGCGCAGAGCAAGTGCGATCAAGAAAAAGCCTCTGTAAAAAATATTTTTGCTCATCGACATATATCGACAGTATATTCTGAGCTTACCGGGTATAATATTATCGTAGAGAACGAAAGATATTTTGAAGTAAGCTCCCTTTTCTTTATTTCCTGAAGAAGAACAGACCGATTCCGGTACTTGCCCGCCGGATATCGGTCTGTTCTTCGTTGTAGGAAAATTGTGTTTCACGTGAAACATTGGCAGAGAATAATGGTGAAAATCAGCTTTTGTGGGTGGAAATAAGCCGAATTATGTGTTATAATCATTGCAGAAACTCATGGAGTGATGAAAAATGGGAAAGATTATAGCCATAGCCAACCAGAAAGGCGGCGTAGGTAAGACCACAACCGCAGTAAATCTCAGTGCCGCGCTGGGTGAGCGTAAGAAAAAAGTTCTGCTGATTGACCTTGATCCTCAGGGAAACTCGACCTCCGGACTGGGTGTAACCAAGCCGCAGCGTGATATGTCATCATATAGCCTGCTGTCAGGAAAGAGCAATGCCGAACAGCTGGTCATCAAGACAAACTTCACCAATCTGTGGATCATAGCATCCAGCATGGAGCTTGCAGGCGCGGAAGTGGAGCTGGTGTCTCAGGAGCAGCGTGAATTCATGCTGAAACGCTCGCTGGCGTACCTTCGTGATCAGTTTGATTTCATTCTTATTGACTGTCCGCCATCTCTGGGACTGATAACCATCAACGCCCTCAACGCAGCCGATACTCTGCTGGTACCGGTCCAGTGCGAATTTTTCGCTCTGGAGGGACTTTCCCACCTGTCCAACACCCTCAGCAAGGTCAAGCGGATGTACAATCCTCAGCTTGAAATCGAGGGTGTGCTGATGACCATGTACGACAGTCGCCTCAATCTGACACAGGAGGTCGTGGCGCAGGTCAAAAAGTACTTCCCGCGGCAGGTTTTCAAGACGGTCATACCCCGCACGGTGCGGCTTTCCGAGTGTTCCAGCTTTGGTGAGCCCATCTGTGCCTTTGATAAGCGCAATAAAGGCGCAATTGCCTACGATGATCTGGCAAAGGAACTTATAAAGAAGAACAGATAAGAGGGAGAGAGACGAATGGCACAGAGAAAAGGCGGACTGGGACAGGGTCTGGACGCATTGTTCCAGAGCGCAGCGGACAACGGAATCTCCGCGGATACCCTCAGAGTGACCGAGATAGAACCAAACCGCAACCAGCCGCGTGTTATATTTGATGAAGAATCGCTGCAGGAACTTGCCGATTCCATCAAGGAAGTGGGCATCATACAGCCCATTATAGTTCGCACGCAGGCCACAGGCGGCTATCAGATCGTAGCCGGTGAACGCCGCTGGCGCGCGGCTCAGCTCGCCGGACTGACCGAAGTTCCGGTTATCATCAAGGAACTGAGCGACAGAGAGATGGCGGAGCTGGCACTGATTGAGAATCTCCAGCGTGAGGATCTGGACGCAGTGGAAGAAGCCGAGGGATATCGTTATCTGATGAGCGAGTATTCCATGACCCAGGAGCAGGTTGCCGAGCGAGTGGGTAAATCCCGACCGGCGGTAGCCAACTCCGTGCGTCTGCTGGAACTGCCGGAAAAGGTGCTGGATATGCTCCGTGACGGCGATCTTGCCGCCGGACACGCCCGTGCGCTGCTTTCTCTGCCCACAGGCGAAGATATGGTTCGCGTTGGCTCCATGGTCGCTAAGAAAGGCATGACCGTCCGCGAGGTTGAGCGCATTGTCAAAAAGGAAAAAGAAGCCGGAAAAGCAAAGAAGAATGACAAAGCCCAGACTTCTTCCCGCAACAGTTTCCTTGACGAGGTTGAAATCGCTCTTTCCGAGGCTCTCCGTCGTCGGGTAAAGGTCACAGGCAACGAGACTCACGGCACTCTTGAGGTAGATTTTTTCTCCATCGAGGAACTTGCTGATATGGCTCAGCGCCTTGGCAGAGATACATAACAGATGAAAAAGATACTTGTTGGCATGAGCGGCGGCGTGGATTCCTCGGCCGCCGCTCTGCTGTTGAAGAATCAGGGCTATGACGTTGCCGGAGCTACCCTGCTGCTTTGTCCTGACGCGTACGCCGGCGGCAGAGAGCCTGAGGATGCCCGCCGTGTATGCGAGCATCTGGGCATAGAGCATCACGTGATAGACATGCGCGACCGCTTCCGTGAGACGGTAATGAAGCCCTTCTGCGAGGAATATCTCCGTGCCCGCACCCCGAATCCATGCATAGAATGCAACCGGCACATCAAATTCGGTGCAATGCTGGACTGGGCGCTGGAGCATGGCTTCGACGCCATCGCCACCGGTCATTACGTCACCACACGGCAGATGGGGGAGAGCACCGCTCTTGTTAAATCACTCAGCCGGAAAGATCAGAGCTATGTCCTCTGGCAGCTGGATCAGCATCAGCTTTCTCACGCGCTTTTCCCCCTGTGCGATATGGAGAAAGCCGATATCCGCGCCATGGTGGAGGAGGCACAGCTTCCCGTATTTGCCAAAAAGGACAGTCAGGATATCTGCTTTATCCCAGACGGTGACTATTCCGGCTTCATTCAATCAGAATATCAAAACGAAACTATAGAACACAGCCTCACCCCGGGAGACTTTGTAGACCGCAGCGGCAATGTCATTGGCAGACACAGCGGTCTGATGCACTACACCGTGGGACAGAGAAAGGGACTGGGCGGAGGTTTTGCCCAGCCCATGTTCGTGCTGGAACTGCTGCCGGAGAGCAACTGCATCGTGCTGGGCACCAACGACCAGTGCTTCGTCAGCCGTGTGGAATGCTCGCAGGTCAACATCATTCAGCCGGAAATCACTCCGGATATCTTCACCTGCGGCGTCAAACTGCGCTATTCCGCGCCCGTAGCTGGAGCAAAGGTTACCGTGGAAGGGAAGAGGGCAGTGATCGAGCTGGAGAGTCCGCAGCGCGCCGGAACCCCAGGACAGTCGGCGGTGTTCTACGACGGCGACCGTGTGATAGGCGGCGGCATTATCGACCGCGCCCGATAACTGAATATGAAACAGCCGTATCGACTGGATTTTTCCATCGTCGATACGGCTGTTTGTTTATGTTATTCTGATTTCTTAATAATCATATGCGATGCTGTTCAGGTCTTCATCGAAATAGAAACAGATCAGCGCATCCCACTCCATATCCTCGCTCAGGGGAATAGGCTCTGTGCGGAACAGCTCGGCTTCATTTTCATCGAACAGGGTGACAACAAGAGAATAAATTCCCTGATCCAGCTCTGCGTAGTGCATGAAATTATAAATCTGTCCGGCCATGTCGCTCTTGTGGGCATTCTGAACGGTTTCACCCTCGGAAATCATATCGTCGAGGTAAAGATCAGCGCTGATAGAGTACACACCGGTCAGGTATTCGTCGATTCCCACGGTGAGATACATCTTATCCATGATATAGTCCTCGTTGAAGTACTGAGTGAGCACACAGTCAAGCGCTCCGGATTCAGTTATAACGCAGCCGAGTTCGGTGCGGTTACCGTCATAATCGGTGTCAAACAAGGAAATGTCCACGCTCTTGTCACTGTTTGTCTCAATACAGTATGCGGTAAGAGTGTAATCCTGACGGCTGTCAAAGCCGGACGTGTAGTAATCTACCTCCAGTTCGGGAGAAACAAACCATCCGCCGCTGCTGGAGCTGGTAGATGTCTCATGATATCCATCGTTGCGGTAGATCAGAAGATTGGTGATAGTCATTGCGCCCATGCGGTAATCAGTGCGCAGCACATATGCGCCCTCGCCCTGTGCGTCACAGGCTGAGATCCAGTCGAGAAGCTCCTGCTGATCCTCATAGATAGCGGATTTGGGTATGTCATGGCATTCATAGGATATGGAATCCATGTCAGTCTTGTAGGTGAACAAACAGGTTGCCGCAAACAGCAGTACCATCAAAATCAGAGGCACCGCAATAACCAGTGCCAGCAGCCATTTCAAGCCGCCGCCCTTTTTGCGGACCGTAGAATGACCACGCTGTTCTTCGGGAATCTCAGTGCCGCAGGAAGCACAGACAACCCATTCTGCGTTAAGGGTGTAGCCGCAGTTGCCGCACTTCTCCTTGAGCGGTGCGCCGCAGAAGGGGCACACGGAAAATTCGGAACTGACCGGCTTGCCGCAGGAGAAGCACTGCAGGTCAGGATGCTCTCCGCGGACGATGAGGTAAATGATAAGTCCGATGAATCCGGGAGCAAGTATGCCAACCAGCGTCCACAGGGCGGCGTTCATACCACGCCTATTCGCGTCCTTATAGATATATATTCCCATGATAACGGGAATTGCCACCACCAGCAGCACCAGAAGAATAAAAATCGGTAGAACAATTACAGAGATTTCCATAGTTACATTCCTTTCGCAATACAGATTAATAAATTTTATCTCTGATCTCTCATTCCGCAGCGGTGAAACACTACGGAGATAACGCCGGCCCCGATGAGAGTTACGGTACACATCAGAATGCTCGCCACCGCAGCAATCACCGAATCATTGATAATGAAAAAGGCAAAAACCGCGTAGCACACACAGCTCAGCAGAGCGGCTATGCGCAGCAGAAGGGTCTGCTTCTGCAGCTCACGGCGTTCGAGCTGCTCATGAAGCATGGCCTCATTTACGCGGGGCGGCTCGTGCCCGTCAAAATCATATATCTGCTTCATATTGCAGCTCCTCTCTCAAAAGTTTTTTTGCCTGATTCAGGCGGGATTTGACCGTGCCCACCGGAATTCCAAGGGCGGCGGCGGTCTGTTCGTGCTTCATATCATGGAAATAATGGAGAATAACGGCCGTTCTCAGCTTTTCCGGCAGCCGCTCTATGGCGGAATGCAGGTCGGAATGGTCTTCCGGCTGAGACGCTTCCACGGAATTTATCGTCTGTTCCTTTTCCTCGGTGGTGGCAAAGCCGTCAAACAGCCGTGAGAGCTTCCGTTTGCGCAGCTCGTCGCGATATGCGTTGACGCATATTCCCGTCAGCCACGGCTCGAATTCCCGCCGGGGATCGTACTGACCGATGCGTCTGCACACCCGCAGCCATGTTTCCTGATACAGATCTTCAGCGCTGAAACGGTCGGCGCAGAGGGTCATGCACAGCCCGAACAGCCGACGTCCGTGCTGCTGTATGTATTGGTCGATAGTCACTTCCGCGCCTCCTTTCATTCACATATACGAACGCCGCGTCAAAAAGGTTCGGTAATTTCTGGAAAAAATTTCGCCGCCCGCTCATGGCTGAACAGACGGCGCGATATTCTCAGTTATTCTCCGCGATCGTAATTGAGCGGCGGATCAAGCCGGTCGCACAGACCACCGGGCAGCAGCAGTCCGCCGGTATAGTCGGAAAGCGTATCCTGAGCGGTGTTGTACACGTACAGCTCGTCGTGTTCGTCGGCAAGATCATTCTCGATAAAAGCACGGGCAACCACACACAGCTCGCTGCCTGCAAAAACAAATGCAGGGAAAGAAATCTCAATTACCAGATCGCCCTCGGAAAGGTATCCGGTCATCAGCATGCCCACGCGCTGCTCCACTGTTTCACGGGAAACACCGGCAGTCAGCAGAGCGTCGTCAAGGGAGAGCAGCTTATGCTCCTGGGCGTCATAGCACAGGGAGAAAACATCTCCGTCGGTGCCGTAGTTGGGATACTCGATGGCAGTGACAGCCACCTGCCTGTAGCGCCCGCCGCAGATGGGATAGGACTTGATCTCATACCAGAAGGTATCATCGTTCTTTATCGAATCCCAGCCGGAAAGATATGGCGCGGTCTGCTCGCTGAGCTGCGCGTTGAGCATATCCGCATCCTTGCCTTCGCCGTCAAAGCGGGGAATCTCAAAGATGTTGCTGCCTACATACTCCTGTTGAGCCATACTCACACCGGTCACTTCATTCTTCTCTCCGCAGCCGGAAAGGGCCGCAGTGGAGAGCGCCATAACTGAAGCAACAGTAAGTGCGCACACACGCATAAGCCAATGCTTCATAGTTAATCCCTCTTTCAAAATAATCATTCGGACAAAAGAAAACAGCCGCTCCGAAAGGAACGGCTGTTATTGTGTTGGCATCTTCCTATCTTTCCAGGCCGTCTCCAGCCAAGTATTTTCGGCACTAGTGAGCTTAACTACTGTGTTCGGAATGGGAACAGGTGGACCCTCACCGTCATCAATACCAACTTTGTTTTGCGTCCGTATCTCTCAGGCGCAAGACGTATTATAGCAGGTCTATATCCTCTTGTCAACACTTTTTTCAAACTTTTTTGAAAAAAGTCAAATTATTTTCTGCCGCAGCGAAAACCATTCGATTGACGTTGACAAGGAACCTCAGTATAATAAACTGTAGAAGCGGTTTTGTCAATAGCTGGTGAAGATATTTCTGTGAGGTGATGGGGAATGTATACCTGTTCAAACTGCGGGACGGTCTTTGACGGCGGAGTGTGCCCGAACTGCTGTACCATGCGGCCCGCAGCAGCGGTGCTGGGGACTTCCGGCAGAATACTCAGAAGCTGTGAAGCTGCTGTTATTCCTCCTCAGGAACAGGCAGAGCGGTTTGCAGAGGAGCTGGAGTATACCCGCAAAGCTGAGACACTGAGAAGGCAGCAGAAAAGGCATGCGGACGAAATGCGCAGACGCGCGGCTGAACTGGCTCAGGCGGCCGAGCGTCGTCAGGCAAAGTCTACCGGGGAGCAGCAACGCTATGCCCGTCAGGCGGAAAAGGCAGCGCGCTGGCAGCGTAAGGCGCCATACAGCCGTGCCGACCAGTCGGAAGAAGTTGAAGTCACCATGCCGGACGCACTTCGTTCATTGAAGATCGACAGCAAAAACGCAGACAGACCCGTCTCTGCCAATGCTGCAGACGGAGTTCAATTGAGAAAACGGAAGCCAGCGCCGCTGCCCGTGGTTCATGAAACGTCCCGCATCCGGTCTTATCCGGCAAGTCCGCAGATCTCGCGGCATAATGAACGAAGGCTGGCGTCGATGAAGTCTGAAAAGATTGATGCCGCGTGGCGTTCCTTCGCCAGCAAGGAGGCGGCATCGGGCAGGAATGTGAATCCCAGACTGCCGGAAGAAACCGGACGCGACACAAGATCAACCGTGCCAAAACCGCCGGCAGTGCCGATGCCTACCGGCAGCAACGAAAAATGAATCATGCATAAAAAGACAGCACTTTCCTTAGTCGGAAGGTGCTGTCCCTGTTATCTGTACTTTATTCTGTTTTTTCCTCAGCTTCCTGTGTACGGGCTGCCATGCGGTACATCCGTGCCGCAATGAACAGCGTCATCAGACTGCATATGAGCAGGGAAAGCATCTGGAGCGGATGAAGGATCATAGCGAGTTTTGCTTTACGCTGTACGTAGTACTCAATAATTCCTGCAGTGGTCAGCATTCCCAGAGAGGCAATCCAGAAGATAATGCTTCCTTTGATGCTCTTTTCGGCACGAATCAGTTTGATGCTGTAATAGACCAGAGGGACAAGCAGCGAGATCAGGGAAACCAACTGCATCATGCTGACAAATCCGTTGCTGCGCATACGCAGAGCATCGTACCGTGTACTTTCAAGCGCAGCCTGCGTGGCACCGAAAAGGGAGATAAAGGCCATGAACAGATCGCCATGTCTGCGGGAAGCGTTTTCAGAGGATCTGAAAGTCATTAGTATAAGCAGGACAGCGAAAATGGCAAATCCGGCCATTGACTCCCAGAAGAAAGACGCAAAGCGCCATTCCACAGAACCGGTAATACTGTCCTTAATAGCAACAGAAAACGGCAGGCAGTGATATTTTTCATCGGCAAAGAGGTAATTACCTTTATCGTCGTTAGTGAAAAAACCACCAAGACGACCGATTGCAAGGCCGAGAGCGGCACCCGGAGCGTAGCAGTCAAGCAGTGCCGGCAAATTGTCGGTCAATCCGGAGAACCGAATAATCAAAGCCGAAATAAGAACTCCAATAAATACGCCTGCGAGGCTGAATCCTCCGCTGCTGAAGTCCCCGAGAGCGGAGATCACGCCCTCATATTGTTCCGGACAGCAATACCAGTACACCAACCGTGAAAACGAAATGCCGGACACCATTGAGAATGCGGCGCCCAGCATAACCGGGCCGATCTTCCGGCGGTTCAGCACTGCGGTGATGATGGAACATATCATCGCTGCAACAGAACCCAGCGCGACAAACAATGCTACATATGATATTCTGCTGTTTTCAAGAAAGAAAGCAATTTCGTTCATTGTCCGTCCTCCGTTGTAACTCCATCAGGCAAAGCCGTGGCAAAGAAAATAAGATCGCTGACAGGTCGTTCGCTTCCGTAACCGACACGATTGAAGATATTACCGTTTACCGTCATGGTGGCAGTCTGACCGCCATCCATAGTGTAGGCTTTTTCACAGCCCATATTTTTCATCATCAGAGCCAGGTCATTAACAGTAATGCCTTCGCGGTATTTGCCCATGGATGAGGTTCCGCCGTCAACAGTGCAGAGCAGGTAGTGAAGCTTGCCCAGCTGGCCGATAGCGGAGCGGGCATAATTGTCAGTAGGTTCTCCAACAATATAGTCACCGCGCGAATATTTAGAGATTTCTCCGTCCTCAACCAGAATGGGACCGAAACTTATGCTGAAGGAAATATCAGATTGCTTAATATAGTCCTCCAGCTTATCGGCTTCCAGAGTCCGGCGGGGTGCCAGGATCATTTCTCCTTCACGGGTAATGAAGCAGTTATCGTAGGAGGTTAAGTAATTATTTCGGTAGAGTTCTCCTCCGTAAACCACAATACCCGAATGGCGATATGCGTAAAAATCCGCACTCATACCGATAACGGCATTCAATTCCTTGGACATGGTGGAGACGGTCTTTCGCTTACCGGAGGAAAAAGTGTTTTCGGTGAGGTATTTTCTGAACTGAGAAGGATGGCCAATCACTACTTCGGTAAAATTATATACGTTATAGTTTTTGACAGCTTTCCAAGAAACAGAAAAAATCGTTTTATCGAGGTAGTATTCAGGCTTGACCTCAGGATGGCAGGGGGTGCTTTCGTTAAGGAATACAAGTTCATCACTGTCAATCAGACCGAATTCTTCGGCCTGCTGCGCGATGGAAACGATGTCTTCCTTGCTGTCTGCTGAACCAAAGCCATCGGCATGAGGCTTTGAGGCAATGATCTGAGTCTCGGGAATTGAGTAGGTTGGATTAATGCTGTAGACTCCGTCAAGAGCCATGATTTTGACATGGTCTGCATTGTTGATATACTCTGTAGTCAGATCGCGCCCGGGTGCTGAGGACGTAGTTTCTGCCTTTGAAAATG
The DNA here is from genome assembly GCA_045605025.1 of Acutalibacteraceae bacterium. GTDB lineage: Bacteria > Bacillota > Clostridia > Oscillospirales > Acutalibacteraceae > SIG598. The sequence goes on from JAZUPE010000020.1 coordinate 23,689, forward strand.
ATAAGACGCTGAATAGCATCCAGAAACAACCGATGAAAAAAAACAGTATGGTAACAATGCTTATTGCTATGCTGTTAACTGGGGAAAGACCTTTGCCTGCAGAGCAGTCTTCCGTATTGTGGTTCAGGTTGTTCATTAATTGTGTCGCCTCTTTCCGTGATACAGATAATCAGTTTTCTGCCTTGCAGAGCAATACCTCAGCAAGATCGTCGGTGAGGATGACCTCCCAGCGTTTGTTTACGTATACAAGATCCAGCGATATGGATTTGTTGACGATATAATCGCCGGTGTCTTTCAGAATCTGGTTAACGGCCTTCTCATACAGATCCATCGCGGCAGATTCCAGAAGATTGCCGTCGGTATCATACATCTGGTCATTGTCCTGAACATTGGCCAGCATCTCGTCGTAATATTCCCCGGTATACCTGTTGATGTCATCAATGGCAAGAAATACGGAAAAATACTCTGCATCAACATCAAAATGAGCATTCATTCCGTTGACGGTGCCTTTGGAAGACAGGCTGCAGCTGATACTGTCAATCATATTATCGTACAGTGTGTATTCAATCGACGTATCTGAGCCAAAGTCGGGAACGATGGAAGGGCTGCCGTTGAGCAGAGAAGCAACCGTCTCCATGTCGCCATCGTCCAGTGCACTGCAAAATTGTTCGGCGGTCGCCAGAGGATCAGCAATACCGAGGCCTATCGGTGGGGTGGCTTCCCCGAACGATTTCAGCAGGAAAGCGCCCAGGCAGGACACAAAAGCTGTCACTAAAAGTGCCGAGAGGCATATTATTTTTCTTTTCATCTGTATAAACGCCCTATCTATTTGGTTTGTTATGTAATTATATCATATATAATGATTAATATCAATATCAACGACGTTTGCAGGAACACAGAGAAAAAGCGTCCGGAGAATAGATAAACCGGACGCTTTTCAGAATTTTGCTATTGAATTGCAGCCTTATCCGGCTGCGTGGTGTGTATCTCGTCGCTCTCGCGGGTGATATTGTTCAGCCACTTGCCGCTGCGGTAGTGCTTTATTACCCACGGCCATTTGACAAACTCATCGGTGCACAGCAGGAAGTACACCCACAGAACCGGCAGCTTGAACACGAATGCAGACAGCAGACCCAGCGGGATGGCGTAGCACCACATGTCAATGAAGTCGCAGATAAAGCCGAATTTGCTGTCACCGCCCGCGCGGAACACGCCGCCGATCAGCGTGGTGTTGACGGCTGCACCCATGACATAATAGCTGTTGATCAGCATCATGACTTTAAGATAGTGCATGGCGGTGTCGGTCAGGGATACCGAGGCGAATTTCATCACCACAGGCATGGACGCCAGCACGATCACACCGCCGATGGCACCGCTGATAACGGTAAGCTTCATCAGCTTCCTGGCTCCCAGACGGGCATCCTCCAGACGGTTTTCGCCGATGATCTTACCCAGCAGAATGCTTCCCGCGCTGGCTATGCCGAAGCAGAGGATTGTGCCGAGATTACGCACCACCGACACAAAAGAGTTGGCAGCGGTGGCATCGGAGCCTAAATGACCGATGATGGCGGCGTACAGGGAGAAAGCAACACCCCAGGCAATATCGTTGCCCAGTGCCGGCAGGGTCAGACGGACAAAGTCCCTGAAAAGAACCTTGTTGCGCACAAATATAGCCGAGAGCTTCAGCTTGACGTCACTGCTGCAGGCGGAAATGATAAAGCAGCCGATCAGCGAGATGACACGGGCTGTGGATGTGCCAATGGCAACGCCGACCACTCCCAGCTTCGGAGCGCCGAAAAGACCAAAGATGAACACCGCGTTGAGTATGATGTTGACTACAAAGGAGATGGCGTTGAGCACGGTGCAGATGGTCACGCGCTCCACCGAGCGCAGCACGGAGAGATACACCTCCGTGATGCCCCAGCAGAAATAGCTGATGCTGAGAATGCGAAGGTATTTTGCGCCCAGCTCAATCAGTACCGGGTCATCGGTAAAAACGACCATCATCGGTTCCGGAATGAGCAGCGCGCACAGGGCGAACGTGGTGGAGAGAATGATAGAAAAACGCAGCGCGATGCCCTGCACCACCTCGATGGCGCGGCTGTCGCCCTTGCCGTGGTACTGGGCGCAGAGCATGGTGGCTCCAGTTCCCAGACCGTAGTAGACGGAAAAGAGGATTCCGGCGTACTGAGCCGCCAGCGATACCGCCGCGATGGAGTTCTGATCAACGTAGTTGAGCATGATAACGTCAGCGGAGTTGATGGCTGCGCTGAGCAGATTCTGAATGACGATGGGCAGCACCAGCTTCCAGATCTGGCTGTAAAAATCGTCCCTGACCAGTTGTTTGGTCTTCATTGATTATCCTCCGTGTAATATGTAGTATGCAAATTGCTATTCGGCGAGCACCTTTCGCAGCGCCTCGCTGAAATCCAGCCCGGGAGCCTTCCCGTCGGGATAAAGCCGGCTCAGCGGAACAAGCACGAATTTCCGTTCCAGAATGCGTGGATGGGGCAGAGTGAGGAAGGGACTGCTGCTGGTCACTCCTTCGTACAGCAGCAGGTCGATATCCAGAGTGCGCGCCGAGCGGAAGCCGCGGCGGATACGTCCGGCGGCGGCTTCGATGCCGAAGCAGGCACCCAGCAGCGCTTCCGGACACAGACCGGTTTCTATCTCGCACACGCAGTTGAGATAGTCGGGCTGGCTGTCGGGAACGCCCTCCGGCTCGGTTTCCAGTACCGGCGAGCGGCGAAGCAGACGGGTCTGCGGCAGCCGGCTGAGAGAATCAATGGCGTTCTCAATGGCGTGTCCGCGGTCACCGAGGTTTGCTCCGAGACAAAGAACCGCTTTCATATGTGCCCTCCTTTTTTATCAGACAAAACTCCAGCGTCTCCGAATTCAGAAAAATACGAAGACGCCGGGGTAGATTTATATACGCAATGTAATATTTATTTTCAAATATACAAAATATCAGAGGTTTGAGCTGCTCTGGCTGCTGCCGGCGTCGCTCTGAGTGTCCTGAGAGCGGGTCACGCTGCCCAGGCTGAGATATTTGTCCACGTCCCATGTGCTCTGAACGGCAGTGCGCACGTGGGTGAATGCAGAGGAATATTTGCCCCACAGCTCGTCGGAGGTGAACACGTCGGGACGCACAGCGCCGTCCGACTTGTACTCATACATCCCGGCGGGGATGACCAGATACTTGCGCTGGGTGTTCTCGGTCATGAAGGAAGCGTCACGGTTAATGTACACCGGATAGACCGAGCCGGCAGAAATCGCCGCGGGAGCGTCCTCGGCAGAGCGTGTGATATCGAACTTGACCACCATGCTCTCGTATTTCCTGGCGGTGGCACCCTTGTCGCAGTCGGCAAAGAAATTGCCCAGAGAGTAGAAAACATAGCAGTTCTTCTTGGTGCCGTCGGAGTTTTCGACTTCCTTGACGGTGACCTTTTCAAGAACATCGGGACCGTAGCCCACGGTGACATCCACCTTGGCGTCGATCATGCGCTGGGCGAGGGTCTTCATGGCATCGTTGGGTTCGCTCTGACCGGCGGAGCCCCAGTTGATGAGAACGATGACCACTTCCGCGCCGTTTTCGCGCATGGACTGCACGTCTGCGGTGATGGTCTTGCTGGCCTGACTGTAGCTCTTGCCGTCGGTCTTGCCGTCGATGTCGATGGTGAGCTGACTGATGCAGGCATCGATCTGCTCCTGAGTGGCGCCGGCTGCCTTCTGTTTGGCAACAAGATCCTTGATTTCTTCCTTGGTAGCGCAGTGATATGCACCCACGCCGACCTTTATGCCGTTATAGTCGATGACCTGCCATTTCTGTCCGCCCTCCACGGAGGTGCCCAGACAGTCGATGTTCATCTCGTTGAGGGTGCGGGTGGTGTATTCAAAGGAATCGTAACCGCCCAGCATGGTCTGGCTGTTGGCGGTGACCACCGCGCTCACGTTGATGGAGTTGAGGGCGTGGGCAAGTTCAGCGGGATATTTTCCCGAGGGGTATGCCGATGTACTGCCGTCGTTGCTGAGGGAGCCCATCAGATTGACCACGCTCAGGTCGGCCTGCATGACCGAACCCATCTCGTAGAGGTAGTTGACGAAGTTATTGTTGGATGCCGCCGCGGCGTCCAGTACCTCACCCTGCAGCTTGATGGAACCGCCAAGAGCGACGGTTACCTTGGAACTGCCGTCGACCATAGGATCATCGGGGGTGATGGGACGGGTGGTGTCTGCCTCGGACAGGGACATGGCGATCTCTCTGCCGCCGGAGTTGGCGGAAGCGGCGATGACCCAGATGCCGACACCCACAACGGCAAGGAATGCCACTACAGTCAGCACACGGGCGAGCTTGGCCTGATCTATGCCGTCAAAAAGACGGCGGCGGGGTCTGCCCGAACCGGTGAGCCCGCTGCTGTGACGGCGTCCGGTGGTGCCCACGGTGCGCCTGACTCGGCCGATGGATCGACCGGCAAAGACGCGGGATGTGGAGCGGCTCTGCTTTATCTTAAAGGGTTTGAAGCCGGGCAAAATTCCGACCTCCTTTCAGTATTGCTGAGTATATACCGTATCTGTCAACACGGCACAGTACCTCAATTTAGTGGGATTATACCACAGTACAAGGGAAAATGCAACCTGCCCGCATTCAAAGGGGGAAGACCTCATTGCGGAGGGGGATACAAAAACGCCCCGTCTGCAGCCTGTGCAGTCGGAGCGTTGGTATTTGATGTTTTGCTGCGGAGACTATTTGACAATCCATGTTACGCCGGTGTCCGGGACATAGCCATAGTAAGAGGGTTCGTGCGGCGCATAGACGGTGACGGTGCAGCCTTCAAAAGCATCGTAACCAATACTGGTAATGCTTTCAGGAATCTTAACCGAGGTAATGTCTTTGCGACCCATAAAAGCAGCGGATTCAATTCTGATTACCGGATCTCCGTAAATCTTGCCCGGTATCACAACATTTTTGCTGTTTCCGGTGTAATGCAGAATTGTAAACTCAGTTGCAACCCCGTTATCAGATGCTGGGCCGATTAATTCAAAGTCAGCTGCAATGTCATCAGCCTTCGATGCCTCAATCTGTTGGTAAGCAAACATTCCAAAGAAGCAAACCAACAGTGCTGCCGTCAGAACCATAGCCACAGTTCTCAGCACGCGGTTTGTTTTTGACTGCTTTTCACTCTGCTGCTGTATCTGATTGGATTTCTGCTCCGCGGCAACGCGCTGCTGATGTTCGCGCTCCGCTTTACGTTCAGCCTCCATGCGCTTCTGCATTTCCAGCACAGCGGCTTCCTCTGCCGCCTTGCGCTGACGCTCCTGTTCCTCGGCAAGACGGGCGGCTGCTTCGGATTTTCTTACTTTGCCAAGGGTTTTGAATGTAAAGGCAACAGCGCTGTCCAGATCGTCTGCGCTGAAGGATTCAAAAGGCTCCAGCTGAATAGGCAGGTTGCGGGGGGTGATGCCATGAAGAACGGTGAGAATGTGTCCGTCAGGCTTTCTGCCGCTCTTCATAGAACCGAAAAAGGTAGACCACTCGCTCTTGACCCATTCCGAATTGACATATTCCACCGAGGTTCCCACGAGGATCAGCACTCGCGCCTCATCAAGTGCCTGATAAATCTGATCCATAAATTCGGAACTGCTCAGGTCTTTCTCGGAGAAAAATACCTCCAGACCCTCGTCACGCAGTTTCATGTGCAGCCGTTCAGCAATGGTGCGGTCAACGGTCAGACCGCCGCCGGACGCGGTATTCTTGAAGGAAATAAACACTTCATACGCCACGAATGCCACCTCGCATATCGTACAGAATAAAATATGTATATCAGATGTCTCTGTCCGGATTATATCACGGCAAGCGGAGATTTTCAACATGAAACCACACATGCGCCATTGTCCGGCAGATCAAATGCGGTCACTTACTTGATTTGCAGCGCGGCGTCTGTTATACTGGGAAATACATACAATGCGCCGCTGCGCGCAGTGGGGAGGATTATTTTGGAAAACAACATAAATACAGCTCAGCCCGTGGAGACTGCTGCTGCGGGTCAGCCGCAGATTCCCGCAGGACAGGTTTGTGCCGCGGCGCCTGCTTCCGTAGTCCCGGCTGCGGTTTCCGCTGCGCAGCCCGCTCCGGTTTCTGACGGTGAGGGCAGAGAGAAGCGATATATTATGTTCATCCGCAAGATGAACAGCGTGGGCAACACACTGCTGGTGAGCATACTGCTGCAGTCGGTGGCAGCCATACAGGTGGTCATCATCGCCCTGATGGTGTGGATGTTCTCCAGCATGACCTCCTTTGAAGGTCTTGCGACCCTGATGCAGGGTGATACCTCTTCCGCCTTTACGGAAGCCATCATGCTGTGCGCCATAATCGCCAACGCGGTTGCCATGCCGATATCCAACGTGCTGTCGGGCTATCTGCACAGTGTGCGCAACGGATTCACCATGAGTTCGGTCATGGGCAAAGCAAGATGGCGCGGTTCCGGATTCTGGGGCGCGTCGGTGCTGGCTCTTGGCGCGACCTACGCATGGATGTTCCTCTACATGATCCTCGGCTGGCTGCTGCCCGGATCGGTGTTTGACAACGCGATGTTCACCACCAGCAACTACGACGGCGCGGGCACCATGCGCATGATCGTTACCGCGGCGTATGTGTGCATCGGCGCTCCCCTGACCGAGGAATTCCTCTGCCGCGGCGTGCTGCTCAAGTCCATGTCCAAATACGGCGTGCCTTTTGCGGTGTTTGCCTCGTCGCTCATCTTCGGTCTGATTCACGGTAATATCTATCAGACCCCCTTTGCGATCCTTGTGGGCGTGGTGCTCGGATATGTCGCCGTCAGAAGCGGCAGCATCTGGCCCGGCGTTATTATTCATTTCTTCGTAAATACCTTTGCCACCGCAAGAGATTTTGCCATGGCGTTCCTGCCTGACGACTATCGCGACGCGGTGCTGTTCACCTTCTACGGCATTGCCGGAGTGCTGGTGCTGGCTTCAATTATCATTCTTTGCACCGGCGCAAAGAAAATCAAGTGGGAGCCCATTGACAGGCAGACCAACAATCTGCTGCTGCCCGAGGTGAAGACAAAGGTGCGCTGCAAGCCGCTGTGCATGCTGGCGGCAGTGTCCCTGCTGATAGTCATCATTGTTTATGTCATCAATATTCTGTTAAGCTGCGGCGTGACCTTCGGTCTGGAAGGCTTCATGCAGACGTTCAGCGAATAACAATAACGTACAGGCTGCCGCGGCGGATTCACTGCGGCAGCCTGATAATTTTCCTGGAGGAAAAGCTATGGGATATATATTTGAAAGCACGGTCAACACACGCCCGATTCTGCAGGACAGCCTGCGATATATCCGCAGCGATGTGCCAGTGGCTGTAACAGAGGCCGAACGTATCTGGCTGCTGGAGCATAATATCACGACTGTCGTTGACCTGAGGACTGATGAAGAACGGCAGAGAAAGGAATGCCCGCTGATAGATGACGACCGGTTCAGATATCACTGCCGGCCGGTCACCGGCGGCGACGCGGTGCCGCAGTCGGTGGATGAGGTGTCACAGTCGTATATCCGCATGGCGGACGAGCGGCTGCGGAAGACCATCGGGCTGATTACTTCCTCTGAGTCGAATGTGCTGTACTTCTGCAACGCCGGCAAGGACCGCACCGGAGTGGTGTCTGCCATTCTGCTGCTGCGGGAGGGAATGTCCGCGGAGTATATCGTCGAGGATTATCTGAAATCCAGCGCCAATCTGCGGGAACGGCTGGAGGCATTCGCACGCGCGCAGCCGGAGGTTGACATCAACGTCATCACGCCCTGCGAGCGATATATCCGCGAGTTCCTTGAGTGGTACATGGAGGGAGAAAACAGAGCGTGAGCAGCGCGCGTCACCATACAGAAACAGCCGCGGGAACGGTGTCCCACGGCTGTTTTTTGCTGCATATGCAATACGGTGCGTAATAATGACGGGCAGATATTACGAAATTGACGGGCTTTCATCGTCCCAGTCGTAGTCGCGCAGGCGACCGTAGTTGGTCAGCTCGGGATAATCCCACTGGCGCAGGGCCTCGTAAACACCCACCGCCACGGTGTTGGAAAGATTCAGACTGCGCGCGCCGTCGATCATGGGCAGGCGCACGCACCGTTCCGGGTTGGCGTGGAGCAGAGCCTCGGGCAGACCGGCGGTCTCCTTGCCGAATACCAGATAGGCACCGTCGGGGTAGCTGACCTCGGTGTGGGTGTGCCGCGCCTTGGTGGAGAAGTAGAAGTATTCTCCGTCGGTACGGGCGAAGAAGTCGTCCAGCGATTCATAATAGGTGATGTCCAGCAGATGCCAGTAATCCAGACCGGCCCGCTTGAGTTTGCGGTCGTCCACACGGAAGCCCATGGGCTTTACCAGATGCAGGCGCGCGCCGGTGGCGGCGCAGGTGCGGGCAATGTTGCCGGTGTTCTGGGGAATCTGCGGTTCCACCAGTACAATGTTGAGTTGTGCCAAGGGAAAATATCGCTCCTTTGTATGGGTATCGGGTAAAGGCGCGCGCCTTGACGGGGCAGAACGCCCGTCGGACGCTACGACGTTATCCAGTCGCGGGTCACTGCCGCCATCTCCCTGAACCAGTACGGCATGGCCAGATACCACGCCGTTTCCACGTTCAGCGCGTAGGACACGATGCCAAGATCGTTGGCTGTACGCATGGCGCGGTACTGATGAAAACGGTCGGTGACTATCAGGAACCGCTCGTGGCAGTTGTACTGCTCTGCCAGCTCAGCGGAATAGGTGATGTTTTCAAGGGTGCTGGTGGACTGTGTTTCCATGACGATACGCATGGGGGAAACGCCCTTGTCCACCAGATAGTTTTTCATTACCAGTGCCTCGGGGAAGTCCTCGTCCGCTCCCTGACCGCCGGTGACGATGCAGTGGGACTGAGGATGCTCCAGCAGAAAATCCGCTGCCGTTTCCAGACGGGCATGAAGCATGCGGCTGGGGCGGTCGCCGTGTATCTTGCAGCCGAGCACCACCACGGTTACGTCCGAGCGATCCTCCGGCAGGGTGTTGGCAGAGGCGCTGATCATTTTACCGGACACGAAGGAAAGATATGTAATTCCCGCCAGCACGCACACCGCGACCACGGCAATGAGCACGTTGCCCCATGTGCTTTCGCAGCCGTCAATGAGCGGCCAGTAAAGGGCACACAGAAAGAAAAAGGCGGCGATCATCACCGGAGGGAGGATTCCCGGGGAGATAACTCCCACCAGCAGCGGCAGACAGGAAAACAGGAACAGTGCCGCGGACAGAATCATAATGATCCTGCGGGGAATGCCGATGTCCTTCCATTTCTGAGGTATATACCATTTTCCGGGGACGGAGGGAGAGGCCGCTGCCTCGTCACTGTCCGCGTCGGAAAAGAACGGGGAGTCATCGTCAGAATCGGGTTCGCCGGTGAAGAAGTCGGCGGCTTCCGGCTCCTCCGGCAAAGGTTCGTCTGCCGGTTCCGTCGGCTCGGCTTCGCCGCAGGTATCGTCTCCGGAAGCGTCTTCGCTGACGGTATCTTTGCTGACAGCATCTTCGCCGACCGGTGTTTCGGCAGCGGATTCCTCTCCGGATTCCGCGCAGGACGAATCAGCCGTCTGCTCAATTTCGTTATCCTCTGTATCGCCGGAAATCTCCGCTGGTTCATCCGTAGGTTCACCGGCATCTTCTCCGGTGCAGGACTGCGGCTCCGGATTGCCGGCGTCATCAGCCTCGTCTGCCGTATCGTCTGCTCCGGAGTCCGGTTCGGTGTTCGAGTCCTCTGCTGCGGCTTCACTGTCCTCCGGTCCTGTTGTCGCACCGGCAGGTTCGGAGATTTCAGATTCCGGTTCGCGCTCCGCGGCTGCCGTGACAGGCGGTTCCTCCACGGATACTGTGATTTCCGCGGCTGCGGCTTCTTCCGCCGCGGCAGAGGGAGCAGCCGTCGGACATGGCTGTTCGCGGTCATTTCTGAGCCGGACGGCAACCACTCTGCGGCCGGAGGAAGAATCAGTTTCCGGCGCGGCGGCTTTGTGCCCTCCGACGCGGGAAACCGTCACCCGGCGGGCATGGGAATTATTCTTTTCGGTCACCTTTCGACTCCTTTCAGTGGCGATGTGTTATATTTCGTGCGGTTATTGTCCGGAGTTATTGTTTTTCTTCGTCTATCCAGCTCTGCCACACCTCGGGCTGATAGCCAACGGTGGCTTTTTTGCCGTTGCGCACGATGGGGGTGAGCAGCACGCCGGGGTTCTCCAGCATCTTCTCCTCGATCTGAGCGGGATAGGCAAGATAAGCAAGGTGCAGCTGGTCATACAGCTTGCACTGCTTGTCGATGAGTTTTGAATAGTGACCCACCGCAGCCTTGATGTTGCGGTATTCGCCTTCGCTCAGACCAAAGCGGGGCAGGTCGATGAACTGGTATTTGATGCCGCGCTCCTTGAAAAAGCGTTCGGCTTTCTTTGTGTCGAAGCATTTGCTTTTGCCGTATATCTGAATATTCATTCTTCTTCGTCCTCGTCAAAGTCGTCGTCATCGGTGTCTTTGCCCAGCAGTTTCTGGAACAGTTCGGGCATGCGGGAGAACTGGTCGGCGGATTCGTCGATGAGATATGTCCAGGTGGAGGTGGGACCCTTGAGGTTGGATTTTTCCAGATCCACCACGCCGGCGTTGACAACCACTGTGTCAAAGGCGGCAACGACGTTCTCCTCAATGCGGTCAAACATGGCGGTAAAGGCGATGATTGCCTCACGGCGGTATTCGTCCAGAGGCACCTTGCCGCCCACGACCACCAGATGGATACCCTGGCGCAGGTCGGTGATGTACTCAAGGTACTCCGCCCAGCAGCGGTTGAGATAGTAGAGAACCAGCTGGCGCTCGATGTTGTCCACCTTGCTCTTGCCGTAGGCCTTCTGCAGTCGCAGAGCCTTTTCGGGGTTGCGGGTGGCAAGAATGTGGGTCTCGGCGTCGCCCATAAGCAGGCTGTAGTGCTTGGAGTGAACGGCGCGGCGCTGGTCGTCGATGATGGAAGTGTACTGGGAGAGCTGGTCACGCATGTCGCGGTAATAGCCCTCGGCGATGCGCTGGACGTGGAGAATTTCGGTCAGCGCCTTGCGTTCGTAAACCTGCTGAGAGGCTCCAGACTGATAGAGATATCTGGGCAGCAGTTCCTGCAGACCGAAGGTGACCAGCATGTCGTCCTCAAGGCTGGCGAAGAAATGGCTCTCGCCCGGGTCGCCCTGACGACCGGCGCGTCCGCGCAGCTGGTTGTCGATTCGGCGGCTCTCGAAGTGGTTGGTTCCGATAACGAACAGACCGCCCAGCTCGGCGACCTTGTCGTGGTTCTTGCCGGTTTCGCCGCCCAGCTTGATGTCAACTCCGCGTCCGGCCATGTTGGTGGAAACGGTGACCGCGCCCAGCTGACCGGCACGGGAGATGATGCGTGCCTCGTCGTTGTCCTGCTTGGCGTTGAGCACGTTGGTGAACACACCGGCACGCTTGAGTTCGTCAGCCAGCCACTCCGATTCCTCGATGGTGCTGGTGCCGATGAGCCCGGGGCGGCCGTTCTTGTGGATATTCATAACCTCGGTCATGACCGCGCGCATCTTTGCGTCCTTGGTGGTGAACACGCTGTCCTCACGGTCCTTGCGGATGAGAGGACGGTTGGGCGGGATGGTGACGATCTTAAGACCGTACATCTCAAGGAATTCATCGGCAGATGTGGCAGCGGTACCGGTCATGCCCGACACGCGCTTGTACATCTGGGTGAAATACTGAATATTTATCTGGGAGAGGACCATACCGGCGGACTGGCTGGAAAGGTTCTCCTTCAGTTCAACTGCCATCTGCAGACCGTCGGGATAATGGCGGTTCTCAACGACGCGTCCGGTGAACTCGTCAACGATGAGCAGTTCGCCGTCGCGCACGATGTAATCCTTGTCGCGGCGGAGGGTGTATTCCGCCTTGAGAGCATCAATGACCGTTTCCAGGGCGTCCATGGTCTCGGTGTCGAAAAGATTCTCCACACCCAGAATACGCTCGGCGGCTCGGATGCCCTTTTCGGTCAGCTGCACGCCCTTGGTAAAGGTATCGATCTTGAAGTGGACGTTCTCCTTGAGAGCGGTGGCCAGCTTGCGGCACTGCTTGGCAAGGGAATCGTTGTAGGGAACGTCGCCGGCGATGACCAGCGGAATACGCGCCTCGTCGATAAGCATGGAATCGGCCTCGTCCACGATGGCGTACTGGAAACGGCTCTGCACCAGCTCGTCCTTGGACGCGGCAAGGAAGTCGCGCAGATAGTCAAAGCCGCATTCCTTGATGGTGACATACAGCACGTCGCGCTGATACAGCTCGCGGCGTGCTTCGCGGGGGGTATCGGCGAGCACGCAGCCCACCGACAGACCCAGCAGCTCGAAGATGGGACCCATGGTCTGGCAGTCACGCTCAACGAGGTAGTCGTTGAAGGTGAGAATATGCACCTGATGCCCTGCCAGCGCGTGCAGCACCGCGGGCATTACGGCGGCAAGAGTCTTGCCTTCGCCGGTGTACATCTCTGCCAGTCGTCCCTCGTAAAGAGCGATGCCGGCGTAGAGCTGACAGTCGTAGGCGGTCAGACCGATGGCGCGCTTGCCGGCCTCACGGGCAAGGGCGAACGCGGGAATCAGATGGGCGTTGGGATTATCGCCCTGCTTTATGCTGTTGCGGATCCACTGGGCAAACACGCGCAGCTGGCTGTCGGTGCGCTTGGAAAAGTCGATTTCCTTTATCTGACGCACCACATCCTCGCAGCGATCGAGAAAATCCTTTGACGGGTCCCAGATCTCCGAGAGGGCACTGTGTTTTTTCTTTGCCATTGATATTCACCGCCTGAAAACGAGATTATTATACAGAGTAATTATACCAAATATATATATGTATGGCAAGCAGGGATTTCGGGGTGCATGGTTGCGGGAAATCAGACTTCATGGTATAATAATTCCAAAACCTCAAGCGATTGACAGGGGGAAGCGAATATGGCGTACAGCGTATTCATCTCTTTTAAGAATCTCGACAAAAACGGCAATCCCACTCCCGACAGCCGCGTTGCAGCCGAGCTTTACCGCAGGCTCAGAGCGCGTGGGGTAGAGGTGTTTTTCAGCAACGAGGAGGTGCAGCGCAGAAAGCGTTCCGACTACGGTGACCTTATTGACGAGGCGCTGGAATCCTCCAGGGTGCTGCTGCTGGTGGGCAGCAGCATCGAGTACATAGAATCCAAGTGGATCAAATATGAATGGGACGGATTCAAAAACGAAATAAACAGCGGACGCAAGGACGGAGTGATAATTCCGGTAGTGGATGAAAATATGGATATCGGCGGACTGCCCTTCGGCCTGCGCCGCTGTCAGATTTATACTTTCGGACAGCTGGATAAAGCCGCGGACATGGCGGCAGGTCAGCCGGGAATCGGAAAAGCTGCGACGGCTTCTTCGCAGAGACGCACCGACTTTTCAAAGGAGTTTGCAGCCGACTTGAACGATATTGATTTCCGGTCGGTGAATGGCGGATATGAGATAGCGAAATTCAGGAAAAAGGACAAGAGCGGAACAATTTTTCTGCCGCGAGAATATCAGGGTAAGCCGGTAGTAAGTATTGGCAAGGAAGCTTTCATGGGGTGCACCGGGCTGGCTGACATAACCATTCCTGACAGTGTGAACCGCATTGGCGTGTGGGCTTTCATGGGATGCACCAGTCTGAAATCCATTTTCATTCCCAACAGCGTGACCAGTATAGATGAAAGGGCTTTCTATTATTGTGAATCTCTGACATCTGTTACTATACCTGCCAGCGTAAAGAATTATGGCAGAGAAATTTTCTATGAGTGCAATGCTCTGACATCCGTTATCTTTTCCAACGGCGCTACCATTATTGGTGACTATGCTTTTAAGGATTGCCGTAGGCTGAAATCCGTTACTATACCAAACAGTGTGACTGTTATTGGCAACGGCGCTTTCTGGGGCTGTTACAGTCTGAAATCCATAACCATACCAAACGGCGTAACTCATATCGGACACTCCACTTTCTTCGGTTGTTCCGGACTGACTGTAACCATTCCCGGCAGCGTGACCAGTATAGGCGAAAGCGCTTTCTGGCAATGCACCGTTATCGCACCTCGCAGACCCGAATACTACGGCTATGAACTTGACCGATATAACTACAATATAAACACCAAGTGGATCGTTCGATGATTACGCGCGCAACACACCGCCCGCTCCGGCTGCGGAACTGCTTACAGTTCTTCCGCGACCGGAGCGTTTTTGCGTCCGGAACACCTGCAGCTCCGAAGCCGGTAGACACAAACAAATCGCCCGCCCGGGCGATGTTATCATATCGTTAGAAACGGACAGAAGTCTACATGATGGTTCCGGACGGGCGGCGGAAAAGCGAGCAGTTCTGCTGCTTTCGCTCCGGAACCGGAAACCCCTTATTTTCAGAGAATTATGATTGGAGGATGTCATTATGGCAAAGAACAGAAAAGAAAACAGCACGGGAGCCGGTAAAAAGCGTACCGGTCTGATCGTGACCGCGGCAGTGTGCGCGCTGCTGCTGATAGGCGGCGTGGCTGCCGGTCTGGGCATCAAAGCCCGCAACGACCGCGTTGCCGAAGAACAGCGTATCGCCGAGGAGCAGCGTCTTGCGGAAGAGCAGCGCAGACAGGACGAAGCGCTGCTGGCGGTCTTTGACTTTGAACCGGCAGGCGATGGCTACGCGATCTCCGGATACAAGGGCGAGGGCGGCGAAGTGGTTCTGCCCGAGACGTACAGCGGCAGTCCGGTCACCGCCGTCAGCGGCGAAGTGTTCGCCGGCAACAACAGTGTGACCGAAGTGGTTGTGCCCGAAAGTGTCAGCGAGATCGGTGACCGTGCGTTTGCCGGCTGCGCAAAGCTGAAGAAGGTTAAGCTGCCCGAGGGTCTTGATGTCATCGGCACGGGTGCATTCGCAGACTGCGAAGCCCTGCTGAGCGTCACCGTTCCAGAAGGCGTTACCGCCATCGGTGAGGAGGCGTTCTTCAGATGCAGATCCCTGCCTGCCGTTTCCATTCCCGGCGGTATTGAGCGCGTCGCCGACAGGATGTTCTACGAATGCACCGGACTTAAAACCGTGAGTCTGGCGGAAGGCGTTGCCGCCATCGGCACCGAAGCCTTCTACGGCTGCAGCAATATGTACCAGCCCGATTATCCCTCCAGTCTGATGGAAATCGGCGACCGTGCCTTTGCCGACTGCGGACAGCAGTTCTCTGTTGTGGAAATCCCGTACAGTGTCACCACACTGGGCAAGGGAGTGTTCAGCGAGAACGATTATTTGGAAAGAGTGGAGGTGCAGCCGGACAACAGAAGCTTTTACAGCATTGACGGCGTTCTGTACGACTGGGATCTGGCCGAACTGATCATCTATCCCTGCGCAAAGCTTGACACCACCGAAGTGGTTGTGCGCGATTCTGTGGTCAGCATTGCCGACCGCGCGTTCTACGACTGCGAAGATCTGACCGGCATTGTGCTGCCCGGGGGTCTGAAGTACATCGGCGATCAGGCTTTCTACAACTGTGTAAATATGTACATCGAATCCGTTCCCGAATCGGTGATCGAGATCGGTGACTGTGCTTTTGAAAACTGCTTCCGCATGCAGGCAGGATTCATTCCAGAGGGAACCACCGAACTTAACGGTACATTCTGCTACTGCAACGAGATGAAATCCATCACCATTCCCGACAGCGTGACCGTTATCGGCGATCGTGCCTTTGCCGGCTGCTGGACTCTGTCGGAGATCGTACTGCCCGAGGGCGTGACCGAAATCGGCGACTACGCTTTCTTCAACTGCGGCGGTCTTACTTCCTTTACCATTCCCGAGGGAGTGAAATCCATCGGTTCGCACGCCTTCTATCACTCTGATAATATCGGTGAAATCCGGATTCCGGAAAGCGTCGAAACCATCGGTGAAAATGCCTTTGGAAACACTACCTTTACCATCATCGCGCCCCATGAGCCGTCCTACTATGGCTTCATGATCGATGAGTCGTTCAACACATGGGTTGTAGAGTAATTACAGGATAATCGCGCTTTTCCCGTAAATTGACATTCCGTCCCCGTTGTGCTACCATATACCGGTACACACGGGGACGGAATTTTTGCTGGACAGAAAACCGGAGGGAGAATCAGAGATGAGAAAGAACAGATTCTGCATACTGGTGGCAATAATCGCGCTCAGTCTGACCGCAGGCTGTGCGGCGGAACAACCGGCGGAGGTGCCTGCCGCTTCCTCTCAGGATATGGCAGCTTCCGACAGAAACCTTGACGAAATCTTTGAGTTCAAGTGGACGGGTGAGGGTTACACCGTAGTCGAATACAAAGGCGGGGGCGGCGACGAGGCTGTGCCGGATATGTACCGCGGCAGCCCGGTGACCGCCATCGGTGATGGCGCGTTTGTCAACAGTGACCGGCTGACCTCGCTGACAATCCCCGAGGGCGTGACTTCCATCGGTGACAGTGTGTTTTACAGCTGCGACAACCTGACAAGCGTCGTCATTCCCTCCACCGTGCGGGAGATAGGGCAGGGCGCGTTCACCAAATGTGTCAGCCTGAAATCGGTTGAGATTCCTAAGGGCGTGACCGAAATAAAACTCAGCACTTTCTACGGCTGCACCGGCATGGAATCGGTGACCATTCCCGATACGGTTACTTCCATAGGCATCTGTGCCTTCAATTACTGCGACGGGCTGGGCATCATCACCATTCCCGAAAGCGTGACCGATATCGCGTACCGCGCCTTCTGGGAATGTACCATCACTGTGAATGCTCCCCACGACCCTGACTACTACGGCTACACCACCGACCGCCATGTGACGTGGGTCACGGAGTAGAAATCGCTATACCTATTATATATAGCAAAATAGCAAATGAATGCCGCCCCGGCTGCCCTATGAGCAGTCGGGGCGGTTCTTCGTGATTCACTTTTTGCGGAACACATCCAGAAGGTGATGGCTCACACCCACCATATCCGCGCGCTCGCAGATGACGAAGTGATATTGCAGATACAGCTCAAACAACTCATCACTCATGGCGTTGATGGTGTCGTCCATGTACCGCGTTGCCATGTCGGTGCCGACGTAGTGCAGGCGCTCGGCATCAAAATGCGCCATCAGCGCGTCGATGTCCTCCTTGCGGTACAGCTGGAAAAGATCCTCGGGATTGCTGGAGGCTTTGAAGGTGTCAAAGTCCATGAGTGCCCTGTAATGCTCATGGAGTATCATTCCCTTGCCAAAGCAGAAGTTTACAACGGTGGCATCGTTGCCGCAGTACGCGGCGAAGATCACGCCGCCCTGCTTTGTCACACGCAGCGCCTCGGACAGCGCCCTGAGCTGATCTTCCTCATTGTACAGATGGTACATGGGACCCAGCAGCAGGGTGATGTCGTAGGTACCGTCGGAGATGGCGGACAGATCGGTGGCGTTGCCCTGCGCTACGGTGACGTTCATGCCGTCGGTGATGTGGTCGCGGAAGATGTCGATGTTGTGCTGGATAAGCTCGATGGCATCCACCTGATATCCCTGCGCGGCAAGAGCAAGACTGTATCTGCCGGTGCCGGCGCCGATTTCCAGAATCCGCATGCCCTTGCGCAGGTGCTTTTCAATGTAGCGCATGGTGGTCAGGAACTCCACCTGACCGGGGCGGGAGAGGAGGCGTCCCTCCTCGTCGTAGCTGCTGTAGTAGGCGGTGAGCGCGGTAAAGGCATCCATTTTGATAATCTCCTTTCTTTTGATGGAAAAATAAAAAACAGCGCAGACCGGATCGGACGATCCAACCTGCACTGTTATCGTTCATATATATCCGCTGACCGACTATTCGACGCTTGCGGAAAAACGAGTACAACAATGCAGGCCCGTCCCGTGCCAGTAAGCAGGAACGAACCAGTTAGGGTTATAGCTGTTGTGACGGCTATAGTTCAGCATGGTCATACTCCTTGATGAGTTTTCTGCATTATAACGCCGCGGCAGAGGGCTGTCAACAGTTTTTTAATTTGACACCTGCGCCGCTCACGGGTATTATATATTGTATAGCGAATTTATCAGCGCCGGAGGTGTGTGCATGAGCGAGTATAGTGTAAAGCTGTCCGTGGTTGTGCCCTGCTACAACGAGGAGGGCAACGTGGACGCGGTGTTCGACGAAGCGGTCAGAGTGCTGGGCGGCAGGGGTATATCATTTGAAATGATCTTTGTCAACGACGGCTCTACCGACGGCACCATGAAGAAGCTGCGAGCAATCGTCGAACGGTCGCAGGTGCCGGTGCGGGTTGTGGATTTCTCCCGCAACTTCGGCAAGGAGGCCGCAATGATGGCGGGATTGTCCGAGGTGCAGGGCGAATACACCGTAATCATGGACGGTGACATGCAGCAGTCGCCCGATGTGGTGCTGGAAATGTTCGATCTTCTGGAGAGCGATCCGGAGCTGGACTGTGTTGCCGCTGTGCAGAAGCAGAGACGGGAAGGGTGTGTGCTGTCTTTCTTCAAGCGCTCTTTCTATAAGATAATCAACAAAGCCGCGTCGGTGGACTTCGTGTCCGGAGCCAGCGACTTCCGGATGATGCGCCGTCCGGTGGTGGACGCGGTGCTCAGCGTGTCCGAATACTTCCGCTTCTCCAAGGGCATATTCTCTTTTGTGGGCTTTAATACCCATTACCTGCCCTATCAGGCGAGGGAGAGAGGCGCCGGCAGGACCAAGTGGTCATTCCGCAAGCTGTTTGCATACGCTATTGATGGTATAATAGGATTCACCACCGCGCCGCTGCGCTTCCTGACCGTGAGCGGTACGCTGCTGTCCATCGTTTCCTTTATATATCTGGCGGTAGTGGTTCTCAAGAAGATCTTCCTCGGGGATCCGGTACAGGGCTTTGCCACCACCGTGGGATGTATACTCCTGCTGGGCGGTCTGCAGCTGCTGGGCATGGGCATCATGGGTGAGTATCTGGGACGCACATATATAGAGACCAAGCACAGACCTATATATATAAAGAGAGCCACGCTGGATAACAGAGAGAATAATAAAGAAAACAGCGAAAACGCACCTGAATAGCATGAAAACAGCCCGAAAAACACCTTTTTCGCTGATTTTTTCAAAAAATCCGAAAAAAAGTGAAAGCAGATATAGTGCGTATCCTCGGCGTTATAGACTATATATTGCGTAATTTTTTGGGTAAAATAACACATCGTAATTACGGGGCGGGATAATACGAAAAAAGTTCAGATTTTTCTGAAAAAAGGTGTTGACAATCCGGAACGCCTGTGGTATTATAGTCAAGCGCTCGAGAGAGCGGTCAAAAAAACCGGCCGAGAGGCCAGTCAGAAAGCCACTCAAACGAAGCACACAGGACCTTGAAAATTAAACAACGTAACTTTAACGAGAACCCAAAATTCCTTTTTAATTAGCGGTTCACGAAACCGCAAACTAAGTCAGCAATGACTTGAGCTTCAAGCTCTGAGAAATGATTTTAACCTTCGGGTTGAGATACAATTTTTTAGAGAGTTTGATCCTGGCTCAGGACGAACGCTGGCGGCGTGCCTAACACATGCAAGTCGAACGAGGTTACTTTGATTAATCCTTCGGGAAGCGTTGATTTAACCTAGTGGCGGACGGGTGAGTAACACGTGAGCAACCTACCTCTCAGAGGGGGAAGTCGGATCGTAGCCATGTCGTTCTGTGGGCCAAGGAGTTGATTTATGACATTGTCTTCCTAAGACCGCTTGGCCTCCGACTTCTCTAAAAAATTGTATCTCAACCCGAAGGTTAAAATCATTTCTCAGAGCTTGAAGCTCAAGCCATTGCTGACCTAGTTTGCGGTTAGGTGGACA
>JAZUPE010000021.1:0-18857 GCA_045605025.1 Acutalibacteraceae bacterium
TAAATCAACTCCTTGGCTCACAGAACGACATGGCTACGATCCGACTTCGGTCAAGGGCGGCCTGTACCTTTTTGTACATGGGAATGCTTGCCAGCATCACGCCGAAGACCACGGCGGCCAGCAGCGGGATTATGACCACAAAAACAAGGGCGCTGGGAGTATCGATGGTAAAGGCCATTATCATCGCACCGAACACCACGAAGGGGGAGCGCAGAAGCAGCCGCAGCGTCAGATTGACACCGGTCTGCACCTGATCAACGTCGCTGGTCATGCGGGTGATGAGGGTGGCGATGCCTGCCTCGTCCAGCTGGGAATAGGACAGGTTCTGGATATGCTCAAACAGCGCGTGACGCACCCTGCGGGCAAGTCCCGTGGATGCCTTCGCGGCGTAATACTGCGCGGTAAGCGAGCAGGCAAGACCGATTATCGCCAGTCCGCCCAGAATCAGCCCTGCGTAAAAGACGTAATTGCGGTTGCCTGCGGATACGCCGTTGTCAATGATGGCGGCCACCACCAGCGGGACAAACAGCTCCAGCAAAGCCTCGGTCAGCTTGAAAAGCGGTCCAAGGACGGTTTCTTTCCTGTAGTCGCCCAGATGGCGAAGCGTTTTCTTCATCGTGACCTCCGGATGGTATGATGATTGGTATATTGTTGCCCGATATTCATCGGACGTTCAAAGGCTGCCGTAAAAAATCACGGCAGCCCGAAAGATATATCAGAATACGATGGCGCCGTAGAATTCCGCCACGCGGCGAATCACGGCCTCGTCCAGCGCGCTTCGGGAGTCCACTATTGCCCGTCCGTGGAAGTTGCGCAGCGCGGCGTCCAGAATGGCTTCGTCGTCGCACAGGATGGCGATGGGCAGACGGCTCATGGGCGCAGCTTCGCTGAGAGTGCGCACGTCTTCCTCGGTCTCCACGCGAACCACCGCTACGTTGACCCGTTCGTCCTCCAGCTCAATCAGATCGTCCTCAAGCCCCCATGAACACTCGATGGGCTCGGACAGATTGATATCGCCCGGCTCCTCGGGCAGGAAGAATACGCTGCTTTCGTTGGCGCATATCTGATCAGCGCAGCAGGGAACAGTGACCTCGCCGATGCCGGAAGCCAGCTCAGCCAGACCGGCGATGTGTTCCGGACCGGTGCCGCAGCAGCCGCCCAGAATAACAGCGCCGGACTTGATTACGTTCTTCATTTCATTGACAAACTGGGCGCAGTCGAGGTCGAATCTGCCGGGATGCTCCGGATCGGGGCGACCGGCGTTGGGCTTGGCGATGAGAGGCACCTTGGCACACACCATGGCTCGATAGAACAGTTCGTCCAGACCGGCGGGACCCTCGGAGCAGTTGATGCCGATGGCGGCGGCGCCCAGCTCCTGCAGCGTGACCACGCAGGCGGGCAGAGTGCTGCCCATGAGAGTGCGTCCGTTGCCGTCAACGGTGATGGAAACGAACACCGGCACGCCCAGATCACGTGTGGCAATCAGACCGGCGCGGCATTCCCAGAGACTCATCATGGTCTCAAAGCCGATGAAGTCCACCCCTGCGTCCACAAGAGCCTTGCCCTGTTCGCGGAAAATATCCACCAGCTGGTCAAATGTGGCGTCACCATACGGTTCGATAAACAGACCGGTGATGGACACATCGCCGCCTACCAGTACTCCCTCGCCAACGGCATTGCGGGTGAGCTGTACCAGTTCGCGGTTGATGCGCGCCACGTCATTCTCCAGTCCGAAGGCCTTGAGACGGTGACGGTTGGCTTCAAAGGTGGGAGCGTAAACCGCGTTGGAACCTGCTTCGGCGTAAGCTTTCTGAACGGCGGTCAGCACCTCGGGGTGTTCAAGATTCCACAGCTCGCCGCACACGCCCTCCGGCTTGCCGGCGGCCATGAGCTGGGTGCCGGTTGCGCCGTCCAGTATAAGCGGCAGCTTGAAAGGGAAACTGTCCATTTCGTCCTCCAAAATCAATTATCGGCTGCCTTGCGCAGCCTGTGAGGCAGATTATACCAAAAGTATATCACCCGTGTCAACCGCGCAGACAATCTCTGTAGTGCTGCAGATGTATGCCGATGTGACCAATGCCGAGAATGACGGCGGCGAGGATCATCCATATCACCTTTCCGTACACGCCCAGCAGCAGGAACGCCGCCACGGGCAGCACCGCTCCGGGGAGAGGGATTCCCAGAACGGTGCTGCCGTAAAAGTCCATCAGCGTGCGTTTGCTGCGGAAATAGCGCGCCCACCACAGCTCGTACAGCGCCATCAGCGCGAATGCTGCCGCCAGCCACAGGCACCACGGCGACCACGGGCGCAGGTTGAAATCGGAAAATATCAGTGCGCAGCAGGTGGCTGCCGCTTCACCGACGCGTTCAAAAAAGCCCAGCACCCTGTTCTCGCCTTCGGCGCTGTAGCCCTCGGGAATATTGCGCGCCCAGACAATGTTGGGCACAAACAGCATCAGCAGAAATACCAGTCCCACGTAGGAAAATCCAAAATGTCCCATGGTTCATTCTCCTTTCAGCAGGGCTTTTGCCTCCCTGCACCAATCAAGATAGGCATTGTATGTCTTTATGCCGAACTCCACGGTCAGCAGATAATATCTGTGCGCATCGTCTCCGTCGGAGGCGGAGGAGAGCGCGTTCCGTGCCTGCTCCAGACGGGGCAGTTCCGCTTCCGTGCGGCGTTCAAAGGCTTCGATGTGCTCCAGAGCCTGCTCTGCGCCGGCGTCCTGCCCGAAGAACAGCTTGAGCAGAGTCTCGTACCGCAGCTCGTCCCTTTGCGCAGGCTGCCCCAGCCAGACTCTCAGATGCTCGCGTCCCTCGTCGGTGATAGCGTACACCAGCCGTTCCCGACCGCCGTCGGCTTCCGCGCGCCGTGTTGCCAGCCCGTTTTCCACAAGCTGACCGAGAGTGGGGTAGATACTGCCGAAGCTGGCACCCCAGAAGTATTTCAGCGCGGTGTCCATGCGCCGCTTGATCTCGTAGCCGGTCAGCTCCTCGTGGCTGAGCAGCCCCAGAATAACGCAGTCAAGTTTCTTTTCCGATGCCATTGCCGCCATCTCCTTTATATATCAGTCTGATATATCGCAGTGTGCTGTCAGTATACAATGCCGGAGTACCGATGTCAAGTCCTTTGATACCCGGCTGCACTGCGTTGCGCAAAAGTTCGCCGGAAAAAGATTGATAATTTTTTGCCATATTGGGCATAATGGGTATTGCGTTTGATTGACATTTGGTGTAAAATAAGCACAGACTAGGGAAGTATGGATATCTTCCCGATTTCAGCCCGAGCGGCTGGGTTACAATGTACAATACTACTGTAAAAGGAGTTAGAATTATGGCACCTACCACCAATCCCACCCTTCTTAAGTGGCTTGATGAGATGACCGCTCTGATGACCCCTGATAAGGTTGTCTGGATCGACGGTTCCGAGGAGCAGCTCGAAGCTCTCCGTGCCGAGGCTTGCGCCACCGGCGAGATGGAGAAGCTCAACGAGGAGCTCTATCCCGGCTGCTATCTGCATCGCACCAAGGCCAACGACGTCGCCCGTGTTGAGGACAGAACCATCATCTGCTCCCGCAAGGAAGAAGACGCCGGCCCCACCAACCACTGGATGGATCCCGCCAAGGCTTACGAAATGCTCTATGACATTGCTCGCGGTCGCTATGCCGGCAGAACAATGTATATTATTCCTTATTCCATGGGTCCTGTCGGCTCCGAGTTCTCGTAGGCCGGTATCGAGCTGACCGACTCCATCTACGTTGTACTCAACATGGCCATCATGACCCGCGTCGGCTTCAGCGTCCTCGAGGCTCTGGGCGACAGCAATGACTGGGTACGCGGCCTGCACGCCAAGTGCGACATCGATCAGGAAAAGAGATGGATTGCCCACTTCCCCGAGGACAACACCATCAACTCTGACAACTCTGGTTACGGCGGAAACGTTCTGCTGGGCAAGAAGTGCTTCGCTCTGCGTATCGCTTCCTATCAGGGCAAGAACGAAGGCTGGATGGCTGAGCATATGCTCATCCTCGGTCTGACCAAGCCCGGTGAAGAGACCAAGTATGTTGCCGCTGCTTTCCCCTCTGCCTGCGGCAAGACCAACCTGGCCATGCTCATTCCTCCCGAGGAGTTCGAGAAGAAGGGCTACAAGGTTGAAACCATCGGCGACGACATCGCCTGGATCCGCGTCGGTGAGGACGGCAGACTGTATGCCATCAACCCCGAGAACGGCTTCTTCGGCGTTGCCCCCGGCACCAACAGCCACTCCAACTACAACGCTCTGGCTTCTACCAAGAAGGGCGCTATCTTTACCAACGTTGTTCACGATCTGGACAACAACACCGTTTGGTGGGAGAAGTGCGATGATCCCGTACCCACCAACGCTATCGACTGGCTCGGCCGTCCCTGGAACGCTGAGATCCGCGACAAGAACGTTGCCGAGGCTGAGGCTACCGGCGATGCTGCCAAGATCAAGATGGCAAAGTGCGGCGCTCATCCCAACAGCCGTTTCACCGCTCCTGCCGAGAACTGCCCCTGCATCAGCCCTGCTTTCGCAACTGGTGAAGGTGTTCCCCTGTCCGCCATTATCTTCGGCGGCCGCCGCGCCAAGACCGCTCCCCTGGTATACCAGAGCCGCGACTGGAACAACGGCGTGTTCGTAGGCTCCATCATGGCTTCCGAGACCACCGCTGCCGCTGCCGGCGCTGTTGGTGTCGTTCGTCGTGATCCCATGGCTATGCTGCCCTTCTGCGGATATCACATGGCTGACTACTGGACCCACTGGATCGAGATGGGCAAGAAGATCGGTGACAAGGCTCCCAAGATCTTCAACGTCAACTGGTTCCGTACCGATGATAACGGCGACTTCATCTGGCCGGGTTACGGTGAGAACCTCCGTGTCCTCGACTGGATCATCGACCGCTGCGAAGGCAAGGTCGACGCTGACGAGACCGCTATCGGTTACGTTCCCAAGGCTGAGGACATCAACCTCAACGGCCTCGACTTCTCTCTGGATCAGCTCAAGGGCATCCTTGCCATCGACAAGGAGCTGTGGGCTGCTGAGGCTGACGGTATCGAGGAATACTACAAGAAGTTCGGCGACAGACTGCCTGAGGAGCTGAAGAATCAGCTTGCTACCCTCAAGGCCAACCTCGCCTGATCTCTTAACTTGTGACTTAAAGCGAAAGGGCGGATATCATTCCGCCCTTTTGCGTATTTTTTCAGAATTAATACATGGAGGTTCCGATCATGTCTGTAAACGCACTTTATGAGCTGTGGCTCAGCAAAGTCACCGACGCAGAGCTGCTGGGTGAACTGAAGGCCGCCGCAGGCAACGCCGAGGAGATCAACGACCGCTTCTTCCAGACCCTCGCCTTCGGTACCGGCGGTCTGCGCGGTGTCATCGGCGCAGGTACCAACCGCATGAACATTTATACCGTGGGTCTGGCCTCACAGGCTCTGGCTGCATGGGTGCTTGAGAACGGTAAGAGCAAGAGTGTCGCCATCGGTTACGATTCCCGCATCAAGTCTGACGTCTTTGCCCGCACCGCTGCAGCCGTTCTGGCCGCCAACGGTGTCAAAGTATACATCTGGCCCGAACTGGTTCCCACTCCCTGTGTGAGCTGGGCTGTCCGTGAGCTGGGCTGTGATTCCGGTATCGTCATCACCGCCAGCCACAACCCCGCCAAGTACAACGGTTTCAAGTGCTACGCCCCCGAGGGCTATCAGATGACCGACGAGGGCGCTGCCCAGATCGAAGCTCTGATGCGCTCCTTTGACATTTTTGATGACGTTAAGCACGGCGATTTCGACAAGCTCCTCGCTGAGGGCACCATCGAATACATCGGACAGGATGTCATGGACAGGTTCCTGGACGCTGTGGCTTCCGCTTCCGTCAATCCCGGTGTCTGCAAGGATTCCGGCATGAAGGTCATCTACACTCCGCTGTGCGGCACCGGCAACAAGCCCGTCCGCGCCATCCTCAGCAGGATCGGTGTGGATGATGTCACCGTCGTTGCCTGTCAGGAACTGCCCGACGGCAACTTCCCCCGTGCTCCTTTCCCCAATCCCGAGATCCGCGAGGCTTTCGAGGCTTCCCTCGAGCTGACCGAGACCGTTCCCGCCGACCTGCTGCTTGCCACCGATCCCGACTGCGACCGCGTTGGTATCGCCGTGCGCACTCCCGAAGGAGAATACAAGCTGCTCAGCGGTAATGAGACCGGAGCTCTTATGCTGGATTACGTCCTGAGCCAGCGCAAGGCAAACGGCACTCTGCCTGCCGCTCCTCTGGCTGTCAAGACTATCGTGACCAGCGTACTGGCTGAAAAGATCGCCGCAGCATATGGCTGTGAGCTGCGCAACGTGCTCACCGGCTTCAAGTACATCGGCGAGATCGTCACCGATCTTGAGAAGGACGGCGAGGCTGACCGCTTCGTCATGGGCTACGAGGAGAGCTACGGCTATCTGTTCGGCTCCCACGTCCGCGACAAGGATGCCGTCGTCGCATCCATGATGATCTGTGAGATGGCTGCGTATTACAAGAAGGCTCAGGGCAAGTCTCTGCTGCAGGTTCTCGAGGAGCTGTACGCCAGGTATGGTTTCTGCCGCCACGGTCTCATCAACATCACCTTCGAGGGTGAGAGCGGCATGAAGCAGATGGCTGCCATCATGGACAATCTGCGCACCAATCCTCCCGCTGAGGTTGCCGGCGCTGCCGTTATCGGTCGCCGCGACTATCTCAACTCCGTTGCCTATGAGGCAGACGGCGAAAAGGAGATCAAGCTGCCCAGGAGCAATGTCATGGAGTTCCTGCTGGCTGACGGCGGCGCGTTCATCGCCCGTCCCTCCGGCACCGAGCCCAAGATCAAGTTCTACCTCACCGCCGTGGAAGCCACCGACGAAGCCGCTCTTGATCGCATCGCGGTTCTGGACAAGGCTGTCCGTGAGATCGTCGGCTGATAAGGCTGAACTGAATCAGAGCGAATAGCTCTGAAATTGCATGAAAAATACCGCCGCGCATTTCTGAGCGATTGAAATGTGCGGCGGTTATTACTTTCTTGGTTGAATCAACTAGATGAAAAATAATGAAAAACTATGAATCAGCGGCGTTTCTTGCTTTTCTTTACGTTGTTACGGTTTGAAGGTATATTCAGCTTTCCGCTGACAGCAACAGCCTGCTGGGCAGCCTTGCGCTGTATAATAACTATAATACCAAGCGAAAAAGTCAAGTAAAAAACAATCTCAAAACAAACGGGGTCATGTTGTGCATGACCCCGACAGTTGAATTATTCTGCGCCCGTGGCGTATCTCTTGATAGCCTCAAAGGACTGATCGCTCAGATCATGCTCGATCTTGCATGCGTCCTCGCTGGCGACCTCGCGGTCAACACCCAGCCGCACGAGAAACTCGGTGAGCAGGGTGTGGCGTTCGTACATTTTTTGTGCTACTTCCAGTCCGGCATCGGTCAGCTGGAGAAACCCGTCCTTGTCCATTATCACATATCCGCCCTGTCTGAGCAGTCCTACAGCGCGGCTGACACTGGGCTTGGAATAGCCCATGTATTCGCCCACGTCTATGGAACGCACGGCATTGCCCTTCTGTGAGAGCACAAAGATTGTTTCCAGATACATCTGACCGGATTCCTGCAGACGCATGACGATTCTCCTTCCTTTGCCGACTATATATTATGTAATAGAATAACATATAAATATGAATAATTCAAGCGGCAAAGACCTGACGACCTATCCGTTGGCGCAAATCCTGTGGCAGAATAGACAAACCCGTATGTTAGCGCAGGCTAACTGCTTGTATACTGCGCCGAAATCGATTTTCATCGGAGGAAAAGATTGGTCTGAGGCTTGACAAACAGTGTCGGAACGGGTATTATATGGGAGGTTAGCGAAGCCTAACCGTAATTTTAGGCGTGCAGTTAGCTTGGGCTAACTGCAGAGGCGCGGCAGAAATGTACTATCCGCTGTGCCTGAAGGAGGTTAACAGAGCATGAAAACGCTCAGAGAAGCCACAGTTGGCTCCACTGTCAAGGTGGTCAAGCTTCATGGCGAAGGCGCCATCAAGCGCAGAATAATGGATATGGGCATAACCAAGGGCGTGCAGATTTACGTCCGCAAGCTGGCTCCGCTGGGCGATCCGCTGGAGCTGACCGTGCGTGGCTATGAGCTTTCGCTGCGCAAGGCCGATGCTGAAATGATCGAGATTGAAGCATAAATACCATTAATATGCATAAGCCGGGGGAATCCCCGTTTTTGCTTTGTCAGGTGGTTAGCGTGAGCTAACGCCGCATGATTCCAGACTGATGCAACAGACAGCAAGGAGAGAATGCAATGGAGACCATAAGAATCGCTCTTGCGGGCAATCCCAATTGCGGCAAGACAACATTGTTCAATACCCTGACCGGAGCCAACCAGTATGTGGGCAACTGGCCGGGAGTAACCGTTGAGAAAAAGGAAGGCAAATTAAAGGGCGACGACAGTGTCATCATCACAGACCTGCCCGGCATATACTCCCTTTCTCCCTACACTCTGGAGGAAGTCGTGGCAAGAAATTATCTCGTGGGCGAGCGTCCGGAAGCGATACTCAACATCGTTGACGGAACCAACCTCGAGCGCAATCTCTATCTTACCACCCAGATGCTGGAACTAGGTATCCCCGTCGTGGTTGCTATCAACATGATGGATGTGGTGCGCAAGAACGGCGACACCATCGACCTTGAAGCTCTCAGCAAGGCTCTGCGCTGTCAGATCGTGGAGATCTCCGCTCTCAAAGGCGATAACGTGCAGGCTGCTGCCGAAGCCGCCATCGAAGCGGCGCGTCACGGCACATTTGTTCCTCCTCACATTTTCTCAGGCGAGGTGGAGCACGTGCTGGCCCACATCGAGGAGGCTGCCATACATGAGCTGCCCGAGGATCAGCAGCGCTGGTATGCCGTCAAGCTCTTTGAGCGCGACGAGCGACTGCTGGAGCAACTGGCTCTGGACGAAAAGACACGCAGCCATATCGAAAAGGACATCACCATGCTGGAAGCGCTGATGGATGACGACGCCGAGAGCATCATCACTAACGAACGTTACAATTACATCGAGCGCATCCTAAAGGGCGTATACGTCAGGAAAAACGCAGGCAAGCTGTCGGTTTCCGATAAGATCGACCGTGTGGTTACCAACCGTGTGCTTGCCCTGCCGATTTTCGCTCTGGTTATGTGGGGTGTGTACACCCTGTCCATCGGTACCATCGGTGACTGGACAGTTGGATTCATGAACGATACCCTCTTTGGCGAGTGGATTGTTCCCGCGGTCACCGCGTTCCTTGAGAATATCGGCTGTGCGCCGTGGCTGGTCAGCCTTGTTGCCGACGGAATCATCGGCGGCGTTGGCGCTGTTCTGGGCTTCGTGCCCCAGATGATGATACTGTTCCTGCTGCTGTCCATTCTCGAGGACATCGGCTATATGTCCCGTGTAGCGTTCATTATGGACCGCCTGTTCCGCAAGTTCGGTCTTTCGGGCAAGAGCTTTATCCCCATGCTGGTGGCAAGCGGCTGCGGCGTGCCGGGAGTTATGGCTTCCCGCACCATCGAGCAGGAGCGCGACCGCCGCATGACCATTATGACCACCTGCTTCATTCCCTGCGGCGCCAAGATGCCCATCGTTGGCATGATCGCCGGCGCGCTGTTCGGCAACAGCCCGTGGATTGCCGTCACTGCCTACTTTGTCGGCGTGGCAGCGGTGGTCGTGTCGGGAATCATTCTGAAAAAGACAAAGGCTTTTGCAGGCGAGACGTCACCCTTCGTAATGGAACTTCCGGCATATCACGCTCCCGTGCCCTCCAACGTACTGCGCACCACATGGGAGCGCGGCTGGGACTTCATCAAACGCGCCGGTACCGTCATTCTCGCCGCCAGCGTCATCATATGGCTGCTCAACAGCCTGACATTTGAGGGCGGCTTCCACTACATCGGTGACGGCAGCGAAAAATCTATCCTCAACGTCATCGGCGAATTTATCGCCATAGTCTTTGCGCCTCTTGGCTTCGGTGGCTGGCAGGCGGCTGTTGCCACCATACTTGGTCTGGTCGCCAAGGAAGAAGTTGTGGGCGTGTTCGGTTCTCTTTCGTCCATGGCCAGCGCCGATGCAGCCTTTGAAATGGTGGAGACAGGCGACTCTGCGCGTTATGCCATCATCGCACGCGAGTTCTTCTCCGGCAGCCAGCTGGCAGCGTATTCCTTTATGATATTCAATCTGCTGTGCGCTCCCTGCTTTGCGGCTATGGGTGCCATCAGACGTGAGATGAACAACTGGAAGTGGACTGCGGGTGCTCTGGGTTACATGACCGTGTTCGCCTACGCCGTGTGCCTGATGGTCTACCAGATCGGCACACTCATAACCACCGGAGTGTTCAGCGTGTGGAGCGGTGTGGCTTTGGCTGTGCTGGCAGTGATGCTGTACTTCCTGTTCCGCAGAAATCCCAACGAAAAGAAGCTCCCCGTAAGTGCAAAATAAGGAGGAATCTCCATGAATGCTCCCACCATAATTATCGCGGCCATCGTAGCGCTGATCTTCATCGCCATTGTGGTCAGCGAGATCCGCAAGCGCAGAAACGGTAAAGGCGGCTGCTCCTGCGGCTGCGGCGGCTGCGCCATGCGTGATGCCTGCCATCAGAATGACGCAAACAAGTAAACAGAATACAATCTTTTCCCCGACAAAAGGGTCTGCCGTCACAGCACGCAGACCCTTTTGCTGTGTAATATTAAAGATATGCTATAATTACTGACGGACAAAACCGGGCAAGCAGGGACAGGAAAAATCCCTCAGACACCACTATAATACACTCGACAGGAGGGAGAGGACAGCATGGAGTGGATAAAACAGCTTCAGGAGGCAGTCAGCTTCATGGAAGCTCATCTGCTGGAGGATATCAATTACGAGGACGTTGCCCGGTGGGTGCACATGTCGGGCTATAACTTCCACCGCACCTTCAGTCTGATGTCAGGAATGACTGCCAACGAGTACATCCGCTGCCGCAGACTGTCCCTCGCGGCACAGGATCTGCAGCAGACGGACATCTCCGTCATTGACGCGGCGCTGAAATACGGCTACGAAACGCCGGAGAGCTTTTCCAAGGCGTTTTCCCGTTTCCACGGCTCCACACCCCGTCAGGCAAAGAGCGGCGGCGCGCCTCTGCGCATTTTCAACCCTCTTGTGATAAAAATCACACTGGAAGGCGGTACTGCAATGGATTACAGAATTTTAAAAAAAGAAAAGCAGACATTCCTTGCACTGGTCAGATCGTTTCCCTGCTCCATCATCAACGACGACAGCGACCGCAGCATCCCCGATTTCTGGGGAGAGAACGCGACTCAGGCAATGATCGGCAAGCTTGTACAGCTGCGCCCAAAGGGCAGGCGCGACATATACGGTCTCTGCTCGCCCAAGCGCGATGACGACGACACCTTCCGCTACGGAATAGGCATCATCGTTGACGAGGAAACCGATACAAACGGCATTGAGCAGCTGCTGGCACGGGGCTGCACCATCTGGGAAACCGAGCATGCCGAGTACGTCGTGTTCAGGTGTATGGGCGAGGACGGCGACTGCATCAGCGAAACCTGGGAGCGGTTCTACCGCGAGTTCCTACCCGGTTCCGGCTATGACCAGACCGAACTGACCGACTATGAGATCTACTTCGAGAACGGCGACGAAGGCTTGTTCTGCGAACTGTGGATACCGGTGGTTAAGAAATAAGCGCAGTAAAAGATGAAGCGAACAGTTTTGCCGGAGGCTTTTCCGACGGAGCTGTTCGCATTTTTCACAATATATGGTACAAATCCTTGTAAACCATGTCGAATATAAAAATGGACAATTCTCCCGCTTTGAGTATAATTGAATACGGTTTTAAAATATCAGGTATATTAAAATATCAGGTATATAAAGAGGGAAGAAAGATGAAAGAAAAAATCAAGCCTATGCTCCTTGACACCGTCAAGGGCTACAGCGGAAAACAGTTCGTCAAGGATCTTGTGGCGGGCGTTATCGTCGCCATCATCGCCCTGCCCCTGTCTATCGCTTTGGCGCTGGCTTCCGGTGTCGGTCCCGAACAGGGTATCTACACCGCCATTGTTGCAGGCTTTGTCATTTCCGCGCTGGGCGGCAGCCATGTCAACATCGCCGGTCCCACCGCCGCGTTTGCCACCATCGTCGCCGGTATCGTTGCCCGTGACGGCATGGACGGTCTGATCGTTTCCACTGTCCTTGCCGGTATAATTCTTGTGGTCATGGGCCTTTTCCGCTTCGGCGGTCTTATCCGCTTCATTCCCTTTACCATCACAACCGGCTTCACCGCTGGCATCGCCGTGACCATCGTCATCGGTCAGCTCAAGGACTTCTTCGGCGTGACCTATCCCGAGGGAATGCCCACCATTGAAACCGTGGAGAAGATCGAAGCCTTTGCCGCAGGTATCGGAACATTCAATACCGACGCCCTCATCGTGGGCGCGGTGTGTCTTGCAATTCTCATCATTATGCCCAGGATCACCGAAAAGATTCCCGGTTCGCTGGTTGCCGTAATTGCCGGTATCCTTATGGTTAAGTTCCTGCCACTTGAGGTTAACACCATCGGCGACCTCTACACCATAAGCAGCAAGCTGCCTTCCCTGAGCATTCCCAATGTCAATTTTGAAATGATCCGCACGGCCCTGCCCAACGCATTCACCATCGCGATCCTCGCCGCCATCGAATCCCTGCTTTCCTGTGTGGTAGCGGACGGTATGGTGGGCGAAAAGCACCGCTCAAACACTGAGCTTATTGCTCAGGGCGCCGGCAACATCGCTTCCGCGCTCTTTGGCGGAATCCCCGCCACAGGAGCCATCGCCCGTACCGCCGCCAACGTCAAGAACGGCGGACGCACCCCTGTTGCAGGCATGGTTCACGCCATCGTTCTGCTCCTCATCCTTGTGGTGCTCATGCCCTATGCCGGCTGGATTCCCATGCCCACCATCGCAGCCATTCTCTTTATGGTAGCCTACAATATGTGCCAGTGGCGCACCTTTGTGCATCTCGTCAAGACCGCGCCCAAGAGCGATATCCTCGTGCTGGTGCTCACTTTTGTGCTTACCGTAGTCTTTGATCTGGTTGTTGCCATCGAGATCGGAATGCTCCTTGCCTGCCTGCTGTTCATCAAACGAATGAGCGGCGAAACCGGAGTCAGGAGCTGGCACTACACCGGCGAAAAGAATCTTGAGGAAGCCGAGCGCGCCCGTCTGCGCGAGATTTCCGACTGTATCCGCGTCTATGAGGTCACCGGCCCGCTGTTCTTCGGTGTGGCTGATGTAATCAACAAGATCGTGGTCAAGAAGATGACCCGTATCCTCATCGTTCGCATGAGAAGCGTCAACTCCCTTGACATCACTGCAATGAATGCACTGACCGCTCTCTGCGAAAAGCTCAAAAAGAAGAATATCACTCTCATACTCTCCCATGTCAACGAGCAGCCCATGCGCGTCATGGAAAAGGCAGGCTTCGTTGAGCTGGCAGGCGCGGAAAACTTCTGCGAAAACATCGACGCCGCCATCGAGCGCGCCGAGATGCTGGCAAAGCAGCTCGAGCAGAACTGACGAATAACAAACAGAAACAGCCGGTCGATCGGAATTGCCCGATCGACCGGCTGTTGATATTTTATACTATATTCTGATGACCTTGGTTTCCATTATCCGGTCACCCAGACGCATTTCGCCGCCTGATCTGATGAGAAAATGAAGTTCAACCGGCCACAGTCCGAGGGTGACGTGACGGAAGAACAGTCGCAGTGCGGGCACATTTTCCGTTCCATCGACTTTGACGATACGCAGCCCCATAAGCCGTTTGCCGGGACTTTGCCCCGACAGATCGCGCAGAAAGAATCCGATCGGACCCATAAGCGCCAGCGAGAACGTGATCCAGAAAGTGTTCTCGATGCTGAGCTTGCCGAGGATCAGGCGAGCCGCGACAGCCAGCCCTGCGCAGGGCAGCGCGAAAACGAGAAAATCGAAACAAAAGGCGATGATCCGCCGGAAAATCAGCGAAGAAAACAGTCCGCCTTTTGGTCTGAGCCGTCTATTCAAGTGATGTACCTCCTGTTTGCGAGCGGCTATGCCCTTGCTCCGGTCAGTTGAGAATAGCGCTCACGCAGCCACTCCTTCATCAGCGGCAGAGGTTCCTCCATGCCGTCAAAGATCTTCGCTTCGTGATTCTCCGCATATGCTGTAAGTTCTGTCACGCTATTTTTCGATGACCTTTGTGCCTGCCCACTTGTCTCCCAGACGGCGTTCGCCGCCGGTTTTCATCAGCTGGTGATACTCTACCGGCCAAAGACCGAGGGTAAGATTGCGGAGCAGATGTTGTTTGACGGAAACATTGCAGGAACCGTCCTCGTTGACAACGCGCAGCTTCATGATGCGTTTGCCGGGACTGACGCCGCCGATGAGATCGCGAAGATCAAACAGCAACATGCTGCCGATGCCCGCATACAGAGCAATAGGCCAGACGCTTTTAAAATTTTCAAAGAACGAAAGACCGTAGATACAGACGGCGATCACCAGCGGGATCATGGTGATCAGCACGCAGATGACCATATCAATGTACGAGGCGCTTTTTCGCTTTGCGATCAGCGGCGGAATATCTCTGTTATTTGTGAGATTAGGATTTGTGAGTCTGCGATCCATAATTTGCCTCCTTCTGCGGTGCTATCTGCTCGCAGTCAGTTCGTTGTACTTTGCCCGCAGCCACTCTTCCATCAACGGCAGAGACTCCTCCACGCCGTCGAATATCTTCTCCTCGTGGCTTTCCACGTATTCCGTCCTGCCCGGAGAATAGGGGGGACGGATCCAGCACTCGGTGACGAACACCTTCGCGCCGTCCACACACTTCTTCAGCAGCACACGATAGCAGAAGCTGGAGACGTTGATGAACCCGCGCTGGGGGTCGGTGTCAAGCGAGCCGGAATAGGGCGCACCCGACCGGCATTTTTTCGGCTCCTCATGCTCCACCGCCATGCAGTTGGTGAAGAAATGATAGATAGGCAGAGTCAGTTCCATAGAATACCTCGATGATTGATTAAGGGAAATGTAGTCTTAACGATTATACCATGCGTGTTTTTTTCTGTCAATTGAGAGCAGGATAAAACTTATTACATGTCAAAAGGCGGCACACTTGCATTTGAAATGATATTATGGTCAAAACCAGCAACAGGAACCTTTACGCTTTGCCGGCGTACTATGTTGTGGAGAGACCGAAACGCTGCAGGTCATCATATCACAGAAGGAGATGCTAACTATGTGGCAATACGAAAAGAAGCTTCAATACCCTATCCGTATTCAGAACACCAATCCTGCGATGGCAAAATACATTATCAGTCAGTACGGAGGACCTGACGGTGAGCTGGGAGCGTCTCTGCGCTATCTCAGCCAGCGCTTTGCTATGCCGTTTCCCGAAGTCAAAGCAATACTGACGGACGTGGGTACCGAGGAGCTTGCACATCTCGAGATGGTAGGCACCATCATCCATCAGCTTACCCGCTGCCTGACCGATGAGCAGATCAAACGTGCAGGATTTGAGGCGTATTTTGTGGATCACGGCAACGGTGTTTTCCCTCAGGCGGCGGCAGGCTTTCCGTGGACCGCGGCCACAATTCAGTCAAAGGGAGACATCCTGACCGATCTGCATGAGGACATGGCAGCGGAACAAAAAGCCCGAACAACCTATGACAACATTCTGCGCATGTGCGACGATCCTGATGTGCGCGATGTAATCAAATTCCTGCGTCAGCGAGAGATTGTGCATTATCAGCGCTTCGGCGAAGCCCTCCGCATCGTCACCGAGCGACTCAACGAGAAGAATTTCTATGCCTTCAACCCCGGGTGCGCTCCGGAATCCAACAAACGTCCCGCCATGCGGGAATATCATTAACCTGAAAATATGCAGATGACCTGCTTCCCTTTCGGAGGCAGGTCATCTGCTCTTTAAAGCAGAATAAAATACTTCTTGACAGGTGACCGTTTGGTCGCTATAATCGAGGTGTCCAAATGGTCACCTATCTGAATGGGGGATAAAATGGAAAATTCAACAAAAAACAGAATCCTTGATGAATCGCTGATCATGTTTGCCGAAAACGGCTACAAGGGCACAAACCTGCGCGATCTGGCCGCACGTCTGGGGCTGAGCAAATCGGCGCTGTACAAGCACTACGAAAGCAAAGAGGCGATATGGAATGCCCTGCTTGACAGGATGGAGGCATATTACGCCATGAAGTTCGGCTCTGCAGATAATCTGCCCTCAACACCTGTCTCCGGCGAGCAGCTGTTGAGGCTGACCATGGGTATGATTGATTTCACCGTCCGTGACCCTCAGATCGTTCTGACCAGAAAGCTGCTGCTTACCGAGCAGTTCCACGACGAGCGTGTATGTAAACTTGCCACAAAGCATTTTCTGGAAGGCACGGCCAATATCTTTGCAAAGGTGTTTGAGCAGATGATGGAGAGCGGTGTGCTGAAAAGAAGCGACCCGGCAATGCTTGCCTTCTGCTATACAGCCCCCATTTCATCTCTGGTGCACCTTTGCGACCGGGAGCCGGAAAGACAGGCGGAAGCTTTGCAGAGAATAGAAGCCTTTGTACGATATTTTATCTCC
Source organism: Acutalibacteraceae bacterium (assembly GCA_045605025.1). GTDB lineage: Bacteria > Bacillota > Clostridia > Oscillospirales > Acutalibacteraceae > SIG598. The sequence continues at coordinate 16,671 of JAZUPE010000021.1, forward strand.
GTCCATATGACGGCGTGAGCAATTGAGCGGAAAGGATCGATATGTTCAATCCGGATCAATACATTTCTTCACTTACAGCGCTGCTCAGAGAGCGCTTCGGTGACCGTCTGGTGTATGTCGGGCTTCAGGGAAGCTATCTCAGAGGAGAAGCAGCGGAAGACAGCGATATTGACATCATGGTTGTAATCAAAGATATAACGACCGCCGATCTCAAAGCTTACCGCGATGCAATCGAGAAGCTGGAGAACTGCGAGAAATCCTGCGGGTTTATATGCGGCATGGAGGAACTGAAGAACTGGAATCCCCTTGAGATATTCCACATTCTGCACACCACAAAGGATTATTCCGGCGTGCTGCGGGAGCTTGTTCCGGAATACACGGAGCATGACGTGCGTTCTTTTGTGAAGCTGAGCCTTGGTAATCTTTATCACGAATTGTGCCATCGTTTCATTCACTCGTCAAAGGAGAAAAATGAAGCCGCACTTCCTTATACATACAAAGGCGTATTCTTTGTTCTGCAGAATCTGCATTATCTTGAAAGCGGTTCGTTCATCGGGACGAAAAAAGAACTGCTGGAAGTTCTTTGCGGCAGGGACAGGCTTGTTCTGGAAACATCCATCGCTTTGGGCAAAGGCGAGCCGTACGACTTTGACCAAGCCTTTGACCTGCTGCTCACATGGTGCGGTGAGGCCATGGCAAGAGCGTGAATACTTTGATCAACGAAAAGTAGCAGGAGGAACTAAACATGAAAGCAGATGCATATCTTTTCGGTCAGGTGTTGGGCACCCATTCCTTTCTTCTGAAGGGAGACTTCCTGCAGCCCGATGAATATTCCGAGATAGACGCGCAGTATTTCCTGCCCGGAGGTGAAACGGGTACAGCCTGCACGGTGCTCAGCTCGCTGGGAGTGAATGTCCGCATGGATGGCACCCACATCGGCACCGAGGTGGCTCCCATGCTCAAAGAATTCTACAAGGACAAGAGCGTGGATCTGTCTCCGCTGCAGTTCGTGGACAATGACCCTGGCGTGATGGACTACGTGGTCATCGCAGGCGTTGTCCGCTCACCCATGGGACGCTTCCAGACGCTGTTCAGCGAGGATCGCAGATGGTGGAGCGTTCCCCGGGAGGAGGATATCGCGGGCTGCCGTGCCGTATCCATCGACCCATTCTTCCGCGCGGAATCCGACCGAGTGGCGGAAATCTGCGTGAAGCACGGCATTCCCTATGTGACCATCGACAGCATGCACGACAGCTATCTGCATCGCAACGCCGCCATCAACGTGGTGTCGGGAGAATGCCTGAGCTGGCATTATCAGGGCATGAGCCGCGAGGAAGTCATGGCTCTCATGCAGGCCAATACCGACGGCCTTACCATCATCACCGCCGGCGGCGGAGAAATGCTCTACGGACGCAGGGATGAGGAAATCAGGCGCATGAAACCCTTTTCCGTAGAAGTCAGAAGCACCCTCGGTGCAGGTGACACCTACAAGGCCGGCTGCGTCTATGCCCTGCTTCATGGTATGTCGGACGAAGAAACCGTACGTTTTGCCTCTGCCTGCTCGGGCGTCGCCATTTCCCGTTTCCCGCTGCCCCTCAATCCGCCCACACTGGATGAGGTCAACGCGCTGATCGCCAAAGGTAGCTGAATGCCGAAGGCAGATACCGTTTCGGATTTGCACTGACCTGTCGCTTTCAACCTGTACGCCACGGCGAAGCCCTCCGCATCGCCACCGACCGCCTGAACGAGAAAAACTTCTACGCCTTCAATCCCGGCTGCGAATGCGGCGGTGTGGCAGCCTGCGGCAAACGTCAGGTTACGCAGTAATGATATATCAAAAATACTGAATCAGGCAACGGTCCCGACCTGCTTCCGGATGACGGAGGCAGGTCAGGGCTGTTTGCGGCGCAAAGCGTTGACCTGCAGAATTGATTATGATATATTGTTGTCGTGTAACACACAAATAGCCAGGAGGAGCATGTGAAAATGTCGAAGTGCGGTTTGCTTTTGATAGTGGCGATTCTGCTTCCGGCTTTGCTTTGCGTTTCCGGATGTACAGGTGAACGAACGATAAAGGCAGATGAAGATTATCTGTTCACGCATCTTGAGGATTATGAAGGATATGATGGCATAGTTGACCGCTCTTTGGAGCTGGCAAAGATACTGGGTGACAGTTGGTACGGAGAC
>JAZUPE010000022.1:0-66914 GCA_045605025.1 Acutalibacteraceae bacterium
TTCAAAATAAAAATTTTCTTGTCTCGATAGTGGTTCGATTACACTATCATCTCTATTGATTGAAGGTAATTGATTTACCAAGGTATTTTTTTACCCACCACTGGTAGAACCAGTGGTTTAGATTAAGCCTAAAGGCACCAATCATAACAGCGTCCGGTTTCCGCCAAGGAACCTCCGGACGCTGTTTATTTCTTTTTTCAAAATCATTTCAACACTTCCGGCCTCCCGGGCGTTTTATAGACAGAAGGGCCTTTCGTGATAAACATTCAAAGCGAGGTGATGCAGCATGGACAGGCAGAGATTACGGCAGCTTTACGAACAGCACGCTGACGCGGTGTATCGCGTGTGCTTCACATATCTCGGCACCGCCGCCGACAGTGAAGATGCAGTGCAGGAGGTGTTTCTCCGGCTGATGAAAAGCGATCCGGCTTTGGAAAGCGAGCGCGACGAGCGAGGCTGGTTGATCGTCACCGCCTGCAACTACTGCAAATCACAGCTGCGCTGGCGCAAGCGGCACCCCGTGGCGGATACCGAAAATCATCCCGAGCAGCCGTTCCACGACAGCAGCGACGCGGAGATCATGGAGCTGCTCTCGGGGCTTCCCGACGACTGCAGGCAGGTGGTAATCATGCACTGCTGCGAGGGCTATTCCCTTGCCGAGATCGCCCGTCTGAGCGGGATGAATGCATCCACCGTCCGTTCGCGCTGGTTCCACGCACGAAAGAAACTGAAAAACATTCTGGGAGGTATTGAATAATGAATAACTCTATTAAGAACACCTACGAAAACATCACTCCCACCGGGGAACAGAAGGCCCGTATGCTTTCCAACATCGAAAGCGAAATCATCCGTCAGGCGGAGAGTTCCGTGATGCCCGCACGCAGAAGCAGCACCAAGTGGCTCAAGGTGGCTGCCGTTGCCGCCGCGCTGTGCTGCACCGTCAGCATAACCGCCTTTGCAGAGGAGATCGGCAGCCTGTTCAACGGTCTGTTTGTCAAGGACGAGATCGTTGCCCAGACCGTTCTCACCGGCGTTTACAACGACAACGACGGTCACGTTAACATGGCCGTTGAGGAGCTGCTGAGCGACGGCATGACGGTGCGCATAGTAGTGCGCTATCAGGCTCTGGACGAACAGGGCAAGGAGTGGCTGGACTGTCTTTCCTATAGCCTGGAAGGCTCCGACATTCCCGCGTTCTATGGTTTGAACGCTTTTCCTGAATTCATGGACAACAACAGCGTAATTCACGGCGTGAGTTACGCACACGGCGTCTTTGAACTGGAGGATCTCCGCACCGAAAACGAGCGCTGCTTTGTGGTGATAATGGAGGCAGCCCGCTACGACTGGGGCTCCGAAAACATCATCCTGGATTACTCCATGACTTCCGGACCGAAATCCTCCCTGCTCAACGTTTCTTCCGGCATTGAGAAAGCGACCATTGCCCTTGACGCTCCGGCTGATTCCAGTAAGCCCTACACTCCTCTTTCTGCCACCATTTCCCCCCTCTCCTTTGTCATCGAGGGTGAGGAACACGGACTTTTCGAAAGCGGATATGAAGACGGATGGTATTATCAGCGCGTGGTTTCCGATGAAACTATTGATTCTATCTGGCTGTGCTTTACCGACGGCACAAAGATTGATCTACTTTATGATTTTGAATACACCAACGGAGCATGGATGCTTGGCAGCGGCAACGAGTCCGACGCGGAAAACTATATCACCATTTTCAGCACATCCTTCAAGAACCCCATTGACATTTCCACTGTTGCCGGCTTCAAGCTGGACGGCGTATATTACGAATTCAACTGACTTGCCATAACTCATCCCACCTTATGCTGATTTCTGCTCCCATAAGCTGGAATTGGTATGACCCCGGAAAAACGGCAGGGGCAGTCTCCGAAACGGAGGCTGCCCCTGCGGGATTTTGTATTATTCTTTTGCTTCGGTTTTCTTTACCTTGATCGCCACGGTGTTGAAGGAACCAACACCGCCGATGTCCATTTTGTATTTCACGGTGAGGGTGCCGCCCTGTTCATTCAGGCAGTCCTCGATGCCCCGTGAGACGTATTCCAGCGTGACCACGCCGTAGCCCACGTTGTACTCCTGACTGAAGCACTGTCCCGGACGAAGCCTGAGATCAAGGGCACGGTTGCCCTCGCGGATGATATCCACGCCCTCGGAGGTGGACACCACACGGGTGTGCATGCAGGCGCCCTCGTCGGTGTATTCGTCATAGCGGATAAGACGGCGCTCCGGAGTGTAGCGGTACATTGCCGGACAGGTGACGGTCATGCTGTCCTCGCCGTCCTCGGTCTCAAAGGTGGAGGTGACCTCTACGATGTAATCCATGATTATTTGGCAGAGCCGTTCATGCGCTCCTCGGCAAGAACCAGCAGACGGTCAACCAGCGAAGCGTTGTCAATGCCGTCAAACTCCATGAGTTTGGGATACATGCTGATGGGAGTGAAGCCGGGGAGGGTGTTGGGTTCGTTGAGCATGACCTCGCCGTCGCTCTTGCGGACAAAGAAGTCCATACGGGTAAGACCCGAGCAACCGAGGATGCGGTAGGCTTTCGCGGCGCGCTCCTTGATGAGATCCATGGTCTCGGGGCTGAGGCGACCGGGGATGAACAGAGCCGATTCGGCGTTGTTGTATTTTGCGTCGTAATCGTACCACTCTGCGGCGGGAGCGATCTCGCCGACGGTGGAAACGGTGATCTCGCCGCAGCTGTTACCCATGACTGCGGTCTCCACCTCGGCACCCACGATACCTTCCTCGATGACGATCTTTGGGTCGTTTGCAGCGGCAAGCTCGATGGCGGCACGCAGGTCGTCACGGCTCTTGCACTTGCTGATGCCCACGGAGGAGCCGGCGTTGGCAGGCTTTACAAAGCAGGGATAGCCCAGTTCGCTGTCGATGCGATCCATGTACATTTCGGAATTCTCAGCCCAGTCGGCGGCATAGAACCAGATGAACTTAGCCTGAGGAATTCCGCCGAACTCAAGCAGGGTGTTGGTCAGTGCCTTGTCCATGCACACGGCAGAGGAAGCGCAGTCGCAGCCGACATAGGGAATTCCGGCAAGTTCCAGCAGTCCCTGCATGGTACCGTCCTCGCCGTTCTTGCCGTGAAGCACAGGATAAACGACATCGAGACGAACGGTCTCAACGCCGCTTTCACGCATGACCAGCAGACCATGGGTGGCGGTATCAGGGGAAATGACCGCAGGAACGGTGGCACCGGAGGTTTCCCAGCTGCCGTCGGCGATGAGGACAACATCACCCTCGTAAAGATACCAGCGGCCATCCTTTGTGATGCCCACCATGACGAGGTCGTACTTGTCACGGGAAAGGTTGTTGATGACCATGGTAGCGGACTTGCGGGACACCTCATGTTCAGATGAACGTCCTCCAAAGAGGACGGCTACGGTTTTCTTGCTCATTGCTGATTGTTCTCCTTTGTCTGATGTTTCGCTCTGTGCGCGTCTGAGTGCCTTTTCGGCCTCCTCACGCTTTGCGGCTTCAATCTCCTCGCGGGTACGAAGCACACATTTATGCTGTATGCCCTCATATTTCAGCTTAAACTGATGGCGGCCGACGTATTCGGTTCCGCACTGAGGACAGCGGTATTCCACGGTGAAGCCCCTGTTGCGGGAGTTGATGTTACCCAGGCGGCGCATGCGCGCATTGCACTCCGGGCAACGCTGACGGAACAGCCCGCGGTCGATGAGGGGGTTTTTCAGGTCAGAAATGATGACTGTCTTGAAGGTTATGCGGCGAATGAACTCCTCGTCCACCCTGCTGCACAGTTCGTCGAAAAGCTCCTGCTTCCATGCGCGGCGCAGGCATTCGGCAGAGACGATGCTGTCGTCCAGCGCACGATGCATCTCCATATCGTCACAGGGGATTCCAAGCTGCTCAGCCACGGCACTCAGCCCCGGCTGCTTGGCGCTGTCAATCTCCAGCGAGCGCTGGCAGATCGCCTGAGCGTCGCAATAATTATGTATAGCGCTGATGCCGTTATTTATGCCCAGCTGGTCAAAATTCTCCAGTAGGACAAGAATGTCGCCGATGCCCCAGGTAAGGATGCAGTTTTCCTCAGCGCCCAGCCATTCGCGAAAATCACGGTAGATTTCCCGGAATTTTTTGGCATTGCGCACCTCGTCATTGGAAATATGAGTCAGGCGCTTTACTCTGCCTGTCAGCTTCTTATGTATCTTTGGCTGAACCAGTGCCTGAAAGGTATCCACCTGCCGGAGCCGTTCATCCAGACGGACGGCTCCGATTTCGATTATCTCGTTGAAATAGCCGCCGGTTTTGTAGAGCGGCGCGCCGTTCCATTCAAGGTCAATGATTATGTACTTCATAGCGTTGTGCCGGACGTTTTCCTCCGGCGTTCTCCGTATGTAATTAAACAGCGAGTGTGCCCGCCGCTCACAAAAGATGATTATATCACAAAGGCTGTGGCAATCGATGAATTATTGGTTAATTATTCTCTCAAGCAGCTCACTGCTGCGGGGATTTGATGACACCGAACACCGTCTTGGGCACCTCCAGCGGAACAACGTGCTCAAAAAGGGCGGTATGCGCCGAGGAAAGGTGCTTGTCCTGATGCACCGAACCGAAGAACCAGTGTTTGTATTTGACCTGACGGCTCATTTCGTCAAAGAAAGCTGTAAGCGCGTTAAAATTATCCACTTGATTGACCAGCAGGTCCTTTACCTTAGTAGGACATTCGTGTGTGATGATGTAATCCACCTCGAGATTGTGGCGGAAAAGGTTGTCAACACCCTCTGCCATTTCCTCGGTGGTAGGTGTTTCCTCCGGCCACCACTTGGTTCCGCGCTGCTGGCGCAGATCGATGTCGGCGCTGCAGCCGCCGCCCATTGTGAAGATCTTGTTGCCTTCGATCTCATAAACCTGACCGCGGCACAGATGCACCACGTTGGGGCGGATGAGACGGGCGCGGCCTCCGTTCCACTCGGTCATGGGATATTTGTACAGACGGTCGAAGTTTTCGTGACAGCCGTCAACAAAGAGAATGCTGTAGCGCTGGCGCTCCATGAAGGCCAGTGTCTTTTCTTCCACCCGTCCGCCGTCCCAGATGAATCCGAAATCGCCGCAGACGATAATATAGTCACCTTTCTTAAGGCGATTGATGCGCTTGTCCTCGAAGCGGGAAATGTTGCCATGCATATCTCCGGTAACGTAGATCATAAGCGTAAGTTGCGTTCGTTTCTCCGACCGCAGTCAGGGAAACGGTTCCTTTCGTTGATAATTTGCGCCGGAGGACACAGCTCCGCACGATACGTAAGCGTTATTATACTACATTCCAATAAAAAAAACAACTTAATGCTTTATTTATTAATAAAGTGCTGTTATAATCGACATAACGCAATTGTACAACAGGAGGCTGTGTTTATGAATCACATCAAGAGGGCCGTATCCACCCTCATGGCGGTCATTGTATTTCTCGGCGTACTGGTAATGATTCCCCAGACCAGTGCCAGCGCCGCTTTTGTCATTGACTACAACGTAACCTGCGACGCGGTGTACATGGTCAATCTTGACACCGGAATACCGGTTTATGAAAAGAACAGCGAAAAGCAGAAATACCCTGCTTCCATGACCAAGCTGGTCACCTGCATGATCGCGCTGGAATATTATTCTGACCCCAAGGCGGAAAACGTTACAATTTCCCGCGAGGTCATGACCAACGAAACACTGCTGAGCAACGGTGTTTGGTCCACCGGCGGTCTGAAGGAAGGCGAGCGTCTCACTCTGAAGGATCTTCTGCACTGCGCCATGCTGCCCTCGGACAACTACGCCGCTCTTGCCATCGCTTACTTCATCTCTCAGGAGAAAGGCAACGGCACACTGCTGTGGTTCATCGACCGAATGAACGAAAAGGCCCGTGAGCTTGAATGCACCAACACACAGTTCATGAATCCCCACGGTCTTTACCACTCCGCGCACTACACCACCGCAAAGGATATGTACAAGCTGGCCAGGCATGCCATGACTATTCCATACTTTGCCGAAATCGTCAGTACGCCTGTTTACCGCAGACCCGCGACCAACAAGAACCCGGAATTCGGCAAGGAAGGTTACCGACTGGAAAACACCAACATGATGCTTTCCACCGCTTACGAAGAAAAGGGCTATTATTATCAGTACGTCAAAGGTATCAAGACCGGCTTCATCGGTGCCGCCGGACACACTCTTGCCACCTATGCCACAAGAAACGGCTACAGCTACATCACCATCCTGATGGATGACGGAGCTAAAAAGAACTCCGACAAAAACTACTGCATGATCGACGCAAAGGCGCTGTATCAGTGGGCCTTCACCAGCCTTGACCTGAAGGAGCTTGTCAGCGCAAACAAACCGGTAACAACGGTTGACGTCGATCTCGCATGGAGTGTGGATACACTGGATCTGTATCCTCAGGAAAGCTTTACGACGCTGATGCTCAACAACGTTGAACCATCAAGCATAATGGTCAAAAAGAAAGATATTCCGGATTCGATCGAGGCTCCGATAAAGAAAGGACAGGTGGTAGGCACAGCCGACCTGATCTACGGAAGCGAGGTGGTGGGCAAAATCACGCTCATTGCCGGTGACACGGTTGAGCGAAGTGAGCTGCTGTATGTACTCAAGCTTGCCGGAGATCTGCTTTCATCGCCGGTTTTCCTGATACTCTTCTTCCTTGCAGTATTTGCACTGGTGGGATACTTCGTCTATTCACTGATGCGATCGAGGAGTGTTGGCAGCGTCAAGCGTGTACGCCGTTACCGCCGTATGTAACCAACGGTATTTCTCCTGATCGAAAGCATATAATCAATTGCCTGTAAATCTGCGGCAGCCGGTCGGGTTCTGTCCGGCTGCCGCCTGTTATTGCCAACAGAACGGAGATAATCTATGAAAAAACTTACTCCTGCGGTCAGTGAACTTTGCTCCCGCCACCCATGCAGGTATTCCCGTGACCAGAAAAGCGCCTTCCTGCTGGACGTCAAGCGAACTCTGCACAACACGGGATATAAACCGGAGCAGATTGATGAACAGCGCCTTGGCGGACTTTTCGGAACACGCAACCTGATAATCGGCAACCCCGACGCAGAGTATCTCATCACCGCCCACTACGACACCCCGGGGCGCAACGGATTTCTGCTCGGCACTTCGCCGCTGGTAGGTCAGACGGGCGCAAACATATTCATGATGTCAATGATGATCATATTTTTGCTTGCCGAAGCATGGCTGCTGACACGTATTCTCGAGCAGCCGGAGCCGTCTGTTCTTGATGTTATTTCCGCGTTTTTCGCACCGGCACTTGCACTGATGGCATTGATGCTGATTCCCATGCTGATAGTCAACCGCAGCAACAGCAACGACAACACCAGCGGAGTCACGTGCGTGCTGGAGTGCGCAATTAAGGCGCTGGAGGATCCTGCACTGATGGATCGGTGCTGCTTTGTGCTGTTTGACAATGAAGAATGGGGACTGATAGGCTCACTCGGGTTCGCCGCCGAAAGAAAAAAACGCAAGGTGGACGAAAAGAAGCACTTTGTCATCAACCTCGACTGTGTGGGTGTGGGCGATGTACTGGCATCAGTAACAACCGGGACTCCCGGTGAACGCTGCAAGGCGCTGACCGACAGTCTTTCTTCCATCGGACATCCGGTTGAGTGCAAGCGCAGCGAGCTGGTGTTCATGAGCGACCACGCGGCATTTCCCGACGCGGTGATGCTGTCGTATATGAACCGTTCGAAGCTGGGACCGTTGTATATACCCAATATTCATTCCCGCAAAGACACCGAATGCGACAATTCACTCGTTGCCGGACTTGCGGAGCATCTGTGCGGATATCTTTCAAAAATGGAATAAAACGAAACCGGCTGTCACGGACAAAACTCCGCGGCAGCCGGTTTCGTTTTTTCGCAGTAGTTATGCGTTGACGCAGCCCAGAGGCGTATATCCCGCCTCGGCAACAGCAGCGGTGAGAACCGCATCGGCAACGTCGGCAGAAAGGGTGACCTCTGCGGTCTTTGCTTCCAGATCGACTGCTACGGCAGCAACACCCTCTACGGCTTCAAGTGCCTTCTGGACGTGAGCCTGACAGCGGGGACACATCATACCGTCGATGGTGAGAATCTTCTTCATTGTTGTTTCTTCCTTTCTTTCCGCTGGCGCATCTGCCGCGGTGTCATTGATTATTTCAGCATTGGCGCCAGGCTTGAAAAGGCGCAGACGCAGAGCATTGGTTACCACACAGACCGAACTCAGGCTCATTGCAGCCGAACCGATCATCGGATTGAGAGTGATTCCGAACGCCGGCCAGAGCACACCTGCGGCAACAGGAATCCCCAGCAGATTATAGAAGAACGCCCAGAACAGGTTCATACGGATATTGCGAATTGTGGCACGACTTAGCTCCATTGCCGCAGTCACATCGCTGAGAGAATTCTTCATCAGAACGATATCTGCCGATTCCACCGCAATATCCGTTCCGGCACCTATGGCGATACCGACATCGGCGCGTGTCAGAGCGGGAGCGTCGTTAATTCCGTCACCCACCATGGCTACGCAGCCGCCGTTTTCCTGCAGCTGACGAATGGTCTGTTCCTTGTGAGCTGGCATCACTTCCGCAATAACCTCATCGATATCAAGACCGGCGCGGACAGCTTCGGCAGTTGTGCGGTTGTCTCCGGTGAGCATGACCACGCGAACGCCCAGCTTCTTCATGAGGGCAATGGCTGCACGGCTGTCATTGCGGACGGTATCCGCAACGGCGATAACTCCGGCCAGCCGCTCGCCTTCGGCAAAGAGCAGCGGCGTTTTACCCTCGGAGGCAAGGCGCTGAATTGTGTCGAATACGTTCTCAAGCTGTGAGCGGGCTATGCCGCTTTCCTCCATGAACGCCGCGCTGCCGCCAAGGACGGTTTTGCCCCCGACCGCGGCACGCACACCGCGTCCGGACACGGCTTCAAAACCGTTCACTGCAACAGGAGAAATACCGTCGGCTGCCGCGCGTTCCACAATCGCTTCCGCCAGCGGATGTTCGCTGCCGGCTTCGACTGCCGCCGCCTGAGCCAGCAGCTCAGCGGCGGTCTGTCCGGAAAGCGGAATGATATCGGTGACCGAAGGATGCCCCGTGGTGATGGTGCCGGTTTTGTCCAGCACGATGGTATCCAACCTGTGGAGTGTCTCCAGGGCGGTCGCTGATTTGACGAGAATTCCTTGTTCCGCGGCGCGTCCGGTGCTGACCATGATGGCAACGGGGGTTGCAAGACCGAGGGCGCAGGGGCAGGAAATGACCAGAACTGAAACGGCACAGGTCAGCGCGAATTCCGCAGTCTGACCGAAAATCAGCCAGACGATGGCGGTAACGGCGGCTATGCCGAGAACCACCGGGACAAACACGCCACTGACCTTGTCGGCAAGGCGTGCGATGGGTGCCTTTGAGCTGCCAGCTTCGTCCACCAAACGAATGATCTGCGCGAGGGTGGTGTCGTCACCGACTTTTGTTGTTCTGAACCGGAAGGAACCATTGCGGTTGACTGAAGCGCACACAACGGTATCTCCGGCACGCTTCTCTACCGGCACGCTCTCGCCGGTTATTGCCGACTGGTCAAGATAGCCCGTACCTTCGACAATCTCGCCGTCGGCGGGGATACTCTCGCCGGGGCGAATAACCACTATATCGCCCACCGCAAGCTCCTCCGCGGGAATAATTACCTCTGCTCCGTCGCGGATGACCGCCGCGGTTTTCGGAGCCAGCTCCACCAGCTTTCCCAGAGCGTCGGAGGTGTGGGATTTTGAGCGGGCTTCCAGATATTTACCAACGGTAACAAGCGTCAGAATCATTGCCGCCGATTCAAAATACAGCTGGTGTGCGTAATGCTCCACTATGGCAGGCTGATCGTGCCCGAGACCGTACATCATACGGTAGAGAGCAAACACGCCGTATATCAATGATGCTGCCGCGCCAACTGAAACCAGAGAATCCATGTTAGGCGAGCGGTGGAGCATCGCCCTAAATCCCACCGAGAAGAATTTTCTGTTGACCGCAACCACCGCAAGGGTGATGAGCAGCTGCGTAAAGGCGGCGACGGGCGCGTTTGGCATACCGGTGAATATCTCCGGAAGCGGCAGCCCGACCATGTGTCCCATTGCAAGATACATCAGCGGAACGAGCAGAAGAAGCGATGTTATCAGCCGTCTGAGCAAATGCTTTTCTTCACTGCGTGCCTGATCCTGTCTGCTGTCCCACCGTGAACGGAAGCCGCTTTTCTTATCCTGAGAATCGTCAAGGAGCGCGGTGCCGTAGCCCACGGCGGTGACGGCTTTGATTATTGCGCCGGCATCTGTGAGCGCGTCGTCGTATGTGACGGTCATCTGTCCGGCGATAAGGTTCACGTCGGCCTTTTCCACGCCTTCAACTTTCTGGGCGGCGCGGGTGACACTTGCCTGACAGGCGGCACAGGTCATGCCGGTTACGCGGAATCTTTCGGTTTTCATAGTCCACCTGACTTTCGGTTAGCATATGCTTATTATAGCTCAGACGCGGAATTATTACAAGCAATCATTTTCTGTTTGCTGCGATTTTCTCATTTGGAATAATCCTTCAGCGTTAATGTTAACAAAAACCGGACGTCGCAGGGTGCATCGGTCGGTTTTTTCGTGGAAATCGCCTTTTGAGTCAGGGTAATAAGCGGATTTATCTTGAAATTCTGTGAAAGGAGCGTAAAATAGTAAAGGTTTAAAATATCAGGATAGGTATATTGCCTACCGAAGGAGTTATTATTTTGGAGAGCATAAGAAATATCGCAATCATCGCCCACGTTGACCACGGCAAGACCACTCTGGTCGACGAAATGCTCAAGCAGGGCGGTATCTACCGCGAGCACCAGACCATCGTTGAGCGTGTCATGGACAGCAACGATCTGGAGCGTGAGCGCGGAATCACCATTCTTGCCAAGAACACCGCCGTGCATTACGGCGACGTGAAGATCAATATCGTTGATACCCCGGGCCACGCCGATTTCGGCGGTGAAGTGGAGCGTTTTCTGAAGATGGTCAACGGCGTACTGCTGGTGGTGGACGCTGCCGAGGGTCCTATGCCTCAGACACGCTTCGTGCTGCAGAAGGCTCTTGAACTCAACCACAAGGTCATCGTTGTGGTCAACAAGGTCGACCGTCCTGACGCACGTGTCAGCGAAGTATGCGACGAGGTTCTGGAGCTGCTGCTCGACCTTGACGCCACTCAGGAGCAGTTTGACTCCCCCACGGTTTTCTGCTCTGCCAAGCAGGGTTTTGCCTCTTACTCCCCCGAGGAGACCGGCACCGACCTGCGCCCGCTGTTTGACACAATCATTGACTACATTCCCGAGCCCAACTGCGATCCGGAAGGTTCCCTGCAGGTGCTGGTGTCCTCCATTGACTATAATGAGTACGTTGGCCGCATCGGCATCGGACGGGTTGAGCGCGGCGTTATCCGCCAGAATCAAGAGATCGTTGTGTGCAACGCAAACGATCATTCTCTTGCCCGCAAGGAAAAGCTGGCTTCCCTCTATGAATTTGACGGACTGCAGAGAGTTCCCGTGGAGCAGGTGGAGGCCGGCAACATCGTCGCCTTCTCCGGCATCGGCGATATCACCATCGGCGATACCATCTGCGTTGCCGATGCTGTCGAACCCCTTGATTTCGTCAAGATCTCCGAGCCTACCATCGAAATGACTTTCTCCATCAACGACAGCCCCTTTGCCGGACGCGAGGGCAGCTTTGTCACCTCCCGCAACCTGCGTGACCGCCTTGAGCGCGAGCTGATGAAGGACGTTTCACTGCGCGTGACCGAGGTCGGCACCGATTCCTTCAATGTTGCCGGACGCGGTGAAATGCATCTTTCCATCCTCATCGAGACCATGCGCCGGGAGGGCTATGAGTTCCAGGTCTCCACTCCTCATGTTCTCACCCGTGAGATCGACGGCGTGAAACATGAGCCTGTGGAGCGCGTCATCGCCGACGTACCCGAGGAGAGCATGGGTGCGGTCATCGACAAACTCGGCCGCCGCAAGGGCGAGCTGGTGCAGATGACACCCGTGGGCAGCCGCATGAGGATCGAATTCCTCGTTGCTTCCCGTGGTCTTTTCGGCTATCGCAACGAGTTCCTCACCGACACCCGCGGCGAGGGCATCATGTCATCGGTCTTTGACAGCTACACCCCGTGGCGCGGCGAGATCGTGCGCCGCTCGGGCGGTTCGCTGGTAGCTTTCGAAGAAGGCACCGCAACCACCTACGGTCTTTTCAACGCACAGGAGCGCGGCTCGCTGTTCATCGGAGCAGGCGTGCCTGTTTATGCCGGAATGGTTGTCGGCATGTCCCCCAAGACCGATGACATCACCGTAAACGTCTGCAAGAAAAAGCAGCTGACCAACACCCGTGCTTCGGGAAGCGACGACGCTCTGCGTCTGGTGCCGCCCAGAATTTTCAGCCTTGAGCAGGCTCTGGAGTTCATCGCTGACGACGAACTGCTGGAGATCACTCCCAAGAACATCCGCATCCGCAAGAGAGTGCTGGATCACGCCACACGCATGAAGATTCTCAAGGGCAACAAGTCGGTTGACTGATAACAGAACACAAAAGCGCCGCCGCAGGCAAGAACACACCTGCGGCGGCGCCTTTTATTCGTTGTCAGCCAAGAATTTCTCCGTTCACGGACAGGCGGACGGCGTCTTCCTCTCCGTTTTCATTCATCTCAAAGCAGACGGTAATCACATCGTTTTCAAGAGTGATGTCATAAGCCCAGTAAAGATCCGGATCAATACTGTTCTGCATCCACACGGTTTTTCCCGTGCAGTCGATCTTCATGCAATCGGGGCCGAAATAGCCGGTGAGATAGATATTCCCCTCGTCATCGAACACATAGCTGGAGCCCGTACCGGAATAGTCGGTATTGTCCCACATAACGGTACCGTCAACGGCACTGAGTGCGCGCAGTCTCTGTGAGTAATCGAAGATACCATCACTCATTTTCTCCTTGTCGAACAAGCCGCTTTCGTTGACGTAGACGAGACCGTTTTTCATTCCCAGGTACTCAAGGCTTTCACACTGGCCAATCATGCTGTCGGGAGTAATATATTTCCACATAAGCGCGCCGTTTTCGTCGTAGGCATTCAGTGTCATATAATAGGTACAGAACTCGTCATTATTGTTGGTGTACTCATGCTCGATACGGGCAGGCTGCACCTTATTCTCAGCACCATTGCTGCTGCCGACGATTATGGCTGTGGGACCGTCCGCGCCGCCGATGATGCCGATATCCTGATTGCAACCGGAAACAGGCATCAGCATAAAGCAGGCAAGCAGAACTATCATTATCCTTTTCATTAATATACCTCCGAAGAAATTATCTCTAACTCTTTCACAGTCGCAAAACCGCAGCTGCAGCTTAATTATATTCTCCGGTAATTGAAAATGCAACCGGTATGCTTTGATACAGTATTTTTGATTATTGCTCTTTATTCTGTCCTGATGTCATGTTATCATAATGTGGATATACGAAACCCGGAGGCATATTCTATGAAAAAGATCATTCGCAAACTGATTATCCTTGCCATGTGCGCATGCACGCTGACTACGGCGGGCTGCAGCATAAACGCTCCCGCGCAGGACGATTTCTCAGTTTCAGTTGTCATATCTGACACAGAAGTATCCGCGGTCGACGTTGTGTCCGACACAGAAGCACCTGACACAGACAGCAGCCCAAAGCCTGTTATTATCGACTGCGCTGCCGGTTTGCATGACATGGAGACCAAAGGCACCGAGAGGAAGTGCGCTGCCTGCTCCTGCGAGGTGACACTGCCCGCAGAGATGTGGAGCGACTTCATAACCGAAGAATACACAGAAATCGAAGCAGGCGGTATACTCTTTCAGATTGACGAAGGGGTCTATGTTCCGGGATACTTTGAGGAGGTCGCAGACACACTGGTTGCCGCCCTTGAATCGGTGAGCGGACTGAGCTATACCGACGCGCTTAACAGCAAGCGACAGGTTCGTGTGCATGTGGCAAAAGTCGAGCCTCAGGAATTTAATGGAATTCTTTCCGACGGAGAAGTCGGCGGAGCATGGGCAGCTTCCGGCGAAGATCGTGAGCTGGAAATTTCCGCGGGAGATCTGTTTCTATGCAATTCATACACACTGGCTCATGAGCTTTCCCATACCCTGTGCTTCTCGCAGGGTCCTAAATACTATTGTCAGCTTCTTCTGGAAGGCTTTGCCGAATACAACTGTTACAAGACTATAAAGTATCTTGAGGAAAACAGCATCGAAACCGCATATACTCTCGACCACTCCTATTCCAGTCTGTTCAATATGGACATAAGTGATCCGGAGCATATCTACATCAGAGATCCGGAATACTGGTTTGAAAATGATTTTCCCACCGCATACGCTATGAACGGTCCTTACGCGCTGGGTTTCCGGTTCATGGCGTATCTCGACGATGTGTACGGCGATTATTCCAGCTGGATGCACACCGCCAACAAAATGGATTCTCCCGACAATGAGCTTCCGGTTGATATGCAGATAGAAAGTCTCAAGCAGACCTACGGTCAGGATGTACTTGACGGCTTCTATCCATGGCTCAAAGCCAACTGGCAGCGTTTTGTGATTGACCATAACGCACCGGCCGACTATGATCTCAGCCAGGCGGACGTTGTTACATTCTATCCCTATTTTTATTCCTGGAACTGTGACGCTCTGCTTGCAGACTTTCACAGCCGTGTCTTTTTCAGCGATCTTTATATCGACCTCGAGGAATTCAAGAGCTATCTGAGTGAATATAAGAACCGCGAAACAGATAGGCTTGTGCTGAACATCGAATGGATCGAAGGCGACCGGACTGTCGAGCTTTTCGATAGCTGCGGAAATTCACTGGGTATCAGCACCGGCGATGGCACAATTGAGCTTGACAACGTCAGCTTTATTCTGCTCAAGGGAGACGGCATTCTGCGCCAATTCGCAATCACAGGATTCCGCGGATACGAGTCCTTGTCTGAATGATACGCAAACTGAAAATGACCCGGAGGAAAACGCTTTTGCGTCTCCCTCCGGGTCATTACTTATATGGTATCCGTATTCTTTTTTCTGCCTCTGATGATAACTATCACCGCGACAAGCAGAAGCAGCATGCTCGCTCCGGCTGCAATGTATTCGGTTCGATGATCATCGGGGAGGGTATCCAGACGGAACGCGTCCTCCCCTTTGTCCACCGGAAAAACAATATAGCTGCCGTCTGCAGTGAAGCTCCTGCTCTGCCATTCACCTGACTCACTGCGCACCGAAAGATCGACTTTACCGGCATCCACATTCTCAGGAATCAACCAGCGCAGCTGATTTACTGTTCCGTTTTCCTCAAGGGAATAATCCCAGCCTTCGATAAATCCGGTGTCATCAGCAAGGGGATCGAGTCCGTCGATCGGAGATACATTCAGCTTTTCCGTCAGCGCAAATTCTCCGAGAGCCAACAGAACCGGCATTCCGTTTTCTCTGACCGCATCACTCATAACTGCGGAATCGAGAGGCTCATACACCATAGTCAGATCAGTGTCAAAGACGATCATTGACAAGTCGATATCCTCAAGACCGTCCCAGTAGCCGACATATCCGGCTTTTTCCGGAACGGCAGGAATGTCTCCCGCGTCAAGCGCATCACCGGGCTTGATAATCATCTTTTTTTCTCTGCCGTCTTCATACATGAAACGTACTGTGACCGAACGGAACACTACCGGCAGGTTCTCAGCGCCAAAGAAATCTTCCCGATCTATTGCCTGCGCGGCACCGGCGTAGCTGATACCGTCCACTCCGCCGATATCCGGTCCGACAGGCAAATAGCAGTTTCCGGTAACGGGAACATCATCACGGTCGCTGGCGATGTCTCCGGCATATCCGAAAACCGCGCCGGTCTTTTCCGCAGCACCGTCCACCCTTACCATGCTGAGACAGTCGGTGACCGTTCCGCCATTCTGGCCGGATACGCCTCCCACATACCCCATTCCCGAGAGTATGCACTTGGCACCGCACGAGCGGATGTATCCGCTGCTCATTCCAGCAATGCCGCCTACATATTTAGCGGCAGGAGCGTTCAGGGCTCCTGAATTTGAACACTCACGCACAAGACCCATTGACATCCAGCCGGCAATGCCGCCTGCGTTCTGACGTTTTGCACTGACCTCTCCCCTGTTTTCACAGCAGAGTACAACCGCGCGCAGCTCACAGTCCACGTTCATGGACGAGTTTCCTGTGCTTACTAAATCATCTTCCGGATCGAGATCATTTTCAACGGACATTGCTCCAACAATTCCTCCAGCATTGACATCGGCGTCTACACTACCGGTGTTTACACAATTTTCCACCTTACCGGAGGTGTCTTCAGCTGTATCCGCATCAGAGATATCCGTCAGGGTTCCTCCCACATCCTGCGCAGCACCGCCTATGGTTGAAGTGATGCTGTTGATCTGGTTGATCATGGTTTCCAGTTTTTCGGTCAGAGCCTCGACAGACTCCTGTCCTGTAGAGGTCATGCCGTTGACAGTTCCATTGATGGACGACATGGCTCCGCTCAGGTTGTTCAGCGCAGCAAGGGTGCTGTCCGAATCCGGCAGAGAACCGGACCCGTCGGGAACAAGCTGTTCCATAGCGTCGAGTGCAGTGTCAACGTGTCCCTGAAGTTCACCGGTCTGGCTGCTGAGCTGGCCCGCGGTGTTCTGCAGTACTCCGGAAGCACTGTTCATCGTGGATGAAAGTCCTGCCAGCTGACCATGCAGTGTCTGCAGCGCGTCCTGCTGATAGATGATAAGGGTACTGGGCTCCATCTGGCCTACAATACCGCCGACTTCTTTGCGCCCGTAGATATCGCCTCTGTTTTCGCATCCGGAAATGTAGCCTATCTGGCTGCCTGCAACACCGCCAACATTATATCCGATACGTGGATAACCGACTATCCCTTTGTTGACGCAGTCACGGATAACACCGCTGCTTCCGCCGGCGATGCCGCCGATGTCGGTGGTGGTTCCGGCAGCCTCTGAGCCGGTAATGGAATCAACGGTAATGTCAGAGATATCCACACTGTTCTGCGCAGCAGTGGCATTGACCTGAGCTATATTTTCGCATGAACGCACAACGCCGCGGTTTTCTCCCGCAATGCCGCCCACAAAGTGATCTCCATGGATATCTCCGGCGGCAAGACAGCCATCGATGATGCCGGTAAGCTCGTTTACTCCGACCAGACCTCCAACACGCTCTGAGCCGGACACTCTGCCGGAAAATCTGCAGTTTTCAATAAGTCCTGAGTTGATTCCCGCCAGTCCGCCAACGCTGCTGTGGCTGCCGCCGGGGGTAATCTCTCCCTCCACGGTCAGGTCACGCACAACGGAATTGACTCGCAGATAGCGGAACAGCCCCTGCACGGAACCGTTTGTGGTTATCGAAACACCGGATATTATATGTCCTCCACCCTCAAAGGTACCGCTGAAGGATGGAACACACTCAAAGCCGGTACCCGTCAGGTCGATATCCGCCTTAAGCTCAACCACAAGATTATAGCTGTAGCTGTTGAGGCGGCAGTTTTCACTGAATTCCAGAAAATCCTCCGCGTCGGCGATGGTAATGGTCGTTACCGGCACTTCCACTGCAGCTTCCGGATTCGCGGACAGCTGTGTCTGAGCGAATACATTCCACTGAACGCCGCACAGCAGGTTCACGCATATAAGCAGCACAAGTGCAGTCCTGAATATTCTGTTCAGCTTATTCATCGAGAGCACCTCCCTCCCCGTTTTCGTCCGTGTCTGCGGCTTTATCCCCATCGTTTCCCTCTTCTTCAAGATGGCCGTCGGTTGACATCGCGGCATTGAACTGACCGTGAATGATTCCGTCGATATCGGCATCCACTATTCCGGAAATATATCCGCGGACATGCCCCTGAACGCGAACGGTTCCGGAAGCAGTCTTTACAGGCAGCTCAATGCCTTTCATCCGGAAGCTTGTGCGGTCAATGATTGAATCGCCCAGCACCAGAATAGATGGCAGCACGCACAGAACGAGTATTATGGAAATGATGGTTCCTCGACCGATGCACATACCCATGATGGATACAACCGGCTGAGCGGACATGTTGCCGATAAGCAGTCCCGCAGCTGCCATCATGCTTCCCGATGTAAACACAGTGGGGAACGCGGAATTAATCGCGTGAACAATCGCCTGCTTGTGAGGCATGCTCTTTTTGTACTCCTGATAGTGGCTGGAAATTACTATGGCGTAGTCAATGTTGGCGCCCATCTGAATGGCATTGACTATGAGATAACCCAGGAAATACAGCGGCTGGTGAATGAGCGTGGGAATGGAGAAATTGATCCAGATACTTCCCTGAATGACGAGTATGAGCAGCACCGGCAGACCCACCGAGCGGAACGTGAACAGCAGCACCACGATAACAAACAGCGCGGAAAGAACGCTGATCATCAGATTATCCTTGACAAAGGACGCAGACAGATCCCGCGAGCTTGTTGAGTTGCCAACGACATAGTAATCACCCGGGTAGTGTCCGCCTATAATCCGTCTGGTCTCATCAAGGAACGCAAAAGTCTCCTCGCTTTCCTCCGGCAGGTCGATGTAGACGATCATTCGGCTGTACTTTTCACTCTGGAGCTGCTTCTGAGCCTTATCGAGCATACCAAGCATCTCTCCCATGGATTCCATATCTTCGCCCTCGAGGGCGATATTGCGTGATTCCAGTTCGTCCTTGAGGAAGATGAATATGTCAAACAGCGGTACCCTGTACTCCTCCAGACCGCTGAGCAGCTCTCCGTATTGATCATGCTCCACCGCGTAGGCTCCGTAGAGCATCTGAGCCACTTCGAAATCAAGACCGATAAGTTCGGAAAGCTGGCGGGGTGTCATCGAATCGGTAAGCTTGACCCCGTCCATAACCTCAATATTTGCAAGTCCCATGGCTCCGGTCACCTGAGGACGGCTATCCAGTTCGGCAAGTATCTCCTTTTCCGCCTCATAGTTGCCGGACGGCACTACGATTGCAACCATGTTGCTGGTTCCGAAAGTATCCTTGATTTTGAAATAAGCCTGCTGCTGTTCGGTCATCTTGGCCGTTTTCAGATCGTTAAAGCTGTAGCAGTAGGGGCACTGATTTGACAGCCAGAACGCTCCGACGAGCACCAGCACAAACAACGGCGGCAGCACCCTGCGCACCTTGACGGCAAACTTGCCAAGCAGCGTCACATTCGGCAGCAGCTTGCGGTGCTTTGTTTTCTCAATGAGCGGACTGAACAGCATAAGCAGCCCGGGCATGAGCGTAAAGACTGACAGCAGGCTGAGAATTATGGATTTGATGAGCACTATCGCCATATCATATCCGATGGCAAACTGCATGAACGCAAGAGCGGCCAGACCACAGATGGTGGTCAGCGAGGACGCGCTGATCTCCGGAATGGATTTGCTCAGCGCAGCTATGCACGCCTCACGCGCGGATTTTGTTTCGTGCTCATCGGAGAAGCGGTGGCAGAGAATGATGGCGTAGTCAATTGCAAGCGCAAGCTGCAGCACCACTGCCACCGAATCGGAAATAAAGCTGATCCTGTCAAAGATGAAGTTGGTTCCCATGTTGAGCAGCGCCGCGGCGCCAAAGGTAATGAGCAGAACCGGAATTTCTGCATAGGAACGCGATGTCAGCGTGAGCACCACAAGTATTATTATCACCGCCACTACCAGAATAGTAGCCATCTCCCCGCGGAGCATGGCGTTCTGGTCAAGACCGACGGTGGAATCTATGTACAGGTCATATCCGCCGAGCTTTTCCCGGATATCCTCCATCGCCCGCAGCGTTCCTGCATCATAGTCGGATCCGCTGAAGTTGACATTGTAAAGCGCCGCGGCGTCTCTGTAATGAGCTTCAGTGCGGTCGAAGGTGACCATATCCACCCCGTCCACCGCCTGCAGCTGGTCATAAATCTGCAGCGCGGTGTCGTAGGTCACGTTTGACACCATCACGCGAGCCGTGCTGAATGTGACGAAGTTCTCATTCATGGCTACTATACCCTGACGCGTCTCGGTTTCCTCAGGAAGATACGTTGTTACATCGTTCTCCACCGTTACCCAGTTCATTGAGAACAGGCTGAATACCGCAGCGGCGATGTATATGAGAAAAAACAGATTTCGCTTATCGACCACAAAGGTCGCAAGTCTTACAAATATGCCGCGATTTTCTTTTTTTCGCCCCATAAGTCCCTCCATAATAATCAGCAATGCGCAGTGTACCGCACATCACTTTTTCATCTTTGTCCAGCTGTTCACATTATATAACAGTTTTGTTACCACTTTGTGAATTGGCGATAATTCTCACCCTCTCTCAGCAGGCATCACAAAAACCTCACTTTCCATTCCATAGTGCGCAGGATCGTCAGTGACGCAGTCCGTACCGTCCTGTGCATATGCAGAAGTTATGTTTCCGCGATTCCGGCTTGATATCACAATCAATCGGGGGTACAATATACACCGCACATACTGAAGATGGCTCAAAAAAACCGTTCGCACCGAAAGGAGCAGACATGGATATCCGCAACTTACAGAATAAAATAGAACATGACGGTTTTCTCCCGCTGTTCAGACAGCTTTACGGTTCTTCCGAAAAGGCTCTGGCACGACAGAAAAAGCGTTACGCTGACGCAGTCAACGCCTTTGCGCGGCTGTATCCCGCACGGAGTGACATAAGCATATATTCCGCTCCGGGGCGCACTGAAATCGGCGGCAACCACACCGATCATCAGCACGGCAGAGTGCTGGCTGCAGCGGTTGACCTCGATATCATAGGCATCGTGTCATTCCATGACGAGGGAGTACTGCGTGTCAGTTCCGAAGGCTACGGCTCTTTCGCGGTGTCCCTTGATGACCTCGATGTCGGCAATCACCCCAGAGATTCCGCTGCCATCGTACGGGGGATCGCGCGCAGATTCCGTGACATGGGCGTTGCCGTCAGCGGATTTGATCTCTACACCGTATCAGATGTGCCGGGCGGCAGCGGCATTTCCTCTTCCGCCGCCTTTGAGACGCTTATCGGCACCATCATCGACTGCCGTTTCAACCACAGTCAGGCAGGCGCGGTAGAGATCGCAAAGATCGGACAGTTCGCCGAGAACGTCTACTTCGGCAAGAACAGCGGGCTGATGGACCAGATGGTCAGTTCGGTGGGCGGACTGGTGGCAATCGATTTTCTCGATACCGGTAATCCGGACATTAACGGCTTTCAGTGCGACTTTGAGCAGCTGGGATACTGCCTGTTCATCACCGATACAAAAGGCAGTCACGCTGATCTGACCGGCGATTATTCCGCAATACGTGCCGAGATGGAGCAGGTCGCGGCGCAGTTCGGCAAGGACCGGCTCCGTGAGGTCAGTGAAGCGGAATTCTTTGATGCTATCCCTGACCTGAGAGTACAGTGTTCTGACCGCGCAATTCTTCGCGCTATCCACTTTTTCGAAGATGACCGCAGGGCCGCACAGGAAGCGGACGCTCTGATGTGCGGCGATATTGACCGTTTTCTGAAACTGGTCAACAGCTCAGGCGAGTCCTCTGCAAACCTTCTGCAGAATCTGTATTCCTGTTCCGCTCCCGGTCTGCAGGCGATACCGCTGGCGCTGGAAATGAGCCGGCGCATTCTGGGCGGCAGAGGCGCTGTCAGGGTACATGGAGGCGGTTTTGCCGGAACCATTCAGGCCTTTGTACCCACTGACGAGGCAAGCGTATACGAAAAGGAAATGAACCGGATATTCGGTGACGGAGCCTGTACAAGACTGCGCATTCGCCCCGCCGGAGGTATCGAGATAACTACTCAACGGCAGAAATAGCTTTATATATTCACGAACCCTTCATACACCAAATCGACCCACGCCATATATATTGATATTCAATATCATTCGATTAATTTTCAATATGTTTTTGCCGAAATTCACCGCAAGCGATTGACACGAACGTATATCAGCGTTATAATGCCATCAAATGATCCGAATATATATTCAGGAGGACAATTAATGCGAATTCTTGTAACCGGCGGCGCAGGATATATCGGCTCCCACACCGCCCTTGAACTCATCAGAGCAGGACATGACGTAGTAGTTGCCGACAATCTTGCCACTGGCTATCGGGAAGCAGTTCCCGGGCAGGCAGCGTTTTATCAGGGCGATCTGCGTGATTCCGATTTTCTGGACGAACTCTTCCTCAGCGAGAGCATTGACGCGGTAATCCATTTTGCAGCCAGTTCGCTGGTGGGCGAAAGTGTTATCAACCCGCTGAAATACTACGATAACAATCTGTGCGGCACAAGAACGCTGCTGGAATGCATGATAAAGAACGGCGTGGATAAGATTGTATTCTCCTCCACAGCCGCCACTTACGGCAATCCGGAGAATATACCCATTCTGGAAACCGACCGCACCGCCCCCATCAATCCCTACGGAGAAACCAAGCTGGCAATGGAAAAAATGTTTGACTGGACCGGCAGGGCTCACGGGCTGCGTTTTGTCTCGCTGCGGTATTTCAACGCCTGCGGCGCTGACGAAAGCGGCAATATCGGCGAGGCACACGATCCCGAGAGCCATCTTATCCCGCTTATTCTTCAGGTTCCACTGGGCAAGCGTGAAGCGATTTCCGTTTTCGGCAGCGACTACGACACCGGTGACGGCACCTGCATTCGCGATTATATCCATGTGACGGACCTTGCGCAGGCTCATATTCTTGCCGTTGACTATCTCTGCCGAGGCGGTCAGAGTGACATTTTCAACCTCGGCAACGGCGTGGGATATTCCGTACGCGAGGTTATCGAAACCGCACGAAAGGTTACCGGTCACTCTATTCCTCACGTCGATATGCCCCGCCGCCCCGGTGACCCTGCCCGGCTTGTGGCATCAAGTGAAAAGGCAAGGAATACTCTGGGTTGGAAACCCGAACACAACAGCCTTGAGGAGATTATCTCGAGCGCGTGGAAGTGGCACCGCACACATCCCGACGGCTACGGAGAACAGTGAGCCGCACTTAAAACTTCATATGACAACAGAAAACCTCGTGAGCAGCATCACGAGGTTTTCTGTTGTGTTGACATTGTAATCTTTTCCTGATCCGCATCATGGATAATCAACCGGATCCGGCAGACACTTGTCGTAGAAGGAGTTGAGCGAAAAATGTACAACGCATTTGCAAAATTCGACAGTCAGTCCGCTGCACAGAAAGCCTGTGACGCGGTACTGAGCAGCACCAACGGAATTGTGCGCATCGGCACCCGTATGTTTGTTCCGCCGCATGCTCAGGGTGAGCACAACCCCGGCACTGCAGATGCCATAAGCAAAACCGTCCCCCACAGCAGTGCCATGACCGGCGAATGGGTGGTCGCCAACGACGTGGCGATGAACGCTGCCCGCATTGAGGCAGAATACGACCGCCGCACCGGATACGAGCAGCCCCGGGACTGTGATTATCTTCTGTGCGCTCAGGGCAGCAAAGAAGCTGTGGAACACGCAGCAAAGATCATGCGCGACATGGGCGGCTGCAACGTGGATGTCCGCAACGCAAAGGGAAGCTTTCTCGACGGACATCCACCTGTCCGGTAAATCTGTTCAGCGACACAAAAAGGACAGCAGCACTCAACGGTGCGGCTGTCCTTTGTTTATTATTCAATATCCGGAACTGTTCTCGTTTTTTACAATCCTGACCACACGGCTGGTGCCCAGACGGGACGCACCCAGATCGAGGAATGCCTGTGCATCCTCAAGGGAAGCGATGCCGCCCGCGGCTTTGATCCTGACGTGGGAAGCAACATGCGCAGCAAAGAGCGCTACATCTTCACGTGTTGCTCCGCCTTTTGAAAAACCGGTGGACGTCTTGATGTAATCCGCGCCCGATTCGGAAACGATGCGGCACATTTCGATTTTTTCCTTGTCTGTGAGCAGGCAGGTTTCGATAATGACCTTGAGCAGTTTGCCATTGCATGCCGCCTTAACTGCTCTGATTTCGTTCAGGAGCAGATCGTAATGACCATCCTTGAGCCAGCCCACGTTGATCACCATGTCGATCTCGTCGGCACCGTTCTTTACTGCATCGGCTGCCTCAAAGCACTTGGCTTCGGTGGTGGAATAGCCGCTGGGGAATCCGATCACTGTGCAGATCGGCAGTCTTCCGGCGACATATTCAGCGGCACGGCGGACATAGGCCGCGGGAATGCATACCGATGCGGTGCCGTATTTCATGCCGTCGTCACAGATGGCTCTGATATCGTCCCACGTCGCGTCAACAGCCAGCAGTGTGTGGTCAACTGCGGCAAGAATTCCTTTGAGGTCAATATTGCTCATGTGTTTATCTCCTGTACATATTTATCTGAATGCGGTTATCCCGCTGTCTCCGCGGGAACAATTACTGCATAATACGCTGAAAGGGGGTGTGGCAGTGAACGGACGTTTCCCGGAAGCTCTGCCCGAGGGCATGGCTATGGCTCTGGCTCAGAACATCTACGCCATGCATCATTTCTCCTCGCTGTCTGAGGCAGAACAGCAGTCGGTCATTGAACGGGCACGCACAGTCGGCTCTCGCGAAGAAATGACCGCTCTGGTCAACAGTCTTATACGGCACTGAGCAGAATCAATCCTCAGGATCGATATCGTCAGTCAGCCGCAGCCACTCAGCCGGACACGCATCGCTTGGCATGCGCCAGTCTCCGCGCGGAGACATTGCAACCGAGCCCACTTTAGGACCGTCCGGCACGCAATTGCGCTTGAACTGCTGGGTAAAGAAGCGGCGCAGGAAGGTTCTGAGCCAGCTCTTGATGGCCAGACCGTCATACTGCCCGTCAAAGGCGCGGCGGGCAATGCGGTATATCTTTGCCGGCTCAAAGCCGTAGCGGATGAAATAATAGAGGAAAAAGTCGTGGAGTTCGTACGGACCGACGATGTCCTCGGTTTTCTGGGCAATATCGCCGTCCTTTGGCGGAAGCAGTTCCGGGCTGACCGGTGTGTTGTAAACGTCGGTCAGCACCTCGCCCAGTTCGCCGCCGGTGCGTCCGGCTTCAAAGAGCACGATGTATCTTATCAGAGTCTTGGGAATGTCGCAGTTGACGCCGTACATAGACATGTGGTCGCCGTTGTAGGTTGCCCATCCCAGCGCCATTTCGGAAATATCTCCGGTACCGATTACGATGCCGTTTTCCATGTTCGCGATGTCCATTAGTATCTGGGTGCGTTCGCGGGCCTGTGCGTTTTCATAGGTCACGTCGGTGGTTACTCCGTCGTGACCAATATCACTCAGGTGCAGCTTTGCCGCTTCCGTGATGGGAATATCACGCAGAGTAACGCCGTACGCCTCTGCAAGGCGGCATGCGTTGGATTTTGTGCGGTTGGTGGTGCCGAAACAGGGCATTGTCACAGCGATGATTCCCCTGCGGTCAAGACCGAGATAATCAAACGTGCGGACACAGACAATCAGCGCGAGGGTGCTGTCAAGACCGCCGGACAGACCAAGAATCGCAGTCCTGCAGTTGATGGCGGAAAGGCGGGTGGCAAGAGCGCGGCTCTGCATGGTGAGAATCTCTTCGCAGCGCAGGTCGCGTCCGGCAGCGTCCTCCGGCACAAAAGGCATGGGAGCATAATACCGCTCCAGCACTGTTTCAGCTGCAGTCAGGCCGAAGGACACACGTTCGCCACAGGGTTGTGCATTGCCAAAATCCGCTGCACGGCGGCGTTCGCGGCAGAGCAGTTCAACATCGATGTCTGCGGTGATGAAGCTGTCCGCCTTCCAGTTCTGTTCCGCAAGAACAACTCCGTTTTCACCCACAAGGCAGCTTCCGGAGAACACCAGGTCGCCGGTTGACTCGCCTTCGCCGGCGCAGGCAAGCGCGTATGCGCAATTCAGCTGTCCGGACTGAACTCTGACCGCATCGCGGCGCGAGGAGGTCCTGCCGATGATGGTGTTTTCCGCAGAAAGATTGACGATGAGTGAGGCACCGTCAAGTACCATGCTCCGGGAGGGCTGAACGAGAGCAGTCAGGTCACCGCCCAGCTCCGCACCGATCACAAGACCGGGCACTGTATCGCACTCCAGCAGAATCCCAGCACCAAGAGGAACGGAGAACCCTGCGAAATTCACTTTTTTCAGCTGAGCAGGCGCAGGAGAGAACCAGCGCTTTTCGCTGTATTCACCGTAGTTCGGTATGTTTGTCTTCGCGGTAAGGCAAAGAAGCTGTCCGCGGCATATTGCAGCCGCACAGCTGTAGAGACGGTCACCTGCCGCCACCGGAACACCGGCAAAGATCAGCATATCCAGTTCGGCTGTTTCTTTCGCTATTGCCTCAACAGCCCGCTCAGCTGCCCGAAGCAGCACTCCCTGACCGAACAGATCGCCGCAGGTGGCACCGGTGACGCACAGCTCGGGAAACACCGCCACACGCACACCCGCGGAGTACATCTGCGATGCCTTTTCTATGATCTTCGCGGCATTTCCGGCACAGTCCGCCACACGGACGCGCGGCGAGCAGCATCCAACCTTGACAAATCCGTTCTTCATCGGGATTCCTCCTTAATGGTGAGATTTCTTAACTGTGTTATTATACCGCTATTTGCACCGGCTGCGCAAGTACTTTCATAAAAACCGCCGATGCCGGCAGAAATGTACAAAAGATATCAAAAGACCGCCCGAAGAATATTGACGCGAAGAAATGCGAGGAGTATAATACTTATTTAATGGGACGGCATTAACTGTTTTTCGTTTCTGCCGTTGCGAAACGGAGGGAGAGCAATGGATAACGGCATGGATTACTACGGCGATCAGCCTGCATACGGTTACGATCAGCCGTTGTACGGCACAGAACCGGTACCTCAGTACGATCAGCATACCGAGCCGATGGAGCTTCCTCCCGAGCCGGAGGATTCTCCATATGCCGATCCGGTTGTGAGGCACATTCTCACCCTCAAGGACGACTCATTCCGCAAGAGCATGCTCAGTTATCTCAACGAGAACGTAAAAGAGCGTCCTCTGCTGCACCCCGCCTACGTTATGCTCGCCCTTGTACTTTGCTTCCCTGTGGGACTGTGCATGATGTATTTCGGCACGAAGTGGGGCACCTTTGCCAAGGTGGTCATCACCCTGTTCACTCTTGGCATCGCTTTGACCGTGTACGAGATACTCGTCGCATACAGCGTTATTCCCACAGCCAGCCTTGTGGGCACGGTGAGCTATATTTTCTCCGAACTTTTCGGATAATCTGTGATTTCCGGGCAACCGTTAATCAGGAAAAGAGGCATCATTTTCAATGACTGACTACACAAGGCGTACATGGGTCGATATCGATCTTGACGCCATTCAGCATAATCTCAACCTCATCCGTCAGCGTACCGGCAGCGCAGAAATCATGTGCGTGGTCAAAGCCGACGCCTACGGTCACGGCGTGGAACAGATAGCGCTGGAATATCAGCGCATGGGAGTGAACTGGTACGCCGTATCCAACATTGAGGAGGCAGTTGAACTTCGCAGGTGCGGTATCCGCGGTGATATCCTCATTCTGGGCTACACTCCCCACAATGTCACCTCTCTGCTGTCGGACTATGATATCACTCAGGCGGTATTCTCCGAGGAATACGCCGAGCAGCTTTCCTCTGCCGCTGTAAAACTTGGAGTAAGCATCAAGTGCCATATCAAAGCCGACACCGGCATGGGTCGCATCGGTTTCAACTGCCGCAGCGATGTATTTACCGCCGATCAGCTCGACCCCTGTCAACGGGTGTGTTCCCTGCCGGGACTGGACGTGAACGGCATATTCACCCACTTTGCCGTCGCGGACGAAGGCGAGGACGGCGAGGCATTTACCCGCAGTCAGTTCAATTCTTTTGTTAGTCTGACCGACAAACTTGCACAGAGAGGAATTACATTCCGATGGCGTCACTGCTGCAACAGCGGCGGTATTCTTGAATATCCGGATATGCACCTTGACATGGTACGTCCGGGCATTATCCTCTACGGTCTGTGTCCCTCTGCTTTGCTGAGGAACAGATATGATCTGCGGCCGGTCATGCACCTGCGCTCGGTCATCTCCATGGTCAAGCCGCTGGAAAAGGGCGCTACCGTCAGCTACGGCAGGACCTTCACCGCCCCCAGGGATATGGTGCTTGCCACCGCACCCATCGGCTATGCTGACGGGTATCCCCGGATTCTCTCCAACAATCAGGAGGTGCTGCTGCACGGTCAGCGTGTACCCATTGTCGGACGCGTGTGTATGGATCAGCTCATGCTGGACGTCACCGGCGTCGAGGGCGTAAAGGCCGGAGATCTCATCACCGCTTTCGGAATCGACGGCAACGCAGAGATCACTGTTGACGAGCTTGCCGACAAGATGGGCACCGTCAACTACGAGCTTATCTGCCGTATGGCGCGCCGGGTCCCCAGAGTCTACCGCAAGGGCGGCAAGGCCATCACCCACACCGACTATCTTATCTGATCACTATCATTTCCCATAAGGAGCGAACATATTATGAATTATTCTTTTGCCAACCGTGTTAACACACTGCAGCCTTCGGTCATCCGTGAGATACTGAAGTATTCCTCCGTCCCCGGAATGATCTCCTTTGCTGCCGGCAATCCCGCCCCCGAGGCGTTCCCCGCCGACGAGATCGCCGCCATTTCCGCAAAGATCTACGCCGGGCGTCCCATCGACGCCCTGCAGTATTCAGTCACTGAGGGATACACCCCTCTGCGCGAGGCAATCCGCGAGCGTTACTCCTTCCTTTTCGGTGAGAACGATCAGGTTATCATCACCTCCGGTGCCCAGCAGGTAATGGAACTGACCACCAAGAGTCTGTGCAACGAGGGCGATGTCATTATCTGCGAGGCTCCTACCTTCATCGGTTCTCTGAATGCTTTCCGTTCCTACAACACAAAGCTCGTTGGCATTCCTATGGAAAACGACGGTATGGATCTCAACGCTCTTGAGGACGCTCTCAAGAACAACGCCAACGTTCGTTTCATTTACTGCATTCCCAATTTCCAGAATCCCTCTGGCATCGTCACCAGTCTTGAGAAGCGCATCGGCATCTATGCCCTTGCCAGGAAATACGACGTGATGATCCTCGAGGACAATCCTTACGGCGATACCCGCTGGGAGGGCGAAGAAATCCCCTCCATCAAGAGCATGGACACCGACTGCCGCGTCATCTACGCCGGTACCTTCTCCAAGGTCGTATCCCCCGGTATGCGCGTGGGATATGGTATTGCTCCTGCTCCCGTGATCGCCAAGATGACCGTCTGCAAGCAGGTCTCCGACGTACATACCGGCATTTACAACCAGATGATCGTTCACCAGTTCATGACCGGTGACACATATGACGCTCACCTCGCTCACATCAAAGAAGTCTACCGCAAAAAGAGCAGCCTGATGACCTCGCTCATCGACATCGAGCTGGCGCCCCGCATCAGCTACATCAAGCCCAGTGGTGGTCTGTTCATCTGGTGCACCCTGCCCGAACAGATCGATATGCTCTCTTTCTGCAAGGAAGCCGTCAACCGCAAGGTGGCTGTTGTTCCCGGCAGCGCGTTCCTTGTCAACGAGAGTGATCCCTGCAGCTGCATCCGCCTGAACTTCTCCACTCCAACCGACGAGCAGATCGAGCAGGGAATGAAGGTTCTGGGCGAGCTTCTGAGCGAGTATTGATTCCGAAATCGACCTATTTAACATATATCAAGGAGAACACAAATCATGTCTGAAAACATCACCAACGCTGTCGCTGCAGAGGCAAAGCCAGCCCGCAAGAAGCGTATTTTTTCCGCCATCCAGCCCAGTGGTGAAATGACCATCGGCAACTATCTTGGCGCCATCCGCAATTTCTCCGCCATGCAGGACGAGTTCGAGTGCATCTACGCCACCGCCAACCTGCACACCCTGACTGTGCGTCAGGATCCCAAGGTGTTCAAGGCGAATACCGAGCAGCTGTACGCCATGGTGCTTGCCTGCGGCGTTGATCGCAGCAAGTGCCTGCTGTTCCACCAGAGTCTTGTGCCCGCCCACGCGGAACTGAGCTGGATTCTCAGCACCTACACCCAGTTCGGTGAGCTGAGCCGCATGACCCAGTTCAAGGATAAGTCTGCCCGTCACGCCGACAACATCAACGCAGGCCTTTTCACCTACCCCGTGCTGATGGTCGCTGACATCCTGCTCTATCAGGCAGACATGGTGCCCATCGGCGCCGACCAGAAGCAGCACCTCGAGCTGACCCGTGACGTCGCCGAGCGCTTCAACGGCATCTACGGCAACGTGTTTACCGTTCCCGATCCCTATATTCCGCCCATCGCTGCCCGCGTCATGAGCCTTGCCGATCCCACCAAGAAGATGAGCAAGTCCGACGACAACACCCGCAGCTTTGTGCTGATGACCGACCAGCCCTCCACCATCATGAAGAAGTTCCGGTCTGCCGTGACCGACTGCGAGGCAGTTGTCTGCCGCGGTCCGGAAAAAGCCGGCATCAACAACCTCATGGACATCTACGCCGCTGTGACCGGCAAGACCGACGATCAGATCGTTGCCGAGTTTGAGGGCAAGGGCTACGGTGACTTCAAGACCGCCGTCGGCGAGGCTGTGGTTGCCATGATCGAGCCCATCCAGCAGGAGTACAACGCCCTGCTCAAGGACCGCAAGTACCTCAACCAGTGCGCCATGGAGGACGCAGAAAAGGCAGCTGCCATCGCCGAGCGCACCATGCAGAAGGTCTACAAGAAGATCGGTCTGCCCAGAAGATAATTCTTGATGATCCCGCTCACGGATCTTTACTCGCTGCTGTATGATCATTACGGTGATCTTGGGTGGTGGCCTGCCGCCGATGCCTACGAAATGTGTGTTGGCGCAATACTCACCCAGAACACCTCGTGGAGCAGTGTGGAAAAAGCCATCGCCAACTTCGGCGGACGGCTGTCCCCGGATTATGTACATTCTCTTTCCGACGAGGAGCTGGCGGACATTATCCGGCCGTCGGGGTTCTTCAATCAGAAAGCCGGGCGCATACGTACGCTGACAGCCTGGCTGGAAAGTCTTGGCTGTGAGCCGCTCGGCTGCACGCTGTCTACCGAAGAACTGCGCAGACAGCTGCTCGCTCTTAAAGGAGTGGGGTGCGAAACAGCCGACAGCATTCTTGTATACGCATTTGGACGGCTCTCATTTGTGGTGGATGCTTACACCCGCAGGCTGCTGAGCCGTCTTGGCTATGAGCTGCCCGCCGACTACGACGACATACGCAGTATGATTGAGAGATCAATCGAGCCGGATCTTTATCTTTATAACAACTTTCACGCGGTGATTGTGGAGCAGTGCAAGCAGCACTGCCTGAAGAAGCCGCGGTGCAAGGGCTGCCCGCTGGACGGATACTGCCCGCGTTATGGTATTGAATCCACTCTTAAGTAACTTACAATGATTGGAGCATTTTGCTATGCTTAACACCGAATTTGACCATCTGCTTGACAAGGCGAAAAAGCTGCATTTTATGGGCATCGGCGGCTCAGGTATGTGTCCGCTGGCGGAGATACTTCTTGCAGAGGGCAAGAT
Source organism: Acutalibacteraceae bacterium (assembly GCA_045605025.1). Taxonomy (GTDB): domain Bacteria; phylum Bacillota; class Clostridia; order Oscillospirales; family Acutalibacteraceae; genus SIG598. The sequence goes on from JAZUPE010000022.1 coordinate 31,622, forward strand.
CATCACCGGCTCGGATGTCGATGCCGAATCCGATACCGTCAAGCGCATGATTAACCTTGGCGCACAGGTGGTTATCGGGCAGAAAGCCGGCAACGCCGGCGACGCCGATATGGTAGTCTACTCTGCCGCTATCCAGAAGGACAATCCCGAGCTGTTGGATGCCATTGAACGTGGTATCCCCACCGTTGAGCGCTCCATTCTGCTTGGCGCTCTCTGCCGCCGCTATGACCGTACTATTGCTGTCTGCGGCACTCACGGCAAAACCACCACTACATCCATGATCACCCAGATACTCGTGGAAGCCGACCTCGACCCCAACATCATCATCGGTGGAAAGCTGCCTCTTATCGACGGCAACGGACGCGCCGGCAAGAGCGATCTTATGGTGTGCGAGGCGTGCGAGTATGTTGACACTTTCCTGCAGATAACTCCCGCGGTGGCTGTTATCCTCAATATCGATGCCGACCATCTTGAATACTTCGGTTCGGTTGACGGTATTGTAAAATCCTTCCGGCAGTTTGTTGCCCAGACCAGCCAGCTGGTCATCGTCAACGGCGACGATCCCGATTCCATGCGTGCCGTTGAGGGAACCGACAAGCCTGTTATCTCCTATGGTCTCAACGAGAGCAACAAATTCACCGCCGTCAACATCGATACCGACAGCGCCAGCCACTGGGCCTTCGATATTCTCAAGGACGGCGAATTCTTCTGCCACACCCGCCTGCGCGTGCCCGGTCACCACAACGTGCTCAACGCTCTGGCTGCTGCCGCTGCCGCTGATTATGCAGGAGCTTCCGCAGAGCAGATCGCTTCCGGTCTCGAAAGTTTCGGCGGCGCAAAGCGCAGATACGACGTGCATATCGTCAGGAACGGCATAACCATCGCCGACGACTATGCCCATCACCCCACCGAGATCAAAGCCATCCTCTCCGCCTGCAAGGAGATGAGTTTCCGCAAGGTATGGGCCGTGTTTCAGCCTTTCACATACACCCGCACACGCGATCACATGCAGGAGTTTGCCGACGTGCTGTCCATCGGTGACGAGGTACTGCTGACCGAGATCATGGCCGCCCGCGAGGTGGACGATCTGGGCGTCAATTCCTCCCAGCTGCAGGCGCTTATCCCCGGCGCAAAGCTGTTCGGCTCTATGGAGGAGCTGGCAGATTACGCCATCGCCAACGCACAGGAAGGCGACCTCATTATCACCATGGGCTGCGGCGACATTTACAAGTGTGCCAAGATGATGGCAAATCTTCTCAGCGAACAATAATCCCGCATATTTCAAAACCTCGGCGAGCCCTGACCTGGCTCGCCGAGGTTTTTCTCAATCCGGCTGTGTTTTGCCGGTGCGCCCGCGGGCGGTTCCATCCTGCTTTGGCGTAGGTTCCCGATCGTAGGGTTTGTCAACGGTCTGCACCGATGACATGGGAATGTCGTAGATGTCGCTGTAGGAACTTACCTCATAGTCATCGTATGGCGCGGACGGGATCAGCCCCGTACACTCCATGCCGGAAGCTACGTTGAACAGGTCGTCGAAAATGCGCCGGTCATCGTCAGGATCGCGCGGCAGTCTCGGCGCGGGCAGTTCTTTGTCGATTTTGCTCATTAATCATCACCTGTAACAGTATTCTCAACCTGCCGCGCAATTATTCACCAATCCGGGTATCAGCTAATTGTTTGCATGCAATTAACACAACCTTGCGCATGTCATGTTAATATCTGAACAGGAGGCGACAATATGAAACGCTTGCATAAACTCCACGCCGCAATGCTCCTTGTTCCGATAGCGTTTGCTGTGATAGTTCTTTCCGGCTGTTCCGGGTGCTTCACACAGGAATTCAGCCTTGATGACTATCGTGACTACTGCGCGGAATACCCTCTGACATCGGACGGCTTCAGTCGTAACAACCCAATCGGCAGCCGGATTGACGCTATCGATGCCGCGCGGAAAACTTGGAGTGCGCACTATAATCCGACGGAGTATTCCCATTGCGAGGTATGTTACGATCCCGATAATGATTGCTGGATGATATCCGGAATGAGCACCCGCGTATGGTGCGCAGGCTGCAGTCCGTTTTGCGGTATGACCGGCGGCGTACACAATGTTATTCTTTCTGCAGATGGAAAGGTACTGGCAATATGGCAGGATATGTAACATAAGCTGAACAGCCCCGCGGAGCGTGATTATACGCTCTGCGGGGCTGCTGTGTTTATTTGTGAGTTTCAGGGATAAATCCTTCAAAAATATATCCGGCGCTGACCGAACGGCTCTTGTCCGCTTCCGACTGATCCGGAACAGTCCAGTCAAATTCCAGTGTACGGAACAGCAGCCTCGACAGTCTCATGGCAAACAATCCGCGATCGGCGTAGTTTGTTGCAATGAAATCCGGACGCACCCAGACGTTGATAAGCTGGTTGTGTATGACGAAATCAAGCACCGCAGGTATAGTTTTGTTACCGTGTCTGCGGTAGAATTCAAGGAGCTGACCGCGCACCACGTCAGGACGGTTGCGGCGCAGCCAGTGAATCAGCCGCGGGTCAAATGATTCGATGACATATGGACCGGAATAATCGTCCAGAATCCCGCACACCTTTTCTGCCAGCTCAGCGTAATCATCACCGCACACCTTGAGTTCGATTATCAGCGGCACACGACCGGCGATCAGCTCCAGCACCTGTTCAAAGCGAGGAACAGGCTGATCGGTACCTCCGATCCGGATTGGCGCCAGTTCCTCGATAGTCATTTCGCTGACCAGACCCTTTACGCCGGTCATTCGCTCGAGGTCATTGTCGTGCATAATGACCAGCTGTTTATCCGCAGTGAAGCGCACGTCAAATTCCATGCCGTAGCCGTTTCCCGCGGCTCTTTCAAACGCAAGGAGTGTATTTTCCGGCACTCCTTTTGATTTGTCATGCAGTCCGCGGTGCGCAAATTCTCCGCCGATAAATCCGTTGATCATTCCGGGACGACGCAGTCTTGGAGCGATAAGAAAAGCATACAGCGCAATCAGGACGAATATCCCGAATACCGCATACAGAGCAACATTCAGCCAGTTCACTCAGGTCAGTCCTCCACATCGAAAGCTTCCAGTGCACCGGAGACCTCGGGTCTGTTGTCGCCGTGGCGGACAAAGAGCATGGTCACCAGCGCAAGCGCGGTAAAGAACACAGCGTAGGGGAACAGAATATTGTAGCTGCCCAGCAGTGAGAACAGCGCGCCGGAGAGTATGGGCGTGATGATCTGCGCCGCCATGGAGAAGGCGTAATAATATCCGGTGTATTTGCCCACATCGTTGCCCTTGCTCATTTCCACAACCATGGGATAGGAATTGACGTTGATGGATGCCCAGCCGATACCGATGACGCACATAATTACATAGGCAACCCAGCTGTAGTCATGGATAAAGCAGGCGGCAAGGAAGGCAAGTCCCATGATGACAACGCCGCCAATTACCACCTTTTTGCGGCCGATTTTACTGGAGATGATTCCCACGGGAATGTAGCTGACGGTGGCAACCAGCATGGCAATGATCATCATGATCGATGCGGTGCCTTCACTGATACCCCATTCGCTGGTGGCAAAGCGGGAATATGCGGTCTCAACGCCATTGTAGGCAATGTACCACAGCGCAACCGAGAGCAGAATGAATACAAGGCTTGTGCGCACATCGCGGGGAAGTTTCTTTCTTACGTCACTGCTTTCAGCAGAAGCAGCTTCCCCGGCATCAGATTCTTCCTCCTCACGGGGCATAAGTGCTGCCAGCTTGTTTTCGCGCACGGTGCACAGCAGCACGATTGCCGCGGCAGCCATAAAACCGCCTACGATGGCAAAGAGATTGAAATAGCTGGAAGTCTTGGTACCGAAGCCAGTGACCGGATCAATATTCTGCACCTTTGGAGCCACAACAGCAATGATGCCATAGGCAAAAATTCCGCCCAGAGCGCCCATCAGGTTTATGACGGCATTAGCCTTGCTGCGCAGAGGTTTAGGGGTGACGTCCGGCATGAGCGCAACCGCCGGAGAACGATAGGTGGACATGGCAATCAGCAGCAGACCGAGTGCCGCAAAGAACATAATAAAATTGGACTGCGCACTGCCAAAGGATGCCTGTCCGCCGTTGTTGAGTCGTGTCACGTTCCAGTCCACAATCGGGATAATGGTCATCAAAATGACCGATGCGATTGTGCCGAACAGGATATAGGGAGTACGCTTGCCAAGTTTTGAACTGGTAGCGTCAGACAGTTTGCCGAACAGCGGCAGCATGAACAGCGCAAGAATGTTGTCAGCCGCCATGATAACGCCGCTCAGTGCGTCGTCAACGTGGAATGTGTGCTTGAGGATGAGAGGCACCACGAAGTTGTACAGCTGCCAGAACGAGCAGATCGACATAAAGGCAAAGCCGACCAGCAATGTGCGTCTGTAATTGAGTTTTGTCGTACTCATCTGTTCCATTGATTGTCAGTCCTTTTCTGATTTATTGGCGCACACCGCAATGTGCCCTGTTGATATTATCTTAATATATCGCTTCGGTTAATTCAAGGCAATATTACCATCTGTGACACTATTTGCGCACAGAAAAACACCTCCGGTGGAACTGAATTGTCCACCGGAGGTGCTATGTACGGTATTTTCATCGTGCAGTGTATTTTTTCAGTGCAGCACGCAAGCGGATCGCAAGCAGTGACGCGGCGGCAATCTTGACCGCGTCAAACAGCACAAAGGGCAGCACGCTGACAGCCATAGCCTGAATCAGCGTGGTGTGAGTGACCGCAGCGTACCACAGCGCGCCGCAGAGATAACAGCTCAGTGTTCCAAGCGTCATTCCAAGAGGATAACGCCACGCGGGGACGTTATCTTTGCCTGCGAACAGGCAGATGATAAGCGCACAGGGAATATAGCCGGCGATGAATCCGCCGGTGGCTCCCGCAATGTGTCCCGCGCCGCCGGCAAACCCGGCAAACACCGGCAGTCCCAGCGCACCGAGGGCGATAAATATCGCGACCGCGGTTATTCCTCTGAATCCGCCGGCAGCTGCCGAGGCAAAGCACACCGCAAAAAGAGAAAGCGACACCGGCACCGCCCCAACCGGTATGGCAATGGGCGAAATGACACAGCACAGTGCCGCGGTCAAGGCTGTAAGCGTAAGATTTCCGGCTTTCATCAGTCTTCCTTTTTCTCCGGCGTCTTGACTTCCGGAGCGGTATCGGTTACCATCTCGCCGAACTCGTTCCGGTGATTGGACTGGAAGCCCTCGCCCAGAATACTGCTGGCGTTGCCGACGATGATGAACGCGTCACGATCAATAGAGCGAACAATGGAACGCACCTGATAGACCTCACTGTTGCGCACGGCGCACATAATGATATCGCGCTGGCTACCGGAATAACCACCGCGGCCGTTGAGGATTGTGGTGCCGCGGTTGACCTTTTCGATGATGCCGCGGTTGACCTCGTCAGGATGGGCAGTAATGATGAACAGCTGACGACCGGTATTCATTCCGTAAAGAATCTTATCGAGAGCAAAGGAACTTACGAACAGGGAAATCACCGCATAGAGCGCGGCATTCAGTCCGGCCTCCACACTGCCACCCTCTTTGCCGAATGCAACGGACGCGCAGGTGATGATTACGATATCAATCAGCACAATGAGTTTACCCTGTGTCATGGAAGGAAACAGCTTGCCGAAGATGCGCGCAACAACATCGGTACCGCCGGTAGAGCCGCCGCGCATGAAGATCATGCTCAGACCGAAGCCCATGCACACGCCGCCAAACACGGAAGCGATAACCATGTCATCAGTATACTGAGGCAGGACCGGCGCAAGAACATCAATTGCGGCTGATACCAGCGCAAGGCAGATTCCCGTGCGTGCAACGTATTTCCAGCCGATTACAATCAGACCTGCTATGAAAATCGGAATATTGAGTACCAGCATCATGGTACCGATCGGCAGCCCGTAAAAAGCGTGAAGAACCGTGGAAATGCCTGTGATGCCGCCCGGTACGATGTTGTTTGGAGAGGTGAATACGTCCACAGAAATGGCATAAAACAACGCTCCGATAAGATAGCAACCGGCATCCTTGAGCAGCTCAAGGCCTTTGTTGCGCACAACGCCTACAGGTCGATTATCGCTCATAATTCCGTTTCCTTTCTCCGGTTTTCGGTCAGTTGTCCTGATGAATATCGTTCATGGCCGCAAACAGTTCGCGCAGCCGCTCGATCCGTCCGCACATATATATGTAGCCGAACAGCGTTTCCACTCCCGTGGCGGCGCGGTAATCAGCCACCGCCGCGTTTTTCGGCACATGAGAGGTGTGTGTGTTGCGTCCGCGGTTGAACACGGCATGTTCCTCCTCAGTAAGCATATCCAGCACGCGCTTTATTGCCTCCGACTGTGCGGCACAACGCACCTGTTCCACCGCGCGCTTGTGGAGCACATCGGCTCCCGAGCGGCAGGTGCAGCACAGATGCTCACGCACCATCAGGCTGTAAACCGCGTCGCCAACAAAGGCGAGGGACGCGGTGCTGAGTTCTCTGGGATTGCAGGAATCTGCAAGAATCCTGTCCATAGTCTATTCTCCCCGTTATCCGGCGAATATTGCGCCGTTTGTTCTGGAATCAGTTTACAAAATCAAATTCAACGTCATAGATGTTGACGGTGTCCTTCTCCTGGATTCCTGCGGCGCGCAAGGCTTCAATTATGCCGCTCTGCTCCAGCACACGCTCGAAATACTGCAGGGATTCGTAGTCGGAGAAGTTGATGGAGCGCATGACCTGAATGAGCCATTCGCCCTCGACGAAGTATACACCGTCCTCCTTGCGGACGGTGAACTTATTGCCCTTGAGCTCCTCCTCGTTGAGTTCGGGAACGGGATCGGGCTCAAAGCGCTCGATGGGAGGCAGGGTGTCCAGCAGTGCGGCGATGCGCTCAAGGAGCGGGTCTGCACCCACGCGGATGGCTGCCATCATGGGGAAGTATTCGTAGCCGTTATCCTTGCAGAAGGCTGCAAACTCCTCCTGCTGCTCGTCGGTGGCAAGGTCGATCTTGTTGCCTACCACCAGCATGGGGCGTTCGGCAAGCCTGGGATTGAAGCGAACCAGTTCCTCGTTGATGATTCTGAAATCCTCATAGGGATCGCGTCCCTCACTGCCTGAGATGTCCACCAGATGCACCAGCAGACGGCAGCGCTCAACGTGACGCAGGAACTGATGTCCCAGACCGGCACCATCGCTGGCACCTTCGATGAGGCCCGGGATGTCCGCCATGACGAAGCTCTTTTCCTCCGCCACACGAACAACCCCAAGAGTGGGAGTGAGGGTGGTGAAGTGATAGTTGGCGATGGCGGGCTTGGCTGCGCTGACCACGGAGATAAGTGAGGATTTGCCTACGTTCGGGAAACCCACCAGCCCGACGTCTGCCAGCAGCTTCAGTTCGAGGGTAACCTCATACTGCTCTCCTGGCGTTCCGGGCTTGGCAAAACGAGGTACCTGACGGGTGGGAGTGGCAAAGTGCTGATTGCCCCAGCCACCTCGTCCGCCCTTGCAGATGACCACGGGTTTGTCGTCGGACATATCGGCGAGGATTCGATCGGTAGCCGTCTCACGCACAATGGTACCAAGCGGCACTTCGATGACCAGATCGGCACCGTTTTTGCCGGTACGGCGGTCTCCGCGGCCGTTCTCGCCGCGCTCTGCGCAGTATTTGCGCTTGTAGCGAAAATCTTCCAGCGTGGACAGGTGGGGGCTGACCTTGAAGATGATGCTGCCGCCCTTGCCGCCGTCTCCGCCGTCAGGACCACCGGAAGCAACGAATTTTTCTCTGTGGAAAGCCACCGCTCCGTCTCCGCCATCACCGGCTTTGAGGGTAACCTTCGCAATATCGGTAAAGCCAAGATGTCCCATAATCAATCTCTCCTTTCGGCTGCGTGCATCTTCGCGCGCATCTCGGCACTCAGCCAGTAACCGGGATATTCTCCTGCAGGAATGTATCCGAAGGAACGTGCAAGCCCCAGCGACATGGGGTTTGCAGCGTCCCAGCTGGGATACAGGTTGTTTTCCAGCGCGTACAGCAGGATGGACGACGCGCAGGCACGGGCAATGCCCCGTCTGCGGAAATCCTCCCGGGTGTCGATTTCTATTTCAATTCCCCTGTCATACACCGAATAGCAGGATGCCGCGCCGACGATAATGCCGTCGTTCAGGCAGGCAAAGCCCACCGCCAGACGCTCGTATGTCTCGCCGTCGGGAAAGTTTGCAACGAGATCCCTTGACCAGTGCTGAGAATATATTGTATCATACATGGACGCGTCTATACGCACGATGTGCAGATCGTCGGCAGGGTCGGCGGTCATCGCGCGCAGACTGTCCATATCAAAATTGTGCTCGGTCTTGCTGGTGGCGTATCTGGTGTGTTTTTCGCTCTGCGGAAAGATCACCTCCACCAGCGCAGCCCAGCTTTCGTTTTCCGGAACCAGCGTACAGCCTCCCAGATTCTCCTGGGGCCAGACGGACACGAGTTCCCTTGCCACGGGCGAGGATGCGTCTCCGGCAAGGAAGGAAAAGCCCGCCGCGCCCTCCCCCACTCCGCCCATGAGGGCGTGAGCGCAGGTGGGATGCTCTGCGTCATCCACCCAGACGTGGCTGCCGTGGTAATTCTGCAGGCAGGAAAGAATGGTGGTATCCGACATTCCTGCAAAGACGGAGGCGGCGATCATTCTCTGCTCGCCAAAAAGCTCGGTAATCATCTGGTTATTCCTTTCGGCATCTGTGTTCTTGAATATTGCGACACTTTCGTTCGCTGACGTAAAAAAGCCCGAGGTGCAGACCCCGGGCTTAAAGTGCGATAATTACTCGGCGGGATAGACGGAGGCCTTCTTGCGGTCTCTGCCCATGCGCTCAAAACGGAGAATACCGTCGCAGGTAGCGTACAGAGTATCGTCGCTGCCGATGCCTACGTTCTCACCGGGATGAATGTGAGTGCCGCGCTGACGAACGAGGATGTTGCCGGCGAGGACGAACTGACCGTCGGCACGCTTGACACCCAGACGCTTGGACTCGGAATCACGGCCGTTCTTGGTGGAACCCATACCTTTTTTATGGGCGAAAAGCTGAATGTTAATTCTAAGCATTATGTTATGCTCCTTCCCTGGTATTTAGTTTAATAATCCTGATGCCCTTGGGATACTGCCGGCAGAGCTGTCTGATGTGCAGCTCGAAGCCTTTGAGTATATCCCGGCATTTTTCCTCGTCACGGGCGGAAACGAGAATTTTCATTTTACCGTCCGATACCGCTGTCTCCGCCTCTGCCCCGATCACATCGGTTATGGTGTTGGCTGTGAGATAAGCTGCCGAGGAGATCGCCGCGCAGAGTATATCCTGTCCCGCCTGAGCAAGGCCGGTATGTCCGGAGATGTCGAAACCGACCAGTTCACCGCCGCGCAGCAGTAAGGTTACCGCAGTCACCTTAGATTATGCGATGGAGACGATCTCCAGCTTGGTGTAGGGCTGACGGTGACCCATGGTGCGAGAGGAGCTCTTCTTGGGCTTGTAGGTGTAGATGCGGAGCTTCTTGCCTTTGCCGTTCTTGAGAACCTTGGCAGTGACCTTGGCGCCCTTGACAGCTTCACCGGTCTTGATTCCGTCGTCACCGCCGATGGCGATAACGTCGAGCTCGACGGTGTCATTTTCGTTGGCATTGAGCAGTTCGGCGTAGATGCAGTCGCCCTTTTCGACCTTGTACTGCTTGCCGCCGGTTACGATGATTGCGTACATTGAATGAACCTTCCTTTATTACGGACTCGCTATGTCAGGCGGAACACGACGGGCGTGATTGCCCATGTTCACTTGGGCACCTGTCATACGCGGCTCGAATATGATACCACAAGAGTCCCCTGTTGTCAATCATTTTCGCATGTCAAATGTGATTAAATATATAATTGACGCGGCAATTTATATAGTGTATAATTAGCCTGAATATAAATGCGTATAAATGCGTAGAAACGGTGGTAAGCGTTATGAAGCGTTGTATCAGAAGAATCTTCGTTGCCTTGCTGGCGGTCGCTGTGCTTGCGTTCGGTTCCGGACTTAGCGCGCACGCCTTTGCCGGATTTGCCGGTTTCGCTGACAAGCTCAAGGATATCATTAATATTTCGGTCGACACCATGCTCTATTCGAACAATGATTTCGACCGGACAATCACTTTCACCGCCATGCTCGACGCGGTCGATGCAGACGAATATTTCGGCGGACTCAACAATCAGCTTGATGAATCCGGGTTGTCCGACGAGATATTCCTTTACTCCCGCGGCGGACAGGGTGATGATGAACGCAGCAACAGCTACGTTTTCACCCTCAGTCACGGTACGCTGAAGGACTTTGAAACCTTCACTTCCATTCTTCTCCCTTCCAGCAGCATTTCCATGGTTGCCAATGAAGACGAGATCGGTCCTTTCTGCGATTCGTACCAGATCAAAGAGTCCATTAACTATGCCGAGGCATGCAGTCTCATGCAGGCAAAGTGCACCAGCTTCATCTGTTCCTACAAAGGTTTTGAAACCGTTGTACAGGACGGCGGCGGAGTTGTGGACGGCAACACTCTGACATACACATGCACCAAAAACTCCGACTCTCCGGTAAGTCCCGAGTTTGAGTTCAGCAAGGTCATTACATACAATGTTGACGGTCTCTCCGTAGCTACCGACATTTCTTCCACGAACGTCATTTCCGTTGCCGTGGCTCTGGATTTCTCCGATGTGTCCGGCGATGGCACTGAAGCAGGTTATTCCGTCGGAGCTTCTGCAGCCAATCATTTTATCAAGTATGTTGAATCCCATCCGGATTCCCGATACAATCACCCCAAGCTTCGCCTTGAGCCTCACGAGAGCATCACTACCGCCAATGTAGCCGGTGAGGTTACTGACGACTCCTCCGTGGACACCGATTATCGTCTGGTTCTTCGCACCGAAGGCAACTACGAATCTGTATCTGAGGTACTGGCAAGCGTCTTCGGCGAAGGCAATTCCTTCACCGTCAGCAAGGGCAAGGTCAATTCCAGCAACTTCCTTTTTGACCGCAACTCCATCGTGCACAGCGTTGATCTTTCCGCTCTGTGCGCAGACGCAGGATTCAATCCCGCCGAGGTCAGCTACTCCTTCTCCGGTTCAATCGGTTCCGGACTGCTGGATATGTCCATCAAGGGACAGCAGGGCAGTCAGCAGGTCGAGGTAAAGGACAATCAGGCCTCCGGTTCCGCTGACAGCGCGATGTTCAAGGTCGTCGTTGACTACGAAACACTGGACATCGGTGCTCTCATCGTTGCTATCCTTATCGGAGCCCTCCTGCTTTGTCTTGCCGCCTTCATTCTGAAGCTCCTTCGCCGTCGTTCCGGCAAGAAGCGCAAGATCAAGAGCGATGATATCCGCTACGAAGCCGTCAAGTCGGTTGCTCTGGCTCTGGTTCCCGAGCAGGAGCGCACCAACGTGATCGAGGTTCCCAGCGAGCTGATGAACCGTCCCACGGTTGTTATCAAGCCCAAATCTGACGACGGTCTTGACGACGACGACGATGATCCCGAAGGCGTTATCCTGTTCTCCATGATGCTTCGCATTCTGTTCTGCGTACAGCTGGTGCTGTTCTTCTTCCCCTATTTCAACGTCACCAAGAGCAATCTGCTTGACACCGTCACCACCATCACCGGCCTGGATCTGTTCCTTGGCTTCAAGATCGGCGACGTTATGATCGAGCCCAATCGCTTTGCAATCATTCTGTTCGTTCTTCCGCTGATTATGCTCATCTGTCTGATGGCTCGACGCATACTGCCCAAGCTGGCTCTGCCGGTTGCGATTTCCGCCGGTTCTGTATTCTCGATTTTCTATCTCATCAACCTCAACAACACCATTTACGACCATCTTTCCGATGCCATCGACGCCGCTGCAAGCGCAGGATCTTTTGTGAGCCAGCCTGCTTCCCAGACCGGTTTTGATTACTCCATAGTCATCTATATTGTTCTGGCTATCGGCGGCATCATTCTGCTGTTCTCCAACATCATGGCCATGATGGCTGTGCGTCGTCAGAAGCGTGACGAGGAGATGCGCAGATTTGAAAAATAACCCAACCCTCATCAAGGAGTTCAAGTTAATGACACGACGTATTTTCGCGGCTTTTCTGTTTGTTGTTATGCTTCTGGGACTGATCGGCTGCAACGAAGCCACTTCTGCCCGTGACGCTGTGGATCGTTTTGGCGCGGCAATGAACGAAAACGACTATAAAACCGCATTTGCCTATGTGGCGGACTACGACGGATACGGATTTGACAAAGACACCGAACGTATCATAAACGCGGTATCTTCCTCTCTCCGCATCAACATCATCAGTGATTCGTCTTCTGCAACCAACGCACTTTTCGAAGCTGACATCACCACCATCGATCTGCGCGAGGTTTACTGCGACGCTGCTTCGGTGGTTATCCCCCAGTATTATTCTGCCGCTCTTGCCGGCGAGGATATTTCCGCCAACGACATCAGCATCAAAATGATGCAGGAAGTCATGGCCATGTCCGAGGCTCCCGGCGCTCCCACGGTTACCACACGTGTGCCGCTGAACGTCAGCCTGAGCAACGACAACAAATGGCTTATCCGTCTGGATGTCACCGCCTACAACTCTATCACCGGTTACCTCGACGAGGCAAACAATCTCATCACCACCGGAACCATTGTGCAGGCCATCAACGGCGAGACCGACTTCCTCTCCGGTCAGATCACACAGCAGCCGGACGTTTCTTCTTCGGATATCTCTGCGAGCGACGCACCGGTCGAAGAATAAAATCAAACAACATGGATCCCCCGATCTTCCATTGCGGAAAATCGGGGGATTTTTTCGCTTTTGTATTATGCTGTCACTTTTTCGCGGCGAGATTGAGCCTTACTCTTGTATAGCGCATATTACCAACGGTGAATCTGCGGTCGGTAACCGGAGCAGTCATTCGCTTTGAGGTGATGAACTCCTTTGTGACATTCACGAGGAACTGCACTCCCTGTTTCTCAACAAGATAGTACCACGACATATCCTCAAGCTGGTCGACTACTCCCAGCATTCCCGGGCTTGTAAAGAACTCCATAATATGCGCAGCGATCGACTGCTTCTTCTCCCGCATCAGGGGCCACACGAAGTCCGCGTCGGGGTATTTTGCCAGAACAACGGCATCCTCCCGGCATCGACAGGCACCGGTCTTTTCATATTCGTTAAGATCGATCGCCTCTCTGAGCTCAAGAGAGTTTTCCGTCTGCCCATCGTCGAGCAGATAATCCACGCTGACGTTGAGCAACGCCGCAACCGCTTTGAGATTCCCCACATCAGGAACGCCTTTATCTGTTTCCCATTTAGCAACCGCGGGTCTGGAGACACTCAGCTTATCCGCAAGCTGTTCCTGAGTAAGACCTGCCTGTCTGCGTGCTTCTCTGATCTTTTCGCCTAAAGTCATATTGATGATCCTCCGTTTCTGTTTCGGCCTCGCGAACCGTAACCTGATGATATCCCGCATAGCGGAAACAGGCAAGAATCGCTGAGAATCAACGATGTTACGATGCGCAACATCGCTTAATCATGCGATTTTCCGGCTTCGTCCAAAACAAACCTGTGCAGCGGATACTGTCCGGTAACCGGATCTCTGTCCACAGCGTCACACCACACGGCGCAGTTCTCCCCGTACAGCATCGCAACCGTACGCTTGACCGCGAACCCTCGTCGTGTGGCGGGATCACGCTCCAGCGCAAATCTGACAGCTCTGGTTGTCCGGTCCTCCACCTTCAGACACCCTGGCATCGGAGCGGCGGGAGATGAGGCAAGGAGGTCGCAGACCATGGCATCTCTCAGAAGCACAGGGTCAACACCGCGGATATCTCTCAGGTTGTCCTGAAGCGCGGCGGTGAATGCGTCAAGTGACGCTCCGTTCATCGCGCTGTCAGCAAATATCCGCGCAATGTGTTCGTACAATTCAAACATTGACAGACTGCCTGCACTTGCGGCGTAATCAGCGGTGCGGCGGAAGCGCCCGCTGTTGTACACGCGATCGAGAGCCTTTTCTATATTGTGAAGATGAGCGAGTTCATCATTGCTTATCCATGGAGTGGAGATCACCTCGTATGGCGGCAAAGGACTGTATTCACACGGAAACCTCTCCGTATGCTCACGCATCGGGGCGCCGTGCAGCAGCTTCAGAAAACCCATCTGCAGCATATGAGGGCGAAGTTCCATCGCCCGTTCAAAACTGCGCCTGAAACTCGCCATATCCTCCTGAGGAAGTCCGGCAATCAGATCGATGTGAACATGCACCCGACCGCAGGCGAGCAGCCGGTCCACGGCGCGGCATACTTTGTCCACATCGGTTACTCGGTCAACCGCTGCAAGGGCTTCCGGATTGAAGGACTGAATGCCGATTTCCACCTGCACCGCTCCGGCAGGCATATTTTCCAGAATGGCGAGGGTTTCATCGTCCAGCAGATCACCTGCAAGCTCAAAATGGAAGCACACGTCCGAGGGAATATCCGCACCGTGATGCTCCGCGATGAACAGAAAAAGTTCTCTCGCCCTGTTCCGGTCCGCGTTGAATGTCCGGTCAACCAGTTTGACCGTCTGAGTGCCGCTGCGGGCAAGCCTGAGGATTTCCTCCTTTGCCCTGTCTATATCGAAATTGCGCCACTGCCCGCACACAGAGGACAGGCAGAAAGCACAGCGGTACGGACAGCCTCGTCCGGTTTCGAGATAGGCAATGCGTCCACGCAGGTTGTCAAAATACTCTGACGAATAGGGTGACGGCGGCTGGTCATCAGGGCAATGAGGCGGTGACACGAGAATATCTCCGCTGCTGTCACGGCGGCACAGGCCCGGAATACCGTCATCCACAGGCTTACCCTGAGCCACATAATCGCACAGCATGGCAAAGGGAAGCTCTCCTTCGCCGGCGATAATGCAGTCGACATCTTTTTCGCTCTGCAGCAGTTCACGGGCGTTGTAGCCCGCTTCCGGACCACCGAGAACGATGGTTGCTCCGGTACGTTCGCGAACTTCTCGAAGCAATCCACGAACATACCCGATATTCCATATATAACACGAAAAGCCGACCAGTGACGGGCACTGCTCGGCTATCCTTTTCATGAGACTGTCAGGAGATTCATTGACGGTACCCTCAAGTACCACCGTTTCGACATCCTGACTGCTGTATTTTTTCACGCCTGCCACAAGACACCATGGTGCGAGAGACGAGTGTATGTATTGCGAATTGATCGCAACAATAACGGCTTTCATCAGCGTTCGGTTTTCTCGCCCTGATTCAATTTCTCAAGCTCAGCCTTGCCGAGATCGTTGGTATACATCTCCTTGCGGTACACAAAGAAACGGCAGAACAGGAACTCCAGAACGAAGTTGAGAATCATGGTTCCTGCAAGCACGATGTATTCTATCGCAGGGAACCCGCTGAATGTGCGGGTAAGCCATTCTCCGCCGATTGTGGACAGCGGAGTAAACAGGCAGTAAAATCCGAAAACCTTGAGCATGGCAACGGGAACATTTGCCGCGGACTTGAATGTGTATCGTCTGTTCAGTGTGAAGTTCCACAGAACGGAAAGAATCAGCGAAGTGAGATACGCCGGCCAGTAGGGCAGTTTCAGCAGCTCGTTGAGCAGTGCAAAGGAGACGACCTGAATTACTCCGGCCGAGATTGAAAACAGCAGAAATTTCACCGACTGGACAAAATTCTGTTTTGCGTTTGGAGTAACCTGAGCAGTGTTGTTTGTATTCTCACTCATATCAGTTGCATCCTTTCGTTAATCAATAATTCATTATCATACCTGGCGCTTTCTGCCCACCGAGAGAATCGTCATCACGATGATATGCAGAAGGAGAATGGCAAAAAATCCGATCTGCAGAGATGATTCAGAAATGGGCACGGTCTTGACCGGACTGATCGCAATCTTCACCACCCACGCGGCGAGAGGGAGCAGCAAGCCGAACTCAGAACAGACCATACATGCTGTTCTGCGTCGACCAGCGGCAAACATCACCAGAAGCAGAGCCGGAACAAGCGTCAGCAGCGAAAACACTATAAACCATATATCAGGCATATTCTGCTGACGTATAAGATCCATGGAGCTGGTGAGAAGGCTGGAATATTCTCTGGGAATGAAGCCGCCCTTATCAGAATATACCGGAGCCGCAATGGACGCTGCCAGCGCCAGCAATCCCATGAACCACACCAGAACAAAGTGTACGCTTCCGAACCTCGCTCTGTGCATCTGGTGGTCGTTTTTGGAATCCGAACGAGGGTTATGTATGCCTATACTTCGGTTTGTCTGTTTCGCGAACTCATCATAGTCACACAGATGAACATCTGCCTTGACCGCGCCAATGACCGCGGCTTCCGCATTGACCACATTGTGGTCAAACACCCTTGTATTGCTGTCGGAAACCCGCCTTGATCCAGCTTTGCCGGACGATGCTACATATTCTCTTGTTCCGTCTTCCTCAGAGTTTTCGGAGTCGTCATAGCCCTCTGAATCCTCGTAATCCCCGGAATCGTCGTAATCCTCGGAATCGTCGTAGTCGTCGTAGTCGTCGTAGTCCTCGTAGTCGTCGTAGTCCTCGTAGTCGTCGTAGTCTTCGGAATCGTCGTAGTCTTCGGAATCGTCGTAGTCTTCGGAATCGTCGTAATCTTCGGAATCGTCGTAATCCTCGGAGTCGTCGTAGTCCTCGGAATCGTCGTAATCCTCGGAGTCGTCGTAATCTTCAGAATCGTCGTAATCTTCGGAGTCGTCGTAATCTTCAGAATCGTCGTAATCCTCGGAGTCGTCGTAATCTTCAGTATCGTCGTAATCCTCGGAGTCGTCGTAATCTTCAGAATCGTCGTAATCTTCGGAATCATCGCTGTCTTCAGCGCTTTCGGATTCTGCTTCATCAGAATCGATATCATCTTCCGAAACAGTTTCAATCTTAGGCGTGGCGGTTTCTTCTGTCGCTTCTTCAACCACCTCATCAACTGTTTCTGGCCTCTGGTCATCGTCAGCAGCCGCGTTCTTTTTCTGCTCCGCCTTTTCAAAGGCTTCCTCTGCCTCACGGATGTGGACATCCGTAATCACCACAGAGGCAGGAACTACCTCAGGAGCCGCATTCATTGTATTCTGCTCTTCGTCTGTTTTCTGCTCAAGCGGCATTGCCGCGCTGACCGGAGCCCACCGGAAGGCATCATTGTTTTTCAGCGCCTCAACAGCTGTTCCGCAGTAATCACAAAAGCGGTAATATACGGACATGGTTCTTCCGCAGCCGGAACACCTCCGCATTGTAACCGGAAGTGAACGGTCTTTTTTTCCCGAGTTCGCCACAGGCTTGAGTGCCGTACCGCAGTACGCACAGTGAGCAAACCCTTCTTTCCATATTGTTCCGCAAGCGGGACATTGCATAATTTATCACCTCAGTATCCGGTCAGCCGGAATGCTTTTTTATTCGTTCTGCTCTGTGTCGGCAGCACCCATTTCTTCTGCTGTATTTTCCACAGCATTATCCTCTGTAATTTCCTCCGACAGCAGTGGTTCACCTGAAGGCTGCTCGCCGTTCAGCGCCTCGCGGATACGGCCGGGAAGCTGTGCCATCGCAAGCGCGATGGCATGAGCAAACTGTCTTGTGCTGGAGTGTCTGGAATGAGAATTTTTTTCATAAGCAGTCAGCGTCTGGGCAAGCTGTTCGCTGCTTACCTTTATCGAGATGAGTTTCTGCTCTCCCGCCCTCTGAGCTTCGGTGATCTTATCAAGAAGCTCGGTCTGACGTTCCGCCTGCTTGGCGGCGTCAAAGCAGACACCGTCCATAACTCTAAGCAGTTCCGCGTTTTGTCTGGCAAGTGCGAGTTCCTCTTTCTGCACCCTCACCATATCGTTTATCAGTTCAAGCTGAGCAATGGAAATACGGTTCTGTGTTTCGGTCTGACGGGCTACTAACGAAATATTCTCATAAAGAAAAATGCCCAGACTCATCAGAACATACAGCAGCAACCCTACCCCCGGACCGAGAACCAAAGAGATTATGCCCTGCAATTTACTGCCGTCCATCAGCAGCATAACTCCGTAGACAACACCACACACGCCTATAACTATCGACAGCATTATCGCCAGGATCTTCAGCGCCTTAATGACATTGGCTCCGCAGCAATTGAGGCCGGCATAGCTTCTCAGCAATGGCTCGTTAGTCTGGGGCGGCTGGATTTCGGGAATTTCACCACTCTCTCCAAATCTCGCTTCAACCGCGTCCTTTCTGATGATAACTCCGCACATGGGGCAAAAGCGTGACACGCCAGATACCCGGCATCCGCAGGAAGGGCAATTTGTCATATTATCAACCATTCCTTTCACTGACACATATCAGATAACATATATTATGTATACACAGTGAGTATACGACGTTATGGTAACCTTTGTCAACCGGAAAATGATTCTGGCGCACCAGAATTGATTTGCGCAATTCGCTCCTTCCGGAAGTTATTAATATTAGGTTAATAAATTGAATCTATCATTGATAATTAATCAGAGATTGTGGTATCATAACATTAAATGTGTAGAAAAGGGAGTATCCGGATCATGGAGCGCAGGCTTCTGTTAATCATCAATCCGAGTTCAGGAACCAGGCAGGGAGAAAAAAGGCTGGCATCGATTATCGAAATTCTGCAAACCGGCGGTTACCTGTGTACCGTCATGCTTACCGACAGACAGATGGCTGCTTCTGAATACGCGTTCATCTATGGCAGAGAATACGATGTCATTGCCTGTGCCGGCGGTGACGGCACCTTCAACGAAACAGTCAACGGAATGCTCCGCGCGGGGCTGACCATTCCTCTTGGTTATATTCCATCCGGCAGCACGAATGATTTTGCTGTCAGTCTGAAGATCCCCACTGATATCTGCGCTGCCGCAGACGCCATTGTGACCGGCGACATCCGCAAACTGGACATCGGTCTTTTTGGCGAACGTAATTTCTCATATGTTGCCTCTTTCGGCGCATTTACCAAAACCTCCTACGCCACTTCCCAGAGTTTTAAGAATGCATTCGGGCATTTTGCCTATCTGCTTTCCAGCGTGAAGGACGTATGGTCCATCCGCTCCCAGCATCTGCGTTTTGAGTTTAACGGTCAAATACATGAGGACGATTACATCTTTGGTGCTATCAGCAATTCCACCTCACTGGGTGGAGTAATGACCATCGACCCTCAGCTGGTTGATATGAACGACGGTCTTTTTGAGATCATGCTTATCAAGCAGCCGCGTAACCTCAATGATCTGCTGCAGATCACCAACGCTCTCATGACCAAGCAGTATCAGTGCGATATGATAACATTCGAAAGCACAGCTTCGGTTACCGTTACCACCGACTCGCCCATTGACTGGTCGCTGGACGGAGAGAAAGAAACCATCGACGGTACGTTTGAGGTAAGCTGCCTGCACGATTCTCTGAACATAATTATCTGAAAACAGAAAACATACGCAAACAGCCCCGGCGGAATTTCCGCCGGGGCTGCAGCTTTGGGGAGGTAATGAATTACTGACTAGCAGCCGCAGGTGCAGCCACAGCCGTGGTTGTGATTGTCGTAGTCGTTGCCGCAGCCGTTGTTGCCGCATGAACGGACATTGTTGCCGCAACCGGAGCCACAACCAAGATCACAACCCTGGCTAAGCAGGAATACGATGACCAGAATCAGCACCCAAGTGCAGCTGTTACCGCCGAAAAGACAGCTCATATCTGTTTCCTCCTCTCTCTGATTTCTCTACATACTATGACCGCCCCTACCGATGTGTTACAAAAACAAGGTTTGCCCGCGGCAGAACATTTCATAAATTGCTGCACATCTATTCGTTTCGCAGCTATTGAAATAAACTTGCATTTGTTGTAAACTATATATGTAAATAATCAATGACAACGGAGAGATCAATGTACACAGCAAGGCAGCTTGAATCCCAGCTCAGAAAAATGAAAATTCCCAGAGGCGGCACTCTGCTTGTTCATTCATCGTTCAAATCCATGGGTGATATATCCGGCGGAGCGCAAACGGTCATAGATGTGCTGTGCGGCTATATGAGCGAGGGTCTGCTGCTTATGCCCACACACTCATGGGATACGGTCGGAGCGGACAACGCTGTGTTTGATCCCAAAACCACGCCCTGCTGCACCGGTATCCTTGGGCAGCTACTGCTTGAACGGGAAGGTACGGTGCGCACAATCCACCCCACGCATTCCCTTGCCGTATGGGGTAAGGATGCAGCTGAGTTTGCAGATGGCGAACACACCGTTTCTACTCCGTGTGCCCGCAGGGGATGCATGGGAAAGCTGCTCGACCGCAAGGGAAAGATTCTGTTCATCGGCTGTGACCTGAGCAAAAACACCTTTCTGCACGGCGTGGAGGAATGGTGCGGAATTGAAAACCGCCTCGGTGAGGAATACGCCTGTTTTCTCACACTGAACGATGGCAGCACCTATATCGGCTCTATGCAGCCTCACAACGCTCCGGTGCCTGACGTTTCCGTGAACTACGCAAAAATGACCGAACCTTTTCTGGAGCTCGGTGCTGCTGTTGAGGCGCAGCTGGGTGACGCAAAATGTTATCTGTGCGACTGCGCCCGCATGGCGCGCATAACCACCGAACTGCTTATTGTTCAGCCCGATCTTTTTCTCGACATGGAGCCGGTTTCTCCGGAGCTGCTGAAGGATGTGGCAAGAGGATATTTCATCAAATAAGTTCGTTAACCATTTTCTGGCGAATACACAATTACAGTCAAAAAGGAGAATGCAAAATGAAAAGCAAAAAAATCATTATGAGCGCAGCGGCACTGCTGATGGCAGTTATCATGTGTCTTTCGATCGCCGGCTGCGGCATCGAGGATATCGCTCAGATGTCCGAAATGATGGAACAGTTCAGCAACTTTATGCCCAACAGTACCGACGACGGTCCCGCTGTTGCTGACGAGGACATCTACACCATCGACTTCTTTGACGGTCTGCCCGACGAACCCTCCGACATTGACCCTCTGTTCTGGGTTGCTGAGGGAAAGAACGGCGGCAAAGTCTATCTCCTCGGCTCCATTCACTGCGCCGAGAAAGAAACCTACCGTCTGCCCGACCTGCTGATGGACGCCTACCTCGAGAGCGACGCTCTTGCCGTTGAGTGCGACATCCTTGCCTACGAAAAGGATTTCATGGCTCAGCTGCAGATGTCTCAGGACATGATGTACACCGACGGATCCGGCATCGAGGATCATATCGATCCTGAGCTGTACGACGCCATCGTTGAGTTCTACGAGGACAACCCCAGCCAGCAGCTTCAGTCTCTGGGTTATACCATCGACATGATGAAGATGTTCAAGCCCGCAATGTGGATGTCAGTTCTGGAAATGATCGTCCTTGAGAAGACCGGCCTGGACTCTCAGAAGGGTATTGATTACCATTTCCTCAACATCGCACACGCTCAGAAGAAGGAAGTTATCGAGATCGAATCTGTTGAATTCCAGAACGATATGCTGTTCGGTTTCTCCGACGAACTGATGGAGATGCAACTGTGGAGCTATGTTTCCTATCCTGTTGACGAGCAGGCAGAGTCCCTGCGCGCTATGTTTGACGGCTGGTGCGAGGGTGATCCCGAAGTTCTGGTCACTGCCGAGCCCGACTACACCGGCTATTCCGCTGAGGAAATTGAGCAGACTCAGGAGCTGCTTGAGGAATACTACACCGCTATGCTCATCGACCGCAACCTGGGCATGGTTGATGCCGCTGAGGAGATGCTGGAGAACGGCGACAACGTATTCTATGTTGTCGGCGCCGCACACATGATCGGAAACGACGGCATCATCGCCGGTCTGAAGGACCGCGGCTGGACTGTGAAGCAGCTTGGCGGTCAGAAGGCCGACAAGTACACTGATATCGACGGAGATTATCCCACTCTGTTCGAAGTTGACCCCGACAAGCTCCACATCGAGGACGAGCAGGAAGATGAAGAAGAAGTCGAGGAAAACAACTCCGTGACCACTACCACTCCCGAGTACGATTACGATCTGTACGTGGAGATGTACGAATACTTCGGCGGCACCACCAGTGCTTCCAAAGAAACCACCAGAACCACCCGTCAGACCACCCGCACCACCGCCGCCAGCAATGACGACGAGGACGGTTACGGCGGTTCCGGCGTATTCGGTTGATTAACACATGACTCAGCGCACAGTTGACGCGGAACCTGCAAGGCGGCGCATACGTCTGCTGGACACGATCCGCGGTCTGATGGTAATTTACATGATATATTACCACACGCTGTTTGATCTTGGCTTTATGTTCGGAAAGGACTGGGCCCGGACTCTGTTTGAAGCCCAGCCCTTTTCCCAGATGATAATCGGCTGCACATTTGTGTTTATTGCCGGTCTGACCATCCGCTTCAGCCGGAACCCGGCACTGCATGGCGCAAAACTGCTGATCATATCCTTTGCCATGTCGCTTATTACCGGATGGGTAATGTCCGGAATGGGAATATATTTCGGCGTACTGCACCTAATGGCGGTATGCATGCTGTTTTACGCAGTTGCCGGCAAGGTGCTTGACCGCATTCACTGGCTGCCCGGTGTGCTGGTCAGTCTGGCGCTGTATGTGTGCACCTATTGGGTCAGCTACGGTTTTTTCGGCATCAAGGGGCTGTTGGAGCTGCCTGTGCCACCGGAGTTGACTGCCGGCAGCAGATTATACCCCTTCGGCTTTATCAGCGCATCATTTTTCTCCGCCGATTTCTATCCGCTGCTGCCATGGATATTCCTGTTTATGTGCGGCTGCTTTGCGGGCCGTTTTCTCGAACGCGAAGATCTGCCCGGTTTTCTTTACCGGGACTACTGCCCCGCCCTTACTTTTATCGGCAGATATTCGCTGATAATCTATCTGGTTCATCAGCCGGTTCTGTATGGACTCTGTTCGATTCTGACCGGCATAATGTAATCACCGCAAAAAACGCACTGGGCGGTCACGGCTCACGCTGTGCCTGCCCAGTGCATCTTGCATTAACTCACCTAAATTATCGAAAGGAAAGCTTCCGACAATGGATTTTGTCTCCGCAATTTCTAAGGAATTCTCTGTAAAGGAAGAATACATCAGGAACATACTTACCCTGCTGGACGACGGCAACACCATCCCCTTTATCGCCCGTTATCGCAAGGAGATGCACGGCACTCAGAACGACCAGACCATCCGTGAGGTTTCCGAGCGCTACGAGTATCTGAAGGGACTGGAAAAGCGTCGCGAGGAGGTACGCAACTCCATCGAAACGCTGGGTGTTATGACTGACGAGATCGCAGCCGCTCTTGAAGGCGCCGCTACTCTCGCCGAGATCGAGGATATCTATCGCCCCTACAAGCCAAAGCGCAAGACCCGCGCTTCCGTTGCACGCGAAAAGGGCCTGGAGCCGTTGGCTCTCGCCATCTTCGCACAGGAACCGAAAAGCGACTGGCCTATCGACATGGCTGAAGCCTATGTGGACGCTGAAAAGGGCGTTGAAACCGCACAGGACGCGCTGCAGGGTGCGATGGACATCATCGCCGACATGATCTCCGACGACGCCGGAATCCGCAAGCGTCTGCGCTACGTAGCCTTTGCCAACGGCACACTTCGTTCCAAGGCCGCCGACGAGGACACAGATTCCGTCTACGCGCAGTACTACGATTTCTCCGAGCCGCTCAACCGCATTGCCGGACACCGTGTACTCGCCATCAACCGCGGCGAGCGCGAAGGCTTCCTCAAGGTTTCCGTGGACTTTGACAAGGACAAGGGCATGCGCATTATCCATTCGGTATGCGTAAAGCCCGGCTCTCCCTGCACCGACACGGTCATGGAAGCGGCTGACGATGCTTATTCCCGTCTTATCTTCCCCTCTATCGAGCGTGAACTGAGAGACGATCTGACCACAAACTCTTCCGAGGCCGCCATCAAGGTCTTTGCCCAGAACCTGCGCCAGCTGCTCATGCAGCCTCCGGTTAAGGGACAGACGGTTATCGGTCTAGACCCAGGATACCGTACCGGCTGCAAAGTGGCAGTGGTTGACGGCACCGGACGCGTACTGGACACCGGCGTTATCTATCCCACCCACGGTCAGCGCAAGGTTGAAGAAGCCCGCGCCGTGATTTCCGGTCTTATCCGCAAACACAAGGCCACAGTCATTTCCATCGGCAACGGCACTGCCAGCAAGGAAACCGAGATTTTCACTTCCGAACTGCTGCGGGATTATCCCGAAGTCAGTTATATGGTGGTCAGCGAGGCAGGAGCTTCGGTTTACTCCGCCAGCAAGCTTGCCGCCGCTGAATTTCCCGGGTACGATGTCAGCCTGCGCAGCGCGGTTTCCATCGCCCGCCGGCTTCAGGACCCCCTCGCCGAGCTGGTCAAGATTGACCCCAAGGCCATCGGCGTGGGACAGTATCAGCACGATATGCCTCCCAAGCGCATGGACGAGGCACTGGGCGGTGTGGTCGAAGCCTGCGTTAACTCGGTTGGCGTCGACCTTAACACCGCCTCCCCCTCTCTGCTCTCTCACGTAGCCGGTGTGAGCGCAGCGGTGAGCAAAAACATCGTTGCCTACCGCGAGGAGAACGGCGCTTTCACCAGCCGCAGGGAGCTGCTGAAGGTTCCCAAGCTGGGACCGAAGGCCTTTGAGCAGTGCGCAGGCTTCATGCGTGTTCCCGAAAGTACCAAC
The DNA here is from genome assembly GCA_045605025.1 of Acutalibacteraceae bacterium. Lineage (GTDB taxonomy): Bacteria > Bacillota > Clostridia > Oscillospirales > Acutalibacteraceae > SIG598. Next base: position 56,361 of record JAZUPE010000022.1, read on the forward strand.
GTACTGGACAACACCGCGGTACACCCCGAAAGCTATGCAGCCGCCACCGAGCTGCTGCGTCTGTGCGGCTTCTCCCTTGGTGACGTTACTTCCGGAGCTATCGCTGAGCTGCGTGACCGCGTAGCAGGCATGGGCGAGCAGTCCGTTGCCGATTCGCTGGGTGTGGGTCTGCCGACCCTTGAAGATATCATTACCGAACTGCTCAGACCGGGACGCGATCCCCGTGACGAGCTGCCCAAGCCTCTGCTGCGCAGCGAGGTCATGGACATCAAGGATCTCAAGCCGGGCATGGAACTGGACGGTACCGTGCGCAATGTTATCGATTTCGGCGCGTTCGTGGACATCGGCGTGCATCAGGACGGTCTTGTGCATATCTCCCAGATATCCCGAGGTCCGCGCATCAAGCACCCCTCCGAAAAGCTCAAGGTGGGCGATATCGTGAAGGTATGGGTGCTGTCCGTTGATACCGCAAAAGGAAGAATAAGCCTTACCATGAAGGGGGCTCCCAAAACCGATGAACAGAACTCTTAGTATTTTTCTCGCGGCTTTGCTGGTGATGCTGTCCCTCTGCACGTCCGGCTGCGGCGATGATAAAGTCGACTGGGTTACAGGTGAGGCTTATGCCACCAGCGGCACAGGCAGAACCACTGCTTCAACTGTCTCTACTTCTCCTGCCGACAGTGTGACGGGAAGCATAGAAGGAAGTCATCCCGCGCCGCAGTTCAAGCCCGGCAGATACAGCATGGTCAACACCTCCACCACCGTTACCGAGTATGTGACCGACGCAGGAGCGGTGTACTATTCCGAATCTACCGTCAGCAGATATACCTACGGGCTGGATATCACCTCAGCCGGAGAGGGTCTTCGCTGCGTGATGTCATTTGACGGCATTCTGATCACACAGAGCATTTCCGGCGAAAATCAGATTCTGCTGGACACTTCCACCCGTGACTACCTCAGCGCAAGCACCGAGCCTTACTATGACATCATCGGTCAGAGCTTTATCGTAAACATCGGCGCTGACGGTTCAGTAACCGGTGTCGAGGGCGTGGAGGACATCATCGCCGAATACCCCAACTCGGCAATGCTGCTGGACAAGGACAACCTGACAGGCGTGGCATCTTCCTTCTTCTATCCCGTTCCGGATACCTTTACCGACGGAACGGCATGGACGCTGAATCAGTACGATCTGGTCAACACCTATCGTCTGACCTCGCTTGCCCGGGACCGCTTCGGCATTACAATAACCGGTCCCGAGCAGAAGCCCTTCTCCTACAACACAGAAGATGGTCTGACCCTTGACTACAGCAAGGTATCTCCGCTTTCCGGCACTCTGTACATGAACAAGGATAACCGCGCTCTGCAGGAGATCACCTCCATGCAGAAGAGCAGCGGCACCATCACCGGCGAGGGCGTTGACATTATCTTCAATTATAACGTGACCTCTCTGACCGCTGTGACGGAAAAGCAGTAATTGACCTCAATAAAAACACCGCCCCGCGCTTCGGATTCGTTCCGGTGCGCGGGGCGGTGTCTGCTTTGTCGCTATATTTTGCCGGTAATTATTTATGCGCCTTTCTCTGCGCCTTGTCCATCTTCGCGAACATTTTTCTGTAGGGTGCGAGCATGCCGTCATTCATCCTGTTGCCCATTCGCGAGAGAATTCTTTCGTTGGAAAGCAGCGCACCAACAAGATACATCTTCATGGACTGGGCTTTTTTCTTTTGCGGAAAATCGTAGATGCCCTGCTTCTTATAGAACTTGTGGTCTGCCCGCATCATGCCACGCATCTGATAAATAAGATCGCGGAAGATCTTCATGCCTCCCACTCCCCAGAAATTCTGAGGCGCTGTGTGATGCGTTTCAAGTGCAAAGGTAAGGCTTTTCGCCAGAGCGTCCACCTGCCGGTCGGTATCACGCTCGTCCGTGGCTGTGCCTGCAAGGAAGTTGCCTCCGGTTTCGCTGCGGGCCTCTATGACTGTTTTAAGATTATTCTCCGCAGTATATTTTCCTGAAATCAGATAGCCCACAGGCATACCTACTGTCACAGTGCGATGGCCGTTGCAGAAGTTACGGTCGTCGTACATCTTGAAGCGGGAGCCCATGGAATGATCGGAAACAGTGAACGCGTAAACGATGGCATCTGCGGTCTGTATATTTTCACGCAGGAACACATCAAAGCCGTCCTTGTAGACGCACTTTTCCGACACTGCGCAACGGAAACAGCCGAGACAGCCGCCAGCAAGAGGATATTCGGAAATGTTGACCACTCTAGTCCGGTAAGGGAATACCGACCGGAACCGCTCGATCATTGCGGAAAGATTTGATGACGGATCAGTGCTGTCAGTAATGATGACAATATCCTTGCTGTCATTCTTCTCTGCTGATTCTCCGGCAGGCACAGTCGCAGGCACAGTTTCGTGTTTGCTGACCGGTTCCTCCGCAGATCCGTATATCTCATTCTCCACCGACCATAGGAAGCGGCTGAAAAACTTTTCGGCATCGGCCTTTCCCTGATCGGTGAGGAGATCCTCCATGTCAGCCGACAGACCGCGGATGTATCTCATACCCATGTCGAGGGAATTTTCCTCGATGTACCTGTGGGCAGTGGTATCGTAAAAATGCTTTGAAGTGGAAATCTGGGTGGCGTATTTGTCACACAGGTTCACGCCGTTCCGTTTTGTCAACTCGATAAAGCGATGAAGCTGTGATGGCGCAAGAAAAGTATACACCGGATAGGAAAACAACACTGCATCCGCGCTTTCCATCAGTGCCTTTGCTTCGGAGAAATCCTTCTCAAGCGCTTTTATTCTCTGTCCGGCGTGCAATACGGCAAATTCATGTCCGGGATACTTGCGCTGCAGGTAATGCACCGTCTGCAGCGTGATGCTGTATTCACCCTTCGGGCTGCCGTTTATGATCGCTATCTTCATTTTGCTTATCCTTTCTCCGTATCCGCCTGTCATATGATTATTTTGTATTATATCGCCATTCCAACACATTTTCCACCTAAAAAAGCAAATTGTGACTGAACGCAGCACAATTATTGCCGCCATGAGATTGACAAGGCAGTATGACGTGATATAATCAAAATCTCATTTCTTTCGATGTTCCGGACACACAAACGGAGGTGTAATCATGATACTTGAAACCGGACGGCTGTTCCTGCGTGAAATGACCATGGAGGATTTTGACGCGATGTACGCAGTGCTTGCTGATTCTGACATAATGCAGCACTATCCGTATACCTTTGACGAAACGCGGGTACGCAGATGGATAGCACGCAACATGGAACGCTACCACACTGACGGATTCGGGCTGTGGGCAGTGGTACTCAAAGAGACGGGCGAGGTTATAGGTGACTGCGGACTGACCCTGCAGCATATCAACGGGCAAATTCTTCCGGAGATCGGATATCATGTACGCGCCGATCACCAGCGCAGGGGATACGCTTCCGAAGCAGCAGCCGCATGCATCGATTACGCCTTTGAGAAGCATGATTTTCCTGCTGTGTATTCATACATGAAATATACCAACACTGCTTCCGCAGCGACCGCCATGAAGAACGGTATGAAGTTCATTGAGGAATACGACGATCCGGACAACACCGTAACCAGAGTCTACGGTATCAGCCGCGAAGAATGGCATGACCGATGAACGGCATTGACACACCTTCCACTCTATTGGTTGATTATCGTTCATGGCGTACGATGTCTTGGTCAGTCTGTGCAAAATAAACGGCATTTTGCACGATTGACAACCGCTCAAAAACGAGTATACTTTTTTTATCGGAACAATGGCATATATTGTATATAGCCGCGACCGACAAAAAATATTGGAGGGTTCACTTATGCTGAACAATGTTCGCCCCGAATCCATGGCTCGCATCACCACCAAAGAGCTGGCCGACGCTTTTATAGCGGAGCAGGTTGCAGAAGTCCGCGCACAGGTCGGTGACAAGAAGGTACTTCTCGCTCTGTCCGGCGGTGTCGATTCGTCGGTCGTTGCCGCGCTGCTCATCAAAGCCATTGGCAGACAGCTGGTCTGCGTACACGTCAACCACGGTCTCATGCGCAAGGGAGAAAGCGAGGATGTTGTCAACGTATTCGGCAAGGAGCTGGATGCAAACCTCATTTATATTGACGCTACCGATCGTTTCCTCGGACTGCTGGACGGTGTCTGCGATCCAGAAAAGAAGCGCAAGATCATCGGCGGCGAATTCATCAACGTCTTTGCCGAGGAAGCTGCCAAACTTGAAGGTATCTCCTTCCTTGCTCAGGGCACCATCTATCCCGACATCATCGAATCCGACGGTGTCAAGGCTCACCACAACGTCGGCGGTCTGCCCGAAGATATGAATTTTGAGCTGGTTGAGCCGGTTCGTCTGCTCTACAAGGACGAGGTTCGCGTTGTTGGCGAAGCTCTCGGTCTGCCTCACGGCATGGTTTACCGTCAGCCGTTCCCCGGCCCCGGTTTGGGAGTTCGCTGTCTGGGCGCTATCACTCGTGATCGTCTCCACGCTCTGCGTGAAGCTGATGCAATTCTCCGCGAAGAGTTTGACAACGCTGGTCTCGCCGAGCGAGTATGGCAGTATTTCATTGCCGTTCCCGATTTCAAGAGCGTTGGCGTAAGAGACAGCAAACGCTACGAAGGCTGGCCTGCCATCATCCGCGCCGTCAATACCACCGATGCCATGAGCGCAACCATCGAGGAGATCCCCTACGAGGTTCTACACAAGATCACCGCGAGAATCACCGCCGAGGTTGAGGGCATCAACAGAGTGCTGTATGACCTGACTCCGAAGCCTGTTGGCACTATCGAGTGGGAATAATACGGGAAACCCCGAAATTCCGCATAAACACTGGCTTTTTTAAATCGAAAATGTCTTCGTGACAACGATTTGACAACAATTTCAGATTATTCATAAAAAAGAGCTATCAGATTTCTGACGAAGTCTGGTAGCTCTTTTTGTTTGCTTATCTTATTTTGGTTTATATGCCTGATTTGCTAAATCTAGCACCTGTTGGGTTTGCTCCTCTGTGTACCCGAGTTTGCGCATTGCCCACATGACTGCAATCTCTTTCTTTTCCATGCCAATCTCAATAGGTTTATTATGTTCTTGAATCTTAGTTTCTAACGCCCTTAATTCTTCAGTGTGTGATTTGTCTGTGGGGCTTGTAGTTACCTTGCGCCATCGATTAACAATCCAATCCTTGACAAATTGAATTGTTGCGTGAGTTGCTTCAATTGCTATGGTTTCAAGCTCAGAAGCTCCGGTGTCCAAAGCACTATCTATAATTTTCTTTAAGCGACTGTTTTCATCCATATTAATTGCCATATTTATTTGCCTCCAATTCTATTTATCAAGATTCGGATAGTTATATCTCCACTGGTCATACTCCTCTTTGCTTATCTCGCCCTTGCGATACTTCTCCGCCACCTTCTGCCAGGCAGAGAACATCTCAAACATAGTTATGTATGCTGTACCGTTGTACTTGTTGAGTCTAATACATACTTCATCGGAAAGCGTATCTATCTGCAAACCGTACAGGTCTTCCAGAGTAAACAGCGTGTGCATTACGCCGTTGTAGCTCTCTATATCCGGCACATTGAGTGCTGCCGGTGACACGCCAAGTGCTCCGGCAAGCTCGTTAGTAAGATCTGCTTTGGGTGTTCTGGTTCCGGACTCGTATTGAGCCATGCGTATGTCTGCGGTCTTCTCTGGGAAGCCGACCAATGTGCCGAGATACTTCTGTGTCATTCCTCTCAGATTGCGGAAGAAACGGATTCTTTCACCTATCGCCATAATTAATCTCTCCTTGCTGATGTGGTTAACACAATCAACATAGCATATATGTTTAACTTTGTCAAGAATTATTATAACATATTTGTTTAATATTTTCTTGCAAGCCGCATTGACAATAATAAATTTGTTTAGTATAATCATTAAGCAAAAATGTTTAGTAAAATAGAATGACCGTCCGAACAGACCAAACCGCCATGACCTCGTATAAGACGAGCGAGCGCCCGATTCGCACCCACGAGTCGGGACGACACAGTGCCGAGCAGGGTTGCCTGTTGGAATCTGATGCGGAAAGAACGGCTGCTAATCCGCCAAATTGGTGCTGTTGACAAAGTGACATAAAAATAGCAGGAGTTCCAGTACTGGAAGCCCCCTGCTCATGGAAAGCCAGTATTTTGATGGATACAAGTGCCGCCTGAGCAGCTTTACCATCCTTTTAAGATTTAATGCGGTCGCTGAAAGAAGGCAATGCTCAGAAGCCTTGCCTAACCCACGCATTCGTATTCGTTTCAAGTTGTGGTTTGCCTTCTGGTGTGAGAAATTGCCTTCACACCAGATCTTCTTAACCGTAAGGCAGCGTAATACGCTGGAGAGCCATTTTTCTGGCATTGTATTGCATATGGCTCTGCATTCAAGCCCCTAAGGATGAATTTATGTGTTGAGCTTTTTGCTATGCATTTTTCTTTGTGTTGGCACTGTCTACAATCAGATGATCGGCTGTAGTATCGCTTTTTACCCTGATGTACATCATATGATTTGTACGGCAATATGCAGCCAGCGGGGCAATGGTACACATCATTTTCTGCATCGTATATATAGTCGGACAATTGGTAGCGATTTTCCTTTGTGCTTGTCTTCTCTCTTGGAATGTAGGTTTGTATCCCCATTTCATACATATCTGCATGGATTTCTGAACTATCGTAACCTTTGTCTGCGCAAATCGCTTCCGTTCTGAATCCGAATTTCTTCATCTGATATCGTATTCTCTCAGAATGAACTGTTGCGTCATATACGTTGCCGGGAGTGACATGAACATCTGTAATCAGCCCGTTTTCACTGTCACAGGTTTGGTGACTGAGGTAAAAGAATCCGTTTGGCTTTCCAGGACGATGCATGTAGCCGCTGTCTGGATCTGTAGTGCTTTTCTTAACCTCTTTGTACTTTGCAGTTATCTTTTCTGAGTAGTTTTCGTCCAGCAATCCTTCTCGGACAGCCTTTTCATTAAGTCGTTTGATATATGCAGACGGCTCATCCTCTACAACAATGGTCTCAAACTTGCGATCATCAGCATTGGCTTTAACATGGGTAGAATCTGTAAGTAAAAGCTTGCCGGTAATCAATCCTTTTTCTATACAGATACGCACTACCTCTGAAAATATATCCTCAAACAACGTAGTGTTATTGAACTTTCTCCGACGCAACTGTGAGATTGTTGAGTGATCCGGAACCGTGTCCTCAAGGTCAATTCCAAGAAACCAGCGAAAAGCAATATTGACCTGCACCTCTTGTTCCAGCCGTCTTTCGGAATCAATGCCATACAGATATCCGAGCAGCATCATCTTGACAATCACAACAGGATCAATAGATCGACGTCCAGTGTGCGAATACAGAGATTCTACTCTGTCATATATAAATTCAAAGTTTACCAGACGATCAAGGTCACGAAGAAAGTGATCCTTAGGCATTAAGGATTCCATCGTAACGCACAGTATTCTTTGCTGTGCTCCCCTCGCACGATCCATCATATTCAGCACCTCGAAACATTCGTTTTTTCATGTTTCAATTATATCACTATGTTGTGAACTGCGAATGAATATACGGAATTAGTTTGTCAACAGCACCAATCTGACGCTTTACCACCACTACGCAACGGCGACATTTAGAGGTGCAAAAAACGCATAGTAATGCGGCGTTCAAGGCACAAAACCTAGAGGGCAATGATATATGACCTCTTTGCCCCAAAATGTATTTCTAAATCGGGACACAATCAACAATTGAAAGCGAGGTGATTATCTGTATGTCAAACTTTATCGAGCAGTTCTATTACGGCAACATCGAGCCGCAGGAGCGCTGCATTCAGCAAAACCGCAGAGTGCAGAAGCAGATGGACATTCTGGTACTTAACGAAGAAAAGCTCACCGAGGAGCTGTCCGGTCGACTGGAGCAGCTGTTTCTTGAGTATGTGAATGCATGGGGCATGGTCAATGCTGAATCCAATCTGGATAGTTTTATGATGGGTTTCAGATTGGGAGCAGGCTTTACTTACGACACCTTTGTCAGCACCGATGCTCCGTTTTCTGACTTTTCGGATGGTAATTGAATACACAACAGGAGGATAATGAAATGGATAGATTTATTTATGACGAAAGTAATGGTTTGCGGTATGAATTGAACGGTGACTATTACCTTCCATGCGATACACCTACATTCAACGCCGCAAATGTTGGCGTGTGGGGACAACGGCATCTTCGCTTTATCAAGGAACACAGAAAGGCTATCTTTGCGAATCTGCTGTCAACTGGCGTGCTGGGCGATTACCTCGTTGATATTGACACTCAAGCAGAAGATATGTTTCTGCGTCTTGTTGACCAGATGGCAGAGCATGAAGGTATTACCGAACAGCTCAAGGCTGAGAATCAGATGAAATGGGTTACTCGTGTGAACAACATTCGCGAAAGGGCAAAAGAGATTGTAAATAATAAATTGATTTACGATTGATTCTCTTTATCCTCAAAAAAGAACAATATATTGCGGCAGGGATTGTTGTTTCCCTGCCGCAATAAAGCTATCTGTACTGTAAATAATCAAGAAACCGTTTAACCGCAAGCGAAGCGGTTTTCTTGTCTCTCAATGCAAGTCCGATGTTCCGGTACGCCGGCACATCAAGTTCCTTTGCAATGATTCTGTATGGTACTCGCTTCAGAATAAGCTCGGGGAGTATTGCTATGCCAAGACCGCTTTCTACCATAGACATTACAGCGTAATCATCCCAGGTAGTAAACTTAACATTCGGTGTCAAGTTGTTACGCTCAAAGATTTCGGAGATCTCCGCCTTTGCGCCCTTCTCGAGAAGCATAAATGGTTCGTTGCAAAGAGCTGTTACAGGAAATTTCTCGCAATTATTTAGTGGATGGTGTTCAGGAATAATCGCCATCAGTTTGTCTTCCTCTAAAAAGACGGTCTCAAATTCGCAGTGTGTCGGCAGTCTCAAAAAGCCGCAGTCAACTCTTCCTGTATGTATCCATTCCTCTATTTCAGTGTAATCGCCAAGAAGAAGTTCATAATCAATATTCGGGTAATCCTTTTGGAATTCCTTGATAATATTCGGCAGCCAGTGTGTCGCCACGCTTGAAAATGTGCCGATGCGGATAAGTCCTGACTGCAGCCCGTTCAACTCATCCACCTGCATTTTCAGCTTATCAAAATCGGCGCAGAGGTTCTTGGCATATGGTAATAGCTTCATGCCGTCACTTGTAGGCTTTACGCCGGTTTTGCTTCGTTCAAGCAATATTACTCCCCATTCTTTTTCCAGGTCGGCAATCATCCTGCTTACGCTCGATTGTGTATAATTTAATATCTCTGCCGCCTTTGTAAAGCTTCCGTACTCAACCGTCTTTACAAAAGAGAGATATTTCTGCAAGTTCATATCCATAAAAAGCCACTCATTCCTAATTGTGATTTATAGTATTACAAACATTCGCTTTTGTTATATATAATGTTATGATATACTATCGTCAGTTCAAAGACAAGAGGTATTGTATGAATAACAAGGCGTTCGTTAAATACATATCCGCTCTGCTGCTGTTCGGTTCAAACGGAATGGTGGCAAGCTTTATACAACTCAGCAGTCTGCAGATCGTTCTGCTTCGCACTTTGACAGGCAGTATACTGCTCGCTGTATTGTTTTTTCTCACAGGCGGCAAACTCACTTTTTACAAGAACAAGAGGCATTTTTCGTTCCTTGCTGTGTCAGGCATTGCTATGGGAGCGAGTTGGATGTTCCTATATGAAGCATACGCCAGGATTGGTGTGAGCATCGCCTCTCTTTTATACTACTGCGGTCCTGTTATTGTAATGGCTCTGTCACCGCTGTTGTTCAAGGAAAAGCTGACCGCAAACAAAATCGTTGGCTTTCTTGCAGTAATTGTTGGTGTTGTGTTAATAAACGAAAACGCCTTCGGCGATAATGGCGATATTTCCGGTATAGCATGCGGTTTGTTATCCGCTGTGATGTATGCCTTCATGGTCATCTGCAATAAGAAGGCAAAAGCTATTGTAGGACTAGAAAATTCTACCTTGCAACTTATAATTGCTTTTTTAACGGTTGCTGCGTTTGTCGGGATAAAGCAGGGATACGTTATGCAAATCACTTCTTCAAGTATAATGCCGATTCTGATTCTCGGTTTGCTTAATACCGGCATTGGTTGTTACTTATATTTTTCATCTATTGGCAAGCTCAAAGTGCAGACTGTTGCAATATGCGGATATTTAGAGCCTTTGTCGGCGGTGTTGTTTTCGATAGTATTCTTAAGCGAAGAGATGCAGCCACTGCAAATAATCGGTGCGGCACTTATTATTGGTGGTGCTCTGGCAGGCGAACTCTTGAACAAACGGATGTAAAGTCAGACTACACGAGTTTCCTGATCTTTTAGATATTAACTTGTTTATCTTGAAATAATTAACAAGATAGTTTATAATATTTATAAATCATCTTGATATTATCCACAGTGCAATTATTCCTGTTATCACCC
>JAZUPE010000023.1:0-3228 GCA_045605025.1 Acutalibacteraceae bacterium
ACATCTATTTCTACAATCACCAGCGCATCCAGTTAAAAACCGGAGTGGCGCCGATCACTCTGCGCCACTCCGCTTAAACATCCTATATTTCCTTCATTAAGGGGCTTTTTTGTGCTGTCCGCACAATCTGGGGCAATCCACTTTCCGGATTCTGGCGGGGCTTTTATTTTACACAGAAAATCCCTCCGGGCTTACTGTCAGACCGGAGGGAATAATAACGTTATTAATCAGAACAGAATGATAAGGAACTGGGAAACCAGAACCACAGCGATCAACGCGATTGGATATGTTGCAGCGTAAGCAGCGGCAACATCTTCCGTGCCTGCCACATTGATGAGGGTACCCAACGCAGGAGTGGAGGTCATACCACCGGTGATGGAACCGAGGTTGTTGAGCAGGCTCAGCTTCAGTACGTATTTAGCAAACAGGAAGCCGATGATCATGGGCAGAATAGTCATGATAACGCCGTAGACAAAGTACATAGGCTGGAAGTTTTCGATAAACTTTGCGCCGCCGGCTATGCCAGCGCCCATAAGAAACAGCATAAGTCCCAGCTCACGGAATACCTTGAGTGTGGTTGCAGGCGGCATCAGACTGACCTTGCCGACGCGGCTGAAGTGACCGAACACCGGCGCCGCCAGCAGACAGCCGCCGGTGGTAGTCAGTGAGAAAGTGGTGCCGGAAAGCCCGTCACCGGTGAGCGGAATTTTGATCATGCCGACAACGATGCCGATAAGCGCTGCCATAGCAAAAGCCATCAGTCCGTAGGGATCAAGAATGAACAGCTTACCACTGTATTCCTTTTTCTTTGCGCCGGAAGAAGCCTGAACCAGCTTCTCACGCTCGGCAGCCATATCGGCTTTAGTTAGCTTGGGCAGGATCTGCACAAAGAGTACCACTCCAATGACGCCGAAGATGTATGCAATGCCATTGCCGACTGCGACAAGATCTTCATAGGCTTCTCCCACGCAGGCTTTAGCCGCGGAGAACGCGGGAGTTGAAGTCAGCGCACCGGACAGCAGACCGGCAACCATGGCGGTAAAGCCTTCATGATCAGTCTCGCCCATGGCTCTGCCAAGGAAGATGCAGCCAACCGCAGAAAGACCGCCCGCGATGATGATGATAAGCCCCAACAGAACATAGGACTTGAAATTCCTGCGAAGATTACTGAAGAATGTAGGTCCGGCAATAAAACCGACAGAAGTGACGAACAGGACAAGTCCAAGATTCTCAACAATTTTCAGAGCGTTCTTGGTGTACTCCGGAAGTTGAGTGGCGAGATCATTATAGAAGAAGCAGCCGAAAACGAGAGCCGCGATGAACACGCCTGCGGTACCGAGAGAAACTCCTTTGATTGTAATCCGACCGATGGCGTAGCCGGCAACAGCGATTGCCATCAGACAGAATATTAGAAATGTAATGCCGGTAATGGAGATAACTCCGCCGAAAAGTTGCATGATGATTTACCTCTTTTTCTGTAGTCGGAGCCGCACCGGGTCTGCACGGCTCCGGCGGAATTATATTTGAATTGTCAGACTTCCGAGCGAGCTCTGGTATAATCGGGCAGCAGCTTGGGAGAAACAGCATCGGAATCAACGCCTGCAGCCTTGCGCTCGGCTTCGAACTTAGCGATGTGGTCAAGGGTCAGCGCGCCGACGGTGGTGTCCTTGGCCTTGGCGGCGGCGTTTTTGCCTGCGCTGCGACCAAAGACGATGATATCAAGAAGCGAGTTGCCCATCAGACGGTTGCGCCCGTGGATACCTCCGACGGCCTCGCCGGCAACGTACAGATTCTCCACATTTGTGGTCTGTCCGTCAACGTTGATGTCAAGACCGCCGTTCTGGTAGTGGAGGGTGGGATATACAAGAATCGGCTCCTTGCGGATGTCGATGCCGTAGCGGCCAAACATACGCATCATGGCGGGGATTCTTTTTTCGATGGTGCCCTCGCCGCCGATCATTTCGATCATGGGAGTATCCAGCCACACAGCCTTGCCGTCGCCGGTGCTGATGCCGTTTCCACGGTCAGAGCACTCGCGGATGATGGAGGCAGCTGCAACGTCACGGGTCTCCAGCGGATGCATGAACACCTCGCCCTTGGCGTTAACGAGCTTTGCGCCCAGAGAACGCACCTTCTCGGTAACCAGCGCGCCGAAGATCTGGGAAGGGAACGCAGCGCCGGTGGGGTGATACTGCAGAGTTTCGGCGTAGAGCAGCTTAGCACCCACGCGATAGCCCAGCACCAGACCGTCGGCAGTCGCGCCGTAGTGGTTGGACGTGGGGAACCCCTGGTAGTGCATACGTCCCGCGCCGCCGGTGGCGATGATGACGGTCTTTGCTCTGGCAACAAGGAGATCCTTGGTCTCCATGTTCATCAGAACCGCGCCGGCACACTTTCCGCTTTCGTCAAGGATAAGCTCAACGGCAGCGGTAAAGTCGATGACGGGGATCTGACGGTTGAGCACCTCGTCGCGCAGGGTGCGCATGATCTCCGCGCCGGAGTAGTCCTTGGCGGCGTGCATACGCTTTCTGGAAGTACCGCCGCCGTGGGTGGTGACCATGGTACCGTCCTCGGTCTTGTCGAATTCCACGCCCAGCTCGTTGAGCCACTGGATAGCTTCGGGAGCGTCGCACACGAGCTTTGCCAGCAGGTCGCGCTTGGCAGCAAAGTGTCCGCCGCCGAATGCGTCCACAAAGTGGATGGCAGGGGAATCGTTGGGCTTGTCGGCAGCCTGAATTCCGCCCTCCGCCATCATGGTGTTGGCATCACCGATGCGCAGCTTGGTGACGATCATGACATCGGCTCCAGCTTCATGAGCCTCGATGGCAGCAGCCGAACCGGCTCCGCCGCCGCCGATGACCAGAACGTCCACGTCGTAGTCGGGAGCGGTCAGATCGACGTCGTCAGCCTTGATGCGGCTCTTCGCCTGAAGGGTCTCACAAAGTTCGTGGGGAACCTTGTCGCCCTTGTTGGGACCGAACTGCAGTACTGCAAACTCGCTCTGCTTGTAGTCGGGATGATACGCGGCAAGGAGGTCTTCCTTTTCCTTGGCGGTCATTCGGTCAGGTTCGTAAGCTACATTCTGCTCGCGGGCAGCTTCCACTGCCTGCAGAGACTGCTGAAATTCCTTTGCGTACATGGTAGACTCTCCTTTCTTTATTTTTCGATATCGCGGTTGTTGTAAAGTTCCTTCATTTCCTCTACAGGCTTATTCATGAGAGCTTCGAT
>JAZUPE010000024.1:0-8168 GCA_045605025.1 Acutalibacteraceae bacterium
GGTATCTATATCTTCACATGGGAAAAGCTGCGTCAGTATCTTGAGATGGATGAGCTTGACAAGGACAGCTCCAACGACTTCGGCAAGAACATCCAAGTCGGATCGTAGCCATGTCGTTCTGTGAGCCAAGGAGTTGATTTATGACATTGTCTTCCTAAGACCGCTTGGCCTCCGACTTGCAACAAGGCTTCCATGGGTATCTATATCTTCACATGGGAAAAGCTGCGTCAGTATCTTGAGATGGATGAGCTTGACAAGGACAGCTCCAACGACTTCGGCAAGAACATCCTGCCCGCCATGCTCAATGCAGGCGAGACTATGGTCGCCTGGGAATTTGACGGATACTGGAAAGACGTCGGAACCATCGACAGCCTCTGGGAAGCCAACATGGATCTGCTGGATCCCCGTGTTCCCCTCGATCTGTCTGATCCTTCATGGCACATCTATACCCGCAGCCCGAGCATGCCTCCCCACTATATCTCCAAGGACGCCGAGTGTCAGAACTCTCTCATTGCGGAGGGCTGCTCTATCGAAGGTTCCCTTGAGTTCGCGGTTCTGTTTGCCGGCGTAACGGTGGAAAAGGGCGCACGCGTTACCGATTCCATCATCATGCCCGGTGCCACCATCAAGGCCGGCGCCACCGTACAGTACGCCATCGTTGCCGAAGACGCAGTCATCGGTGAAGGTGCAGTGGTCGGTCAGCGTCCCGAGAATGTTGAGAATAAGGACGAATGGGGTATCGCAGTCATCGGCAACGGCATTCAGGTGGGTGCAGGAGCAATCGTCCCCGCCAAGGCTATGATCGACGAGGATGTACCCGCTGCAAAGCAGTGACGGTTCAATCCAAAGGAAAGGACGAGAGATTATGATAGGCAATAATGTAGTCGGTATTATATTTTCCAATATGCACGACGATCGCCTGCGCGAACTGACCGACGTTCGCACTATGGGTTCGGTTCCCTTCGGCGGACGTTATCGTACAATAGATTTCCAGCTGTCCAACATGGTCAACTCCGGTGTCACCAAGGTTGGCGTTGTCACCAAGAGCAACTACCAGTCCCTGATGGATCATCTGGGATCCGGTAAGGCATGGGATCTTTCCAGAAAGAGAGAGGGTCTGTTCATTCTTCCTCCCTTCGGACTGGGCAACGGCGTTTATCAGAGCCGTATCGAGGCTCTTGACGGCATTACCAACTTCCTGCAGACCTGCAAGGAAGAATACGTCGTCCTGAGCGACTGCCACATCATCTATACCATGGACCTGCGTCCGGTGTTCAACGAGTTTGAAGAGAAGAACGCCGACATCATGGTCGTTTACAAGAACAGTACCATGCCCGAGGATCTGCCTGACCGCATCCGCTTTGATGTGGGCAGGGGCCGCAAGATCACCGACGTAGTCATCGGTGGTGACGTTGACGGCAAGTGCAACTGGGGCATGGGGGTCTATGTCATGCGCAAGAGCTTCCTCATCAAGGTAGTTGCCGAGTGCATCGCACGCAACCGTATGGTCTTTGCCCGTGACGTACTCCAGCGCGGCGTGCAGGATTATCGCATCTATGGTTATCGCTACGAGGGATTCACCGGTGTTCTGGGATCCAAGAAGAGCTTCTTTGAAGCCAACATGGCTCTGACCGATGCTTCCGTCCGTGCTGACCTGTTCCCCAAGGACCGTCCTGTCTACACCAAGGTCCGCGACGAGATGCCCACCCGCTATGGTCTGGGTTCCCGCGTGGTCAATTCCATCATCGCTGACGGCTGCCTCATCGAGGGCGACGTGGAGAACTGCGTGCTGTTCCGCGGCGTGCGAGTTGAAAAGGGCGCAACCCTGCGCAACTGCATCATCATGCAGGATTCCGTAATCGGCAGCAACACCACCCTCAACTTCGTCATCGGCGACAAGGACGTCGTCTACAAGCCCGGCCGCACTCTGATGGGTTACGAATCCTATCCCGTCTACATCGCCAAGGGCAGCGAAGTCTAAGATAAGGAGGAACAGAACATGAAGGTTCTTTATGTTGCCAGCGAGGCTCAGCCTTTTGCTGCGTCGGGCGGACTTGCCGACGTTGCCGGCAGTCTCCCTACCGCCATGCGCCAGCGCCTCATCGGCTGCCGCGTGGTCATGCCTCTCTACGAAAGTGTCCCTCAGGAGCTGCGCGATAATATGCAGTTCCTCACCAGCCTGTCGGTGCCAGTTGCATGGCGCAGACAGTACTGCGGCGTTTTCGAGGCCAAGGTGGGCAACGTGATCTACTACCTGCTGGATAACCAGTATTATTTCAAGCGCAAGGGTCTGTACGGCCATTATGACGACGCTGAGCGTTTCGCTTTCTTCTCCCGTGCCGTGCTGGAAATGCTGCCCTACATCGATTTCAAGCCCGATGTCATCAACGCCAATGACTGGCAGGCCGCCCTTGTGCCCATCTACTACGATATGTTCTACACTCACAACGAGTGGTACTACGGCATAAAGACGGTCTTCACCATCCATAACATTCAGTATCAGGGCAAGTACGGTCTTGAGCTGTGCGAGGATGTCTTTGGTATCCCAAATGACCGCCGCCACATCGTCGAGTACGACAGCTGCCTGAACCTGATGAAGGGCGCTATCGAGACTGCTCATAAGGTCACCACCGTCAGCCCCACCTATGCCGAGGAAATTCTCGACCCGTGGTTCTCTCACGGTCTTGACCCCATCCTGCGTGAGCGTTCATGGAAGCTGGCAGGTATTCTCAACGGTATCGACACCGTTTCCTACGATCCTGCCGCCGACGGCATGATCTACCGCAAGTATGACACCGAGACCTTCGCAGAGGGTAAGGCGGAAAATAAGCGCGAGCTGCAGAAACGCCTGTTCCTGCCCGAACGTCCCGACGTACCTCTCATCGGTATGGTCACCCGAATGGTCGGTCACAAGGGTCTTGACCTCATCCGCGAGGTGCTGGACGAGCTGCTGTACAACAACGACGTGCAGTTTGTCATCCTCGGCTCCGGTGACTGGGAGTACGAAACCTTCTTCCGCGAGATGCAGGATCGCCACAAGGATAAACTGGTTGCCTGCTTCGGCTTCGTGCCCGAGCTTTCCAGAAAGATCTACGCCGGCTCTGATATCTTCCTGATGCCTTCCAAGAGCGAGCCTTGCGGTCTTTCCCAGATGATCGCCCTGCGCTACGGTTCCATTCCTATCGTGCGCGAGACCGGTGGTCTGAAGGACTCCGTCCGTGACAGCGGCGACGGCGAAGGCACAGGCTTCACCTTCAAGAGCTACAACGGCCGCGATATGCTCTACTGCATCGAGCGCGCCCTCAAGGGTTACGCCGACAAGGAAGGCTGGCCCATTCTGGTTAAGCGCGCCATGGAGGAGGACAACAGCTGGGGCAAGAGTGCCAACACCTATATCCGTATGTACAAGAGCCTCATCAAGGGCGAGTAATCGGATTATTCCCATCAGTTATTCTGCGCCCGAATCTTCTCATCAGTGGGACGGTTCGGGCGCATTATTCCGTGGAGAAATTATATTATGACACTGTTAATCACCGATATAGCCCCATCAAACCTCCAACTTCCCGCCGACTGCAAGGTGGTTGCCGCAACCGAAGAGCGCGCACACTGTGTCGGGTGCTTCGGCTGCTGGGTAAAAACACCGGGCGAGTGCGTCATAAAAGATGACATCAGCCGCCACGGTGCCGATATGGCCTGCTGCGACCGGCTGGTCATCGTCAGCCGCTGTGTCTACGGCGGCTATTCCCCTGCGGTCAAGCGCGTAGTGGATCGCTCCATTCCTTATATCCACCCGAATTTCACCACAGTAGATGGTGAGATGCACCACCGCAAGCGCTATGAGCACACCTTCGACATCGAGGTGCATTTCTACGGAGAAATTACCGAGGGCGAGCGGCAGACTGCGCAGAAGCTGGTAAAAGCCAACAGTGACAATTTATACGGAAGGTCGGTAAAGGTCTCCTTTTATGACACACCGAACCGGGTAGGGGAGGTGCAGCTGTGAATATCCTGATGATTACCGGCAGTCCAAAGAAAAACAGCAGCGCAAGCAAATCCATTCTGCTTGGTCTGGAACAATACCTGAAAGGCATGAACGCTGAGTACATCATTACCCACGCTCATTCACTCGATTCAGATCTGGTGGATAAGGCCGCCGGCTGTGATGTTCTGGTGCTGGCGTTTCCGCTGTATGTGGATGGCATCCCTTCCCACCTGCTGCAGGTTATGGAGCGTATGGAACACTCACACTGCATACGGGAACACACGCCGGTCTACGCTATCGTCAACGGCGGATTCTATGAGGGTGAGCAGTGCGACCTTGCCCTCGAAATGGCAAATCACTGGTGCCGGCGCTGCAACGCAAAATGGGGTGGCGGTCTTGGGTTCGGCGGAGGCGGCGGTCTGGCGATGATGGATATGGCGCCTATGGGATACGGTCCCAAGAAGAATCTTGGCAATGCGCTGCAGGACATAGCGAACAGCATTGTCAGTGGTAAAGGCTGGGATTATCACTTCGCCTCGGTGAATTTTCCTGCGTTTATGTATAAACTGGGAGCGCAGTCCATGTGGCGCGGTATGGCAAAATCCAACGGCCTCAAGCGCAAAGACCTGTCAAAACGCCTGTAGAAAAATTCTGTAGAAAGCTGAAAATATTGCATGAATATAACGAAATCGCCCGCACTGGAAAACCTGCGGGCGATTTTCTTTTGTGTGCATTATACACTAAAAAATAGATGTGATACCGTGCAAACTCAACAAGGGTACGATATTCTTAAAAAACAGTAAAAAAGGCTTAATATCGTAACAAATCTGTTACAGATCATATGTCAGCTTTGTTTCTTGACTAATATTTCTGATTGTGGCATATTACTGCTCTGAGAGAAAGAAATCAATGTATTTGTTTCCGGCATCTGAGCCGGACTGAGGGTAATTCTGCCATGATAAACAAATGCCGAAATTACACCGCGGGGATCATCTCAGGGGAATGGTATACGCCGTCATTGCTGCTTTTAACCATGCTATGCATGAGCACCGGGTTTAACCTGCCGGTTGCGCTGCTGCACGGAGTTATCGCCGCGTGGGTGCTGACCTTTTCCGATGACACTCTTGCCGCGCTGTGCCCGATCATGTTTGCCGTTATGAGTCTTACGACTTACTACAGTGACTATTTCGCGCTGCTTGAATACGCATGGATGCTGATTCCGGTGGCATGTGCGCTGATGATACACGTCTTTGCCTATCGCGGAGAGGGGCTAACGGGCGGCAGATCGTTGCCCTGTCTGATTGCCGTAAGCCTGTCACTGGTTCTGGGCGGCATAGGATCAATCTCCTCAGCGGAATATTTCAGCGGGCTGTCGTTTTACTATATCTTCGGACTGGGCGGAGGTCTTGTGCTGCTTTATCTGCTTGTGGGCTCAAGATTATCCCGCAAGCGCAATTACGATATAGTCGAGCGGTTTGCCGAGATGCTGTACGGTATGGCTCTGCTTGCTGCACTGCTGATTGCTCTGTTTTATTTGGAAAACTGGCACAGCCTGATGCAGGATTTCAAAACCCCGTTCATTCCCTACCGTAATTTCTGCACCACAATCATGCTTTTCGGTATGCCGATGAGCTGCCTGTTCGTGCGCAAAAACAGCCTCCACCTTTTCGGCATGGTGTTTATCTACACTTTCATGCTGTGCGGCGGGTCACGCAGCGCAATGCTTTTCGGCACACTGGAGTTAATTCTGTGCCTTGGATATATTTACGTCAGCCATACGGAAAAACGCCGTGAGTACAGAATGATCGCAATGTTTTCTGCGCTTCCGGTTATGCTGGTGTGTCTATGGCTTCTGGATACCTTTTTCCTCGGAGAGACCGGCAGACTGAGTCAGCAATTCATCCGTCCGAATGAAGCCCGGCATGGTTTCTACCGTCAGGGAGTGCTGGATTTCCTCGCGCGTCCGGTTTTCGGCTACGGTATAGCCAACATGAAGAACGCGGATATCTATAAAGGGATTAACGGCAGTATTATTTTTTATCACAACGCGATACTGCAGGTGATGGGCTCGCTGGGGCTGGTTGGATGCGCCGCCTATCTCTGGCAGCTGTGCACACGGGTGCGTCTGCTGTGGGAGAAGCGCCGCAAAGATGCCTTTGTTATGTCTATCTCCTACGTTGGCATACTGCTCATGTCTATGACCAATCCCGGCCTTTTCTGCCCAATGCCTACCGCGGTATTACTGGTGGTCATGTTTGCTGTGGTGGAGCACGAAAACAGCCCCGTGCGTATCTGTGTTCGCAACACGCCCTATCGTCACGCAGGATCCTCGGGACGTGCCGCCCGTGCGGGAGCGTTCACCGCAGGTGCCCCCAATCGCTGATCTGCGCCATATCAAGCCGCTGCGGCAATGTCTCGCGGCGGCTTTTCGCGTTGACAACGAATCAAGCAGAGTATATAATCTTCAGCAGGGAGTGATGTTATGTACAATTCAGAATTCTGCAGTGTTCGATACGAAGAACGTTATAACGTCGTGTTCGTGGAGTGGAAGAAGTTCTGCTGCGGGGAGCAGTACCGCGAGCCTCTGCGCTATGCTCTGGATATCATTGCCGCTCATGAGGGCTGCTGTTATGCCGCCGACACACGCAACGGCTTTGAGAATGCACACGAGGACACCGCGTGGGTGGCAGAGTATTTCATGCCGCAGGCAGCCGCCCGTGGCTGCAGCATCATCTGGTTCATCATCGACAGAGACAACTCTCTGCGCGATGAGCTGGAAGGTCAGGCATCCGATTCTGCTGACATCATGGAGTTCCGCTACGTCTTCTCCATTGACGAGCTTCCCTGCCCGGATGCGTAGGATATAGGTGTATTTCTCCCGCAATATCCTGCACAGGGAAACATACTATATCCGGAAATGGGTTTACTGAGGTAAACGTAATGATAAATATACGTGTAATGACAATAGACGATTATGATGGAGTATATGATCTGTGGATCAATACCCCGGGCATGGGCTTAAACACAACTGATGACAGCAGAGAAGGTATTGAGAAGTATCTGAAGCGTAATCCTTCAACAAGCTTTGTTGCTGAATGTGACGGCAGAATAATCGGTGTTATTATGGCCGGTCACGATGGCAGACGGGGATACATTCATCATACCGCTGTTTTACAGGATTACAGAAATCAAGGAATAGCAAAAAAGCTTGTTGATTGTGCAATGACTGCATTGGATGAGGAAGGAATAAACAAAGTTGCGTTAGTTGCCTTCAAAACGAACGATATTGGCAACAGATTCTGGGAAAATATTGGATTTGTCCAAAGGGATGATCTGATATACAGAAATAAGAATATTCATGTTCTGAACAGGATTGATACCTGATAACGTAAAGAGCATATGTCATATATAAAAACATTGTTAATGTAGCGAACGAAAAGGATGATTATCATGAACGAAGAATTACTTATCATAAAGCAGCAGGCCGCCGCAGTGGCACAGGAGCTGATCTCCGCCGCTCGCCTGACCAAGGGAGACATCCTTGTAGTTGGTTGCTCCTCCAGCGAGGTTACCGGCAAAACCATCGGCACCTTCTCCAGCGTGGAGGTTGCCGAAGCGGTCTTTGAGGGCATCTATGAGGTCACGCAGAGCGCAGGCGTGTTCCTCGCCGCTCAGTGCTGCGAGCACCTCAACCGTGCCATAATCGTAGAGAAAGAGGTCGCGCGCCGAGACCGCTTGACGGTTGTCAATGTTGTACCTCAGCCCAAGGCTGGCGGATCCTTCGGTACCACCGCCTACAAGCGTTTTGCTAACGCTGTCGCGGTAGAAAGCATCACAGCCGACGCCGGCATCGACATCGGCGACACCCTCATCGGTATGCACCTGCGTAGCGTGGCGGTGCCTGTGCGCCTGTCGGCAAACACCATCGGCGAAGCCCATGTGGTCTGCGCCCGCACACGCCCAAAATTCATTGGCGGCTGCCGCGCGGTGTACGACGATAACTTGCTGTAATCATGCAAATAAATCATAGCCCCGATACGGAAATGTGGATTGCCCCAGATTGTGCGGACAGCACAAAAAAGCCCCTTAATGAAGGAAATATAGGATGTTTAAGCGGAGTGGCGCAGAGTGATCGGCGCCACTCCGGTTTTTAACTGGATGCGCTGGTGATTGTAGAAATAGATGT
>JAZUPE010000025.1:0-15437 GCA_045605025.1 Acutalibacteraceae bacterium
ATTGCTCTTATTTCCGGCAGAATCTTTTGAATATGTGTGTATCTTCTCTTTGACATGATAATACCCCCTGATGTAGTACTTCTATTTTCCTACATCAGGGGGCTATTTGTCTATTGTCCGTTTTTACTGGACCTGTTCAAATGTTCGTTCCGTATCGGGGCTATGTTAATTCTGTTATCCGACGATAAACAGCAGATAGATTATTGCCGCGCAGATGCCCACGCAGGCCATCAGCAGAGCAAATGAGAAGTTGCCCTCGATGCCTTTGCTGGTGCGGGAGATGGTTACCGCCGCGTCGGTCATCAGGTCGGCGTAGCTCTTTTCGCCCTTACGCACAGGACGGCGCTTGCCGCGCAGCTTGTCAAGAAGCGAGCCGAAGCTGTGCGCCAGACCGTACTTCTTGTGTTCGTGAGGAGTGAAAGGGCTGTCCTTGTAGATGGTCTTGCGCAGCAGCCATACAATGCCGTCTGGAATGCTGCTGATGAACGCCACAATGGCCTCAAGAGGCTTTGTGCCGTTGCTTCCGCAGGGAGCAACCAGCCACTTAAGCAGCAGCGGACGATAGAAAACGTTCTCCAGATCCAGCTTCTCAGGCCACAGGTCGAGATACCTGACCTGACCGTTGGCAGACTTTTTCGCCAGTACCTTGCGTACTACCACAAAGTAGAGTGCGGCGGCGATGAGAAGGGATATTGCCGCTCCCTTGAGGTTGACAAGAGAGAAATACTCAACCTCGTGGTGCATCTCTCCTCCAGCCATGAAGGGGGTGCCCAGTGCGGCCAGCTTATCCTGTGTAAGATGGGGCAGAGCGCCCAGTACGGGGATAGTCAGCGCGGAAATCATGATAGCCGCGGCGGACATGGGACTCATGTATTTCTTGTCGGTCTTTTCGGGCTTACTGCCCTCGATGAAGATGCACACATACAGCTTGGTCATGTAGGCAAGGGTGATACCGCCGCTGATGAGGAATATCCACTCGATGGCGGTGATAATGCCGCTGCCGCTGTGGTGCGCGTACTCCACGATGGATTCATGCAGCAGGGTCTTGCTGATGTAGCCGTTGAACAGCGGCACGCCGCCGATACCCAGCAGTCCCAGCAGGAAAGCAATGTTAAGCAAGGGCTTATCCTTGCCCCATCCGCGGATGGAATTGAGATCCAGCTTGTGGGTGTTCATGTACACCACACCTGCCACCATAAACAGATCCAGCTTGATGAGAGAATGGTTGATCATGTGCAGCATAGTACCGTTAGAGGCAAGGGCGTTTTCCTCACCCAGCAGACATTGCATGGCAATGCCGATCAGGATAAATCCGATCTGGCTCATGGAGGAGCAGGCGAGAGTGCGCTTGAGGTCGATGCTGAACAGTGCCAGCACAGCACCCAGCACCATAGTTATCGTGCCCAGCAGCAGGATTACGTTGCCCCACGCGGCGTCGTAGCGCAGAATGTCGCAGGATACCACCAGCACGCCGAAGATGCCCGTCTTGGTCAGCACACCGGACAGCAGCGCCGATGCTGGAGCAGGAGCCACAGGGTGCGCCTTGGGCAGCCAGATGTGCAGAGGGAACATACCAGCCTTGGCGCCGAAGCCGAACAGCAGACAGCCGCCTGCGATGTACAGCACGCCGCGGTCCTCAAGTGCGGAAGCGGCAGCGTAAAGTTCGCTGATCTTCAGCGTGCCTAGAGAATGATCCAGCAGGAACAGACCCATCAGTGCCACCATGCCGCCGATAACAGCGATGGCGAGGTAGGTGTTGGCGGCGCGTTTGGCTTTGTCGCTCTCGTCATGTGCCACCCATGCGTAGGAGGTAAAGCTCATCATCTCAAAGAACAGCAGAGTGGTCATCAGATCCGAGGAAAGGAACACGCCCATGGTCGCGCCCAGCGTCATCAGGAAAAAGAAGTAATATCTGCTTCTCCTGTGATAGTGAGCGAAGTATTCCGGGGAGAACAGGGCGGTCATCGCCCACATGAACGCCACGATGCAGGCGTATATCGCCCGGAAGCCGTCCATCTCAAACCCGATGCGGCAGGTGGTGATATCGCAGACGGAGCCCATGCACTTCACCGCGCACAGCACCGTCAGCGTAAGTTCGGAAAGTGCGGTGAAAACCACCAGACCCGAGCGCAGCGCAGGTCTGCCCTTGCCGGCAAAATAGGTAACAACAGCGGCCAGCATCGGCCAGAAAACAAGTACCGCAAGGAGAATATTATTGTTCATAATCATACCCTCCCTTTAATACAGCAGCTTTGAGATCAGCTCAATAATGGGCTGAGAGCTCACGCCGAGGAAAATGCAGACACCGGCAAGAATCGCCATAGGAATGGTCATATAATCGCTTGCCTCGCGCACCGTTGCCAGAGCCTTAGTGTCGGTCTTTTCGCCGGGGAAATACGCGCGGATGCATACGTTGAGCATATAGATAGCCGTCAGCAGTGCCGAAATGAGCAGCACGATGATACCCAGCAGTTCAAAGATGCCGCCGCTTTCCACAGCCGCGGTGGCAAGGGACCACTTGGAAACAAAACCGTTGAACAGCGGCACTCCGGTGAGAGCAAGGGCGAAAACAGTGAACGCGCCGAAGGTGACGGGCATGCGCCTGCCCAGACCGTCCAGCTCGCTGACGTATTCGCGCCGGGCGTTGTGCAGCACCGCGCCTGCGGCGAAGAACGCGCCAATCTTGATAATGGAGTGGAACAGCAGATGCAGCACGCCGGCCTCAAGACCTGCGGGAGTCATCAGCGTCACGCCAAAGAGTATGTAGGAAAGGTTGGCCATGGTGGAGTAGGCAAGACGGCGCTTGAAATGTACCTGCTTCAGGGCGGCGGAGGAGCCGTACAGGATGGAGATCAGAGCCACCGCCATGACCGCGTACTGCGCCCATGTGCCCTTGAGAAAATTGGTACCGAAAGAGTAATAGGTCAGACGGATGCAGGCAAAGGCACCTGCCTTGACCACTGCCACAGCGTGCAGCAGTGCGGTAACGGGAGTGGGGGCCACGGAAGCCTTGGGCAGCCATGCGTGCAGGGGAAATATCGCCGCCTTCACGCCGAAGCCCATGAACGCGCCCACGTAAACGATCAGCATCAGCGAGCGGTTTTCCCATGCTTCCGCGGTAAGAATACCGCCCATGACAAAGTCAGCGCCGCTGCCGTAGGTCAGCAGGAACACCATGCCGATAAAGGCAAATGCAGCACCGCCGATGGAGTAGAGCAGATAATATCTGCCCGCACGTCGGGAACCGGTGGTCATGGGCTGAATGACCAGAGGCAGTGTGGAGAGAGTCAGCAGTTCGTAGAAGAAATACATGGTCAGAATATTGCCGGAAGCGGCAATACCCAGCGTCACGCCGTAGGACACCATGAAGAAAGCGTAGAACATTCTCTGGCGATGTTCATGCTTCATGTAATCAAAGGCATATACCGTGGTGAAAGGCCACAGCACAGCTGCCAGACCGGCAAAGATCCTGCCCATGCCGTCCAGCTTGAGTGCAAGGGTAAGGTCGCCGGTAAAGGTCAGCAGAGTGAAAAGCTCCTCGCTGACGGTGAACAGCATCACAAAGGTGACGACAGAGGTGACCAGCACCGAGGCCATGACAAATGTGTTGCGCAGCCTGTCGCTTGGGAACTTCACACCCAGCAGAACCGCGCCGCAGATAATGGGGAGAAAAATCGGAATAAGCATCATAGCGTTACTCATGTTGATCCCTCCCTTATCAGACTAACAGGGACGCAAGTCCCTCGGTGAAACCGGCAAGCCCGCCGGAGAACATACCCAGCAGTACGCACACTGCTGCCAGCACAGCCATCGGTACCCACATCATCGGGCTCTCACTGCGCTTCACGGCAGGAGCCTGCTCACCGGGGAAGAACGCGTCGATAACCACCGGCATCAGATAGCCTGCGGTCAGCAGAGCCGAAACCAGCAGCACCACGGGGATAAGCCAGGAGAATATGCCCGGTGCGCTGTCAAGAGCAGCGGAAGCCATAGCCCATTTTGACCAGAAGCCGCCTGTGGGCGGAATACCGATGAGAGTGACCGACGCAAGAGCAAAGCTCCACATGACAACCGGCATCTGCCTGCCGATGCCTTTGTATTCGTCAGCAGCAATCTTTCCGGTATAGTAGATGAGCGCACCTGCTCCGAGGAACAGACAGGTCTTGACCGCTGCGTGGAACACGGTGTGCAGCAGTGCGCCCTGCACGCCCTCGGCGGAGAAAATGAACAGTGAGGTGAGTATGTAGGAAATCTGACTGACGGTGGAGAATGCAAGACGCTTCTTCAGGTTTCTCTCGCGATATGCCATCAGCGAGCCCATGAGTACCGTGAACAGCGAAAGACTCAGCAGAGTGATCTGCACCCATGTACCCTTTACGAAACCGACTCCCACCACGTAGTAGAGAATGCGCACGATGGCCAGCACGCCTGCCTTGGCGATGAGAGCCGACAGCACGGCGGATGCAGGAGCGGGAGCCACGGGATGAGCGGTGGGCAGCCAGCCGTGCATGGGATACATACCGGCCTTTGTGCCGAAACCGATGACCGTGATGAGGATGACAGTCAGCAGCACACCCTCGTGTCCTTCTGCAGCGGCGCGGTCAAGGCATCCGCCGGGAACGAAATCAAGAGAGGTGCTGTAGTGGGCAAGGAAGAAAATGCCCAGCAGTGCCATGAATGCGCCTGCAATGGAATAGAACAGATACTTCAGCGCTGCGCTCATGGCGTCCTTCTTCATGCTGTGCAGCACAAGAGGCATGGACAGCAGCGTAGCCAGCTCGAAGCAGAGGTACATAGCCGCCATATTTGCCGACAGCGAAAGACCCACCAGCGCGCCCTCGGACAGCAGGAAGAAAGCGTAGAAGCGGGCTTCGTTATGCTCGTGCTTCATGTATTCAAAGGCGAATACGGATACCAGCAGCCAGCCGAAGGTGAATAATGCCGTAAACAGCTTTGCCATACCGTCGGCACGCAGAGAGATGGTCAGCGTGTCGGTGATGCGCCACAGCTCCAGCAGCTTCTCTTTGCTGAGAATGACGGCCAGTCCCAGAACAGCCTCCAGCGCTGTGGTACCGATGACCACGCCCTGCATGGCGTTCCGGTTTTTAATTTTCAGAAAAGGCAGTGCCGCGCCGATAATCATCGGCAGCACTATTGCCGCAATCATAATCATAGCTTATTCTCCGATCATAACGCAGCCAGACCGCGCTCGATGAGCGTGATAATAGGCTGGGAGTGCATTCCGATGACTACGTTGATGCCCATGAAGCATATCGCAGCCGCCACAAATCCGGGCTGCTGACGCAGCTTCACGCGCACGTTTCCGGGGTTGTTTTCACCCTCGGAAGTGTAAAGAGTAATGACAGTACGCAGAAAATACATGGTGTTGAGAATAGTACTTACTGCCAGCGCGATGATGGTAATAACCATGCGCACCGAGCCGCCAACGGCTGCCTGAGCGAACAGCAGTTTGGAGATGAATCCCATGAATCCGGGAATACCAACCATACTCAGCGCACCGAAGGTAAAGGCGACACCTGCCACGCGGTTGCGCAGGCCGGCACCGCGCAGGCCGATAAACTTCTTCTCTCTGCCCGAAGCCAGAGCCAGCTTGCCGTTTGCAAGGAACAGCAGCGGCTTGGTCACAGCGTGGGTGAGAATGTGGAACACAGCCGCAACAACGCCCAGAGTGGGGCTCAGACCGATGCCCATGTATATATAGCCGATCTGCGCCGCGGAAGAAAAGGCGGTCATGCGGTTGATGTTGTTTTCCTTGATGGCATCGATGGAGCCGAAGATCATTCCGCACACGCCGCATACAAACAGCACGTCGTTGATACCTGAAGCGTAGAATACATCGGTGCCGAAGCAGCGGAAGATGATCTTGATGAGCAGGAAGATATATCCCTTGGAGATAATGCCGGAGAGAATACCGGAGCTGGAGGGAGTTGCAACGCCGTAGGTGTCCGGCATCCAGAAGTGGAAGGGAAACATACCCGTCTTGATGGCGATACCCATGGAGATCAGGCAGATTACCACCAGCAGCGGCAGATGATACTCACCGCTTGCCCACAGAGCGCCCACAGCCTCCAGGATGTTGGGCATCAGCAGGTGACCGGTAATGTCATACAGCAGAATTACGCCGATGAGGAACAGACCGGAACCCAGCAGAGAGAAGATCATATACCGGGTGGCAGCCAGCATGGTGCGTCCGATCTCGTGAATCATCAGAATACCTGCCGAAGCGATGGTGCAGATCTCGATGAAAACGTATCCGGTAAAGATATCGTTGGTGTACACCAGTGCCATCAGCGAAGCGTTGATGAGGTTGACCATGACGAAATACAGCTTGATCTTCCGGTCGTCAACGTCGTTTTTCAGTTCGGAAAAACCGCCGGTTACGCACAGGGCGATAACTATGTTGAAGAAGCAGGCGATAAGTGCCTCGCCCACACCGGCGCGGATTTCGTTACCCCAGGGCGCGGGATGATGACCCATCATGTAGGTGAAAGAACCGTTCCTGACGCAGTAGATCAGTGTACACAGGTTCATGACAAAGCACGCACCGAACAGACACAGGGACAGTATGCGTGCCTTGCGCTTGTCGTTTATGGCAAAGCCTATGCCCGAACACAGCAGAGAGATCAGAACGGTAAAGGCAGGAAAGTTGAAAACAAGATTCATGCTTATTTATGCTCCTCTCTTGCCTTGTAGTAGATCTCGTCAAGATTCAGCGTCCTGTAGCGCTGATAAAGACGGATGGTCAGACCCAGCATCAGACCGGTAAAGCTGACCGACACAACGATGCCCGTCAGCACAAGTCCGCTGGGAATGGGATTGATATACTGCTCCGTGGTGGCGGCGACTGACGGGTCGGTCACGATAGGAGCCACCCGGTTGTCAATATATCCCATGGAGGTCAGAAACAGGAACACGCCGGTGTCCATGATGTTCAGCCCCATGATCTTCTTGATGAGATTGCGGTGGAAAAGCAGCATACAGAAGCCAATGGAGAACAGAATCATGCCCACGGCTTCCTCGTAGTTTATCATAAGATTTTCGCCGAGCATCAGACCGTCCCCCTTTTGAAGAATGAGAAAATGCTGTACATGGTGCAGGCAACCACCATGCCTACCGCAACGTTCAGCGGCATGATAATACCGGCGCTCAGAATAGCACCGGGAGTGCCGGGAGAGATGATGCTGGGCAGGTGGTTGGCGCCGGTAAAGAACGAATAGCTCTTTGCTACAACGTAGAAGCCAAGAGAGCAGCAGGAGATAACCTTGATGGTTTTTTCGTTGAGGAAGCGTTCGGTCTTTTCAAATCCGAAAGCCATGGAGTAGAGAATGAACGCCGCGCCCAGAATGGCGCCGCCGGAAAATCCGCCGCCGGGGGAGAGGTGTCCGTTCAGCAGAACGTAAATGCCGAACAGCAGCAGACATGGCATCAGAAAAAATGCCATGGTGCGCACGATGGGGTC
Organism: Acutalibacteraceae bacterium; assembly: GCA_045605025.1. Lineage (GTDB taxonomy): Bacteria > Bacillota > Clostridia > Oscillospirales > Acutalibacteraceae > SIG598. The sequence continues at coordinate 7,481 of JAZUPE010000025.1, forward strand.
TACGGTAACGTCGTAGAGGGCTTCCTCCGCTTGATAACGCATCTGTTTTTTCTTGTCTTCTCTGCCGGTGAGCAGCAGGATCATTACAGCGCAGATGCCGGTGAACAGAACATGGGATTCGCCCAGAGTATCGAACGCGCGGTAATCAAGGATCATGCCTGCGACCAGGTTGGTGGCGCCGGTCTCCTCCATGCCGCTTTCAATATAGCGCTCGCTGACCTCGTTGTTTACCGGAGCGTCAGCCGAGCCGTATCGAGGCAGATTGGAAACGGTCAGCATCAGTACTGCGGAAAGGAACAGCACCAGAACCACCGACAGCGCAAGATAAATTCTGCTGAAAACCCGGCGTTCGGCCTTGTCAACTTTGCGCAGAGTGTGGGCCTCTGTCTCGTACTGATAGGGATTTGCCGCCTCCGGATCGTATACGGGAGGTTCCTCGTTTTTTGTGTCAATGAGCAGGTCCTCGCCGTTAAGCCAGCGCAGAAACTTGTTTTCGTTGTTATTTTTCATCATCGGGATCCTCCGTGTCAATGAGCTGTACACGCTTGAGAGCGACAAAGAACAGCACGGTGGTAACGCCCGCGCCAACCGCCGCCTCGGTGATGGCAAGGTCGGGAGCTTCAAGCAGCACCCAGATGATGGACATGATAAGAGAATAGGACATAAAGATTATTACCGCGGTCAGCATCTTTTTGGAAGCAGCCGTGGCAAGGGCGCAGATTATAAGCAGCGCAAGGAGAATAGTTTTGAAAATCTCCATTGTTACTTATCCTCCTTTGACTTCAGTCTGCGGAATTCGCAATGCTGTTCCAGATGTTCGTCTGTGTGGTATTCGAGCGACGCCAGCATGTGGGCGGAGATGGGGGAGGTACACCACATGAACACAAGGATCAGCAGGATCTTCAGCGTGGCAAAATTGAAGCCGGAAGCCACCGCCAGACCGGCAAGAATGAAGAACATGCAGAAAGTATCAGAGATAGCCGCGGAATGGATGCGGTTGAGGGCAAAACGGAAGCGATAGGTGCCCAGAATGGACACGAACAGCGCAATGATGCCCATGGCGATCAGTGCTGCGGTAACGGCGAACTGAATCCATCCAAGCATTATTCGTCGCCCTCCTTTTGCTGCTGCTTGAGATAAACAGTGATGAACACCTTGGTAAGAATAAGTACCGAAAGGAACGAAAGCATAACATAGATAAGCGAAACGTCCAGAAGGTAGCTCTGCTTCAGATAAAGAGCAAGAATGGCAATGGCAAGAGTGGCCTCGTTGCACATCATATTCACGCAGATGATGCGGTCAACAATACGCTTGCCGGTGATACAACGGATAAGGGTGAGCACCATGGCTACGGCGTCACACAGCAGTGCCGCCAGATAGAGAATGTTATATGCGTTTTCAAGCATTGTTTACGCCTCCATCTTTCTGAGAAGTTTTACAAAGGTGGAATCCTCGATGCCCTCGATCAGCTCGGCGCTCAGGCAGTGTACGGTGAACACGTCGCCCTCCACCTTGACGGTGATAGTACCCGGGGTGAGTGTGATTGAGTTTGCGAGAATTGTCTTAGCCATCCGGCTCTTCAGCGCCACCCGAACCTCGGTCATTGCCGGAGTTATGGGAATGCGCTTGAACAGGATAATAGCAATGACCTTGAAGTTGGAAACAAAAATCTCCTTGAGAAGAACAAAGATATAAGCTATTCCGCAGCCTACCTTGCTCATCAGGCGCAGGTCCTTTTTTATGCTGAAATCCATAAACTTGCACATGAACAAATAGATAAGAGCCGAGAGGGCGATACCGAAAAGTAATATTTCCAGAGTGATGCGGCCGTTAAGAATCAGCCACAGAGCAAACAGCAATACAAACATGGGCGAGTCTCCCTTGGTGACGAAATTAATGCGCGCCGTATGCCCGCGCGCATTGTGTCGTATTTGTGCGCAGTCTGAGAGCTTCAGACTGCCGTCATATTCTACACCTGTGAGAATAATTAGTCAATTTGCGTATTGTACACCGATAGAGATGGATTTAGGCAAATTTAGGTGATTATTATATATAAATATGAAATCATATTAATATTAGCGGACAGAGGCCGGAATAACCGATACAGAGTCATTGAAAAATCCCCCGCATCGCGTATCTCTGCGATGCGGGGGATTGCGGTTATATTATCATTTTACTTCAACGCTGCCGAATACTGCACTTGCCTCTACGGTAACAGTCGGCACGTTCTCAATGTGAGTGCGTGCCGAGCGGTCGTTGACCGAGCCCAGAACGCCGGTGCCTTCCACCTTGTAGTTGGCGTTGGAGCCGGTGTAAATCTCAACGGAGCCGAACACCGCGTTTGCCTCGATGGTGCAGTCCTCGGTGATTACGGCCTCACGCAGATCAACACGGGCCGCACCGAAAATGCCGTTCAGATCAATTCCATGGAATTCCTGCCCGGAATAATCGAAGTTCTGCTCGCCGAAAATTGCGGAGCACTCACCTTCGCCGGAGCCGCCTTTTACGCTGCACTCTGCATGGACGTGTTTCTTCCAGTTGGGTTTTATGCCCAGAGCACTGCCGATGACCGAAAGGCCGATGATAAGCAGCAGCAGAGCAACGATCATCTGCCACACCTTGACCTGTTCAAGAATTCCGCCCAGCCAGCCGTTATCGCGGGCGAGAATTCCGCCGCCAAGCAGCATAAGACCAATGTCGAAAAGAATGCTGCTGCCGGAGAACAGTCCTGCAAAGCCAACAGCGATGAGAATGATTGACCATGCGGACTCAAGCTGAACTGGCTGGTAGCCCATGGCGTCCATTACAAACCATGCGCAGCCGGCAAGGATAAGCAGACCGGCAATCAAAGCTGCTATTCGTTTTTTCGTACTCATGTTCCACGCCTCTTTCTGTATAAATATTCAGCGCCGCCCGATGAGACGAGCGGCGCAAAGGTACGGAGAATTACTCGGTCTTGATCTCGACCCACAGGTCGTTCATCAGTTCGTAGATATCCGTGGGCAGATCGGTGTAGATCTCGGAATTGTCAAGAATCTCCTGAGGGGGATAGTAGTTGGGATTGCCGGCGATCTCGGGATCCAGCATCTCAAGGGTAGCGCTGTTGGGAGTGGAGTAGCAGATGTACTCGATGTTCTCGCAGGAGATCTCGGGATCGGTCATGAAGTTGATGAAAGCCTCGGCCTCAGCCTTGTGCTGGGTGCCCTTGACGATGCACATGGCGTCTACAAAGAAGTTGGTGCCCTCGTTGGGAACATAGAAGCCGATATCCTCGTTTTCTTCCATCAGAATGCGGGCGTCACCGGCGTAGTAGGGACCGATGGCGGCTTCACCGCTGGCCATCTTGTCGTAGATCTGATCCATAACATAGGCCTGAACCAGAGGACGTTGCTCCTGCAACAGCTCAAAAGCCTCCTGCCATTCGGCGGGATTGGTGCTGTTCAGAGAGTATCCCAGATAAGCCAGAGCAATGCCGAAAGCGTCACGCTGGTTGTTGAACATCAGGATTTCGCCGGCATACTTCTCGTTCCACAGCAGATCCCAGGAACGGTTGGCAACGTCAGCCTCGTCAACCATGGTCTTGTTGTAGAAGATGCCTACGGTGCCCCAGGTGTAGGGTACGGTGTACTCGTTGGTGGGATCATAGCCCAGATTGCGATACTGGGGATCTATGTACTCAAAGTTGGGAACGTTGTCAAAGTTGATCTTTTCGAGCATATCCTCGGCGATCATCTTCTCGATCATGTAGTCGGAGGGAATGATTACATCGTAATTGGCAGCACCGCTGGAAATCTTGGCGTACATCTCCTCGTTGCTGGCAAACTCGGTGTAATTCACTTCGATGCCGGTGCGTTTCTCGAACTCAGCGATAACGTCCATACAGCCGTCGTCACCGTTGGCGATATACTCGCCCCAGTTGTACACATTGAGTACTACCTTGTCGCTATTGCAGCCGGCAGTACAGAAAACAGCGGTGATCATAACCACCGCGATCAGTGCGCACAAAACCTTCTTTGTCAACTTACCATACCTCCAAATGTATATTTATTCTGAAAAAATGCGCCGGGACAGCGTTGTACACGCAGCCTTGACGCATTCTTCGCTGTATTTATACACGCAAAATACGCCGGTGTCAATACTTTTTGCGAAATATTGTGTATCCTCACAATTTATCACGGCAAAGTGCGCCTGTGATTGCCGTGATGATAACAATCGCGCAGGTTGCCTGCTGTGCTGATGCGTGGTATAATCTGTTTGAAATGAAGTGTTTGGAGATGAATCATGAAGATCATTGACTTGAATGAAGCGCAGATCAGAGATGTGGAAGACAGACTCAGTGCATTTGACGAAAAATATATTTCATACAAAATCGATGGCAGTATTCAGATTGGAATCGAGAAAGACGGAAAAATAATAGCAGGATTGGATGCGTGTATTACGGCGTTCAGGATTCTGTATGTTTCTACGGTATTTGTTGATGAAGATTATCGGCGAAAAGGATACGGCAGGCTGCTTGTCGAAGAAATGGAAAAGCGTGCAAAAGCTATGGGCGTGAATACTATACGTCTGGATACATTCAGCTGGCAGGGAAAAGAATTCTATGAGGGTTTAGGTTATGAGGTGGTGGGAAGCTATGAAAACAGGATCGATGGATATGCAGAATACTTCTTCATTAAGCGAATAGACTGAGTCATATCAAGTGCGATTGCTGACTGCGTGACAAATGCGTGGTATAATGCGAGAGCGCGGATCACATGTTGATGGAGATTACAATATGGTTAATTCAAATGTTTATTTTCTGCTGGGCTGTCCCTGCTCAGGCAAGACAACGGTTGGAAATATACTGGCGCAGAGATACAGTATGCTTTATTTCAGTGGGGATAACAGGAGATTTGATTACTACAAACTTGCTGAGAAAGAAAAGCATCCATTCATGACCATGGATGCTTCCGGCTTCTGGGACTGGTCACTTGACCAGATGGTTGCATGGGAAAAAGGAGTGATCTCCGAGCAGACACCCTGCATACTCAATGATCTTAATGAGCTGTCAAAGAGCAATGAGCTGGTGCTTTTTGAAGGAATGCTTGACATGGAGATTGTGAGCAAAGTGGTGCCATCCAATCAGATTATATATCTGTCTGTTGACAGGTCGGTGTGTGAACGCGAGTTTTTCGCAAGGGCAGACCATCGCGGTATGCTGGAAAGCATCCTGAACACACCGGGTATCAGCGAAAACGAAAAGCGCAGAAGAGCAGAGATGCGCAGGGCGGCAGCCATTAATGCTTTCCATGTGAATGCAGCAGAATATGGTATACAGACGTTTTTGCGCGAGGAGACAGTATCAGCGCAAGAGATGGCTGAAAAGGTACTGGCGCATTTTGGTTTGGCATAGGAAACAACACAGAATACCGCACACAAAAAAAGCTCCGGCCGCACGGTCGGAGCTTTTCGATTACATTTGAATTATCCCTTTGACTTGGCGTTTTTGCTGTTCCTTGCTTCTTCACGCATCTCACGCAGGTTGATGATGACCAGCAACACCAGCACTGCGATGAACATGATGGAGGAAAGAGCGTTGACCTTGGGATTGATGCGCTTCTTGGTCATGGAGTAGATGACCAGCGGGAGGGTCTGTGCAGAAGATCCGCTTGTGAAATAGCTGATGACAAAATCGTCCAGCGAAAGGGTGAAAGCCATCAGCGCGCCGGTGATGATACCGGGCATGATCTCGGGCAGAACAACCTTGAAGAACGCCTTGACCGGCGGACAGCCAAGATCCTGCGCCGCCTCATAAAGGTGAGGGTTCATCTGGCGCAGCTTGGGCAGTACCGACAGCATAACGTAGGGTGCGCAGAAAGTGATGTGAGCAATGAGCAGAGTGGCAAATCCCGGCTGCAGCAGACCTGTAGCGCGGAAGATAACCACGAACATCAGCATCATGGCAATACCGGTAACGATCTCCGGATTGACCATGGGAATGTTGTTGACGGTCATTATCAGGTTCTGTGCCCGCTTGCTGAAGGAGCGCAGACCGATGGCGGCCAGAGTGCCCAGCACGGTGGAGAAAGCGGCGGACAGCACAGCCACCAGCAGCGACAGCCACAGAGCGTCCATGATGCTCTGATCGTTAAACAGCGCCTCGTACCATCTCAGCGAGAAGCCCTGCCATACCGAGCGGCTCTTGGAGTCGTTAAAGGAAAAGACGATCATCACGAAGATGGGCACGTACATGAACAGCAGAATGAGCGCCACGTAGATGCGGTCAAATACCTTCTTCATACGGTCAGCCCTCCAGTCTCTTCGCTGTTGTCAAAGTGGTTCATAACAGTCATACACAGCACCATGAGTACCATGAGTACCAGCGACAGAGCCGAACCTACATTGTAGTCGGGCACGTTGCCCACGAAGAACATTTCGATGATGTCACCGATGAGCATTTCCTTGCCGCCGCCCAGCAGCTGGGAGATAACAAAGCTGCTGACCGCGGGAACGAAGACCATGGTGATGCCGGAAATGATACCGGGCAGACTCAGCGGCAGGGTGATGCGGCGGAACACGTTGAAGCTGTCCGCGCCCAGATCCTGCGCCGCCTCGGTGATGCGGTGATCCATCTTGGAAAGTGCCGAGTAGATGGGCAACACCATAAAGGGAAGGAAGTTATAAACCATGCCCAGCACAACAGCGCCGCGGGTGTTGATCATCTCAAAGGGACCAAGGCCGATCTTGCCAAGCAGAGTGTTGAGCAGACCGTTGCCCTCAAGAATGGTCATCCACGCATAGGTGCGCAGCAGGAAATTCATCCACTGCGGCAGCATGATGAGCATGACCAGTGTGCGCTGGCTCATTCCCTTGAATTTGGAAATGATGTAAGCAAGGGGATATCCCAGCAGCAGACAGATGAGCGTAGCCAGCAGACCAAGCCAGATGGAAACGCCGTAGGTCTTGGCGTAGGTTCCGATTTCGATGATGTTATCAAATGTGAAGCTGCCCTGTGCGGTGGTGAACGCAAAATATACAACCATCGCAAGGGGCACTACGGTGAACAGCAGAGCCCACACCGCGTAGGGCGACATGAGCTTACGGGTACCTTTTTTCAACTCTGCGCCCCCTCTCACTCAGCCGCCTCGGGGAATTCCTCGAAGTCGATGTCGCTGGCGTAGTCGCCGGTGTACTTTTTCATTATATGGATGTTTTCGGGGGCCACGGTCATGCCGACAACCTCGCCCACAGGCTGAGCAACGGTGGACTGAATCAGCCAGTCCTCGTCCTGATCGGGAATCTCCACGATCATCTCATAATGAACGCCCTTGAAGGTGGTGGAAAGAACAGTGCCGCTGAAGGAAGCCTGCTCAAGAGGCACAACGATAACGTCCTCGGGACGCACAACAACGTCCACCTGCTCGTCGGGAGCGAAGCCGGTATCCACGCACTCCATGCGGGCGCCGCAGAAAGAAACGTCGCGGTCGGCGTGCATGATACCGTCAACGATGTTGCTCTCTCCGATGAAGTCGGCGACAAAACCGTTCTCCGGCTCGTTGTAGATGTCAGTGGGAGAGCCGATCTGCTGGATGACACCGTGATTCATAACCACGATTACGTCGGACATGGAAAGAGCTTCCTCCTGATCGTGGGTGACATATACGAAGGTTATGCCCAGCTTGCTCTGGATCTGCTTGAGTTCCACCTGCATGTCCTTGCGCAGCTTGAGGTCGAGAGCGCCCAGAGGCTCGTCCAGAAGCAGAACCTTGGGATCGTTGGCAAGGGCGCGGGCGATGGCCACACGCTGCTGCTGACCGCCGGAAAGGGTGTTGACGTTGCGCTTTTCAAAGCCCTCCAGAGATACCAGACGAAGCATCTCGGTGACCTTTTCCTTGATCTCGGCGTCGGACTTCTTCTGGATCTTCATGCCGAAAGCGATGTTCTCATACACGTTCATGTGGGGGAACAGGGCGTAACG
>JAZUPE010000026.1:0-3405 GCA_045605025.1 Acutalibacteraceae bacterium
CAAGGAACTGGACGCTCCTGTTGGCTTCCTTATGAAGAAAACCGAGTTCAAGGTAAGCATCGAAAAGGATGGCGAAACCGTTGAGCTGACCGTTGCCAACTCCCGTGAGCCTGTCACAAATGTTCCGAAAACCGGTGATGACAGCAGCTCTGCTCCGCTTATCATCTGTTTTATCCTGATGTTTGCATCTGCCGGTGTACTGGTCGGTCTTTGGCTGAATAAGTCCGGTTATGGTGAAGTTCTTCTCAGAAGAATAACCGGCTGGTGGAATCAGGTCAGACAGAACGCCTGAGTATAACGAACGCTGCAAAGGGACGGTTTATTGCCGTCCCTTTTGCTTATCCAAAACAAAGGAGGTATGTAAATGTCCAGAGAAAACGCTGGATACACAATTACTGACAGTGTTCGAGTCGGTGACTACGAAATCGTCATCGGCGAACGCAAAGGCGCACCTGCTCCGTATGTCTGCTGGTACTGCAAAGACGGAGGCAACTACTTCTGGGGTGACTACTGTTCTACTCGCTCTGCGGCACTCCGTAGTCTTTGCAACAGGATAGATAAGGATCTCAGAGTTGCCGAAGCACAGAAAACCCACGCTGCTGCGGCACGATAAGGAGGGTTGAATTTGTACGGACGAATCAATGCCCGAAAGGAAGAATTCAGGTTAGCTGACCTGTTCGGAAGGACGGTTCTTTTCACTCCTAACCTCATCGACCGCAGATCCATACCCAAAGGTATGCGAATGTATGAGATAAGAGCCAATGACATCGGTATGCCTGATGAACTGGCACATTCTATGACCGGTCCGAAGTACGGCACCATTATCACAAACAGATACTTTTCCCTCAACAACGGATACAGGCGTATAAAGAAGAATGACTTTGCCGTCAGGCCGCTTAAAACCTGCACGCTCAAGGAGTTTATGCGAATGTATCCGCCCAAGAAAAAGACCCGACAGCTTTTCGGATTGTGAGGTGATGATACATTGTCTGAATATATACGAAAAGCCGGTGATTACACCATAATCCAATCAATCCATATCGGAGACAATGAAGTAGTCGTCGGCGAGAATATCGATGTGCCGAGTGCCCGGTATCTCGTAGCTAATTGCTCATCAAATGAGCTTATGGATATGTACAGCGATTGCATGGTGAGCGATTGTTATGCCGAGATAATGCAGGTGTTCGCTGAGCGTATTGCTGACCAATCGGCAAAGGCACGAGAGCATTATTTGGAATGCAAGGCTGTTGAACCTAATCTTCTGCCGTTGACAAAAGATGATTGCACTTCTTTTACCCACGGAAGCAACCTTGAGGGCAAAATCGTGGTCATAAAGCCCGATGTGCTTCATCGTGAATATCAGATGCCCACACATCAGTTAAAGCTATGTACAGGCGGTTTTGGCTCTCATCCAAACAGCCGTGGCACGGCTTGTTTCTGCACAGAGTTGTATTCCGGCGAGAGTTCGAGATTTGAACGATATGACATTCTCGGCATTATACCGGAAGAAAAACTGCCTGATTGGGCGAAGAAAGGACTTGCTGACATTCGTGCAAAGCAGTCCGAAAAGAAGAAAACGGAGGCGAGATAATGGAAATGACAATCCGACCAATGCTCCCATCGGAACGAAAGTACACCTATGCCCAGAGTCAACAGATCACGGGACAGACCGGAAGTATCGGTCGCCTTCGGGGTGACTTTGGCAGCAATGGCAATGAGTTTTACACTTCATGGGATGACCATAGTGAAAGGCTGAAAACACAGGAGTTCAAGGAGGAACTTGATGCCGTTATAAATGCTTTGCGAAGCGATGAAAAATACGGTGGTATGCTTGTGAGCCGTGGTAAGATGTCTGCTTACTGCCATCAGAGTCCCGAAAGCGGCTTCGACGGCAGCTATACCCGTGAATATGGCTTTCGTATAGACACTGATAACCATAGCTATCTTTTCCGCCTTAACCCGAGCAAAGGAGATTACAATCTCTACTGCTTCTGTTACAGACGGGATTGGCTCGATAGCCACATCCAGAATGCGGCTAAAGGCATACGCTTCATAGATCCGCACTACAAGGAGAAGTTCCGCATCGCTGATGGCGATAGAGTGCGTATTATCAGCAAGGATGGAGAAAGCCATGACCGAACCGCCCGATACATTGACTATTATCATGTGGAACTGAGCAGCGGATCTGTGAGCAATCTCTTTCACATCTGTGAGTTTGCCGAAAGGCTTGAAGCCAGCGGCGGAAAGGTTATTCCTCTCCGTTCTTCTCTGCCTGAGCAGTGCTATTCGATACTCGATTCTACGGGTGAAGTTATCATTCTCCAGAAAGGTGTGGAAGGGTATTCAACCTCCGACATTCCCGTTACCGACCGAATCTCTGCCCGACAGACGGTTGATCATTACAACGAAAAACTCGGCGTGACCAAAGCGCAGGAGGCGGCTATGAAAGCAGGCAGTATGTTCGGCTGGGAAGTTCCTGCCGCTAATCCGAAAAGCTACAACGAGAACGGACATCCTCTGCCCGTCAAAGGCAACTACTATGATGCTATGTCTCAGAGTTATGACAGTATGGAGATATTCGAACAGCCGGTTATGTTCTTCTGCGGAAGAATAGACCGTAGCACGGTGCCTGACGGAATGTTCATGTACGAAATCCGTCACTCTGATGAGGATTGGGGCGAGCCTGTTCAGCTCGGCAAGACCATTCTTGTCAATCACTACGGAACCATAATTTCCAGTAAGCCTATCGACATTCCGCCCGATGGTCTGAGAGAAATATCCGCAGAAGATTGGGGCTTTACTGACGAGGGGATTACCAATCTGGCGGAATATGCCAAGAAGTACCCTCCCACAGGTGAACCGCCTAACAAGACCCGAAAAAATGATGCAAGATAAGCGAGGTGAAACACAATGAAATACACAGTTAAGGTCAAAGAGGTAAACGAAGGAGTCGTCACTGTAACCGCCGCTTCCCCCGAAGAAGCAAAGGAGATAGCCGAGCAGGAATATTACAACGGCAATGTCTTTTGGGACAAGTGCGACTTTGAAGTTACCGATGTTGACCGTCAGAAAGCAAGAGAGACTGCAAGATAGGAGTGAAGAACTTGGCAACCAAATTGCAAATTATCACTGCTTTGCATGAAGATTCGCTGCATAGCATTCCGCAGAGTGCGGCGAGCTGGGCAGCCTTTCTTCACACAGCGGCACACAATTATAAATACAAATTCCACGATCAGGTTTCTATTCATTCACAGCGACCCGACGCTACAGCCTGTGCAACCCTCGAAGTCTGGAACAAGCGCCTTGACAGATGGATAAACCGTGGAGCAAAGGGTATTGCACTCATAAACACTGACCAAACTCCGACTTCACTGTCATATATATTCGATATATCCGATACCCACG
>JAZUPE010000027.1:0-61654 GCA_045605025.1 Acutalibacteraceae bacterium
CGGTCTGCACGGTGTTGGCGCCTCAGTAGTCAATGCACTGTCTGAATGGACAGAGGTTACTGTTTATGACGGCAAGCACATCAATAAGATGCGCTTTGAGCGCGGCGATAAGGTACAGGATCTTACCATTATCGGAGACACCGACCGTACTGGTACAACTGTACGTTTCAAGGCCGATCCTGAAATATTCAAGGAAACCACTGTCTATGACTTTGAGACTCTGGATCTTCGTCTGAGAGAACAGGCTTTTCTGAACGCCGGTATACATATCGAGCTGCGTGATGAGCGTGATCCGGAAAATGTCCGTGTGGAAGATTATCACTACGCAGGCGGCGTCAAGAGCTTTGTGGAATATATCCACTCAAAGAAGCAGGTTGAAGTTGTACACGACGAGGTCATTTTCATGACCGGTTCTTCTGCTGACGGCAACGCCTCGGTGGAGATCGCCATGCAGTATAACACTGATTACACCGAGCTGCTGCTCACTTTCGCCAATAACATCCGTACTACCGACGGCGGTATGCACGAAGAAGGCTTCAAACGATCCCTTACCCGTGTAATGAATGATTATGCCCGCCGCTTCAATATACTCAAGGATAACGACAAGAATCTCAGCGGTGACGACGTGCGCGAGGGTCTGACCGCCATCGTCAGCGTCAAGGTCAAGGAAGCCCAGTTCGAGGGTCAGACCAAGACCAAGCTGGGCAACACCGAGGTCAGAACTCTGGTGGATAACGTGGTGTCCGAGGCACTGTCCACCTATCTCGAAGAACATCCCAACGTGGCCAAGGCCATATTCAATAAGGCGCTCGAAGCCTCCCGTGCCAGAGAAGCCGCGCGCAAGGCAAGAGAGTCCGCCCGCCGCAAATCGGCACTGGACGGTGCCGGACTGCCCGGCAAGCTGGCTGACTGCATCGACCGCGATCCGGTCAAGTCGGAAATATTTATCGTCGAGGGTGACTCGGCCGGCGGCACCGCAAAGGAAGGCCGCGACCGCTATACTCAGGCTATCCTCCCCCTGTGGGGCAAGATGCTCAACGTCGAAAAGGCACGCCTTGACAAGGTATACGGCAACGAAAAGCTCATGCCGGTGGTCATGGCTCTGGGCTGCGGTATCGGCGAGGAATTTGATCTGAGCAAGCTGCGCTATCACAAGGTCATCATCATGGCCGATGCCGACGTCGACGGCTCTCATATCCGTACCCTGCTGCTGACCTTCTTCTTCCGCTATATGCGCCCGCTGGTGGAAAACGGACACGTGTGCATCGCGCAGCCTCCCCTCTACCGCGTCAGTTACAAGAAGCTGGATCTGGAGGCCAACAATGAGGAAGAAAAGAAGGCTCTCCTTGAGGAGCTGGGCGAGGATGCAAAGGTCACCAGAGTAAAGGACGAGAACGGAAACTACATCGAGGGTCACTATCGCGTCAGTAAGAAGGATATGCATTATTACGCCTTCTCCGACGAGCAGCGTGACGAGATACTCCAGCGCAGAGGCGCAGCCGACGATATCCAGCGCTACAAGGGTCTCGGTGAGATGGACAAGGAACAGCTGTGGGAAACCACCATGGACCCCGAACGCCGCCTGATGCTCAAGGTGCAGATCGAGGATGCCATGGCAGCCGACGAGGTGTTCACCATACTCATGGGCGACAAGGTTGAACCCCGCCGTGAGTTTATCGAGCAGAACGCAAAGTACGTCCAGAACCTCGACGTATAGCCTGCATTATTCAGCCGGTTGCGCTGATAGACATAAAAACAGACAACAGCAGTCCTGAACACAATATATGGACAATGTTCGCTGTCAAGACATATTTGTTCGGTGATAGGGTTTATTTCCGCAGTTTGATTACAGATTGTTGAAAACTATGTGGAAAACGTGTAAAACTCCCGCAAATCCCGAATACGGATTGTTATCATAAAATAAAACGATACAATATACGATTTCAGAAACAAGTAATCGCGTGAATATGCATGAAAACGCTGACATATTCTGTGCGGTTCTGTGAAAGAGGCTTATATTATTATGGACAATTATCTGAACAACAGCATTAGCAGCGGAAACAAGCTGGTGGATGTGTGGATAGAAAACGAGATGAGGAAATCCTTCCTGGATTACTCCATGTCGGTTATCGTTTCCCGTGCTCTGCCCGATGTGCGCGACGGACTCAAGCCGGTCCATCGCCGTATTCTGTATGCCATGTACGAGGACGGCATCACTCCCGACAAGCCCTACAAGAAGTGCGCTACAACCGTCGGTAACGTGCTGGGCCGCTATCACCCCCACGGTGACGCGTCGGTTTACGATGCCCTCGTGCGTCTGGCTCAGGATTTCTCCATGAGAGAGATGCTGGTTGACGGACACGGCAACTTCGGTTCCGTGGACGGTGACCCCCCTGCAGCCTACCGATACACCGAGGCGCGCATGAGCAAAATCTCCCTTGAGATGCTTGCCGATATCGAAAAGGAAACGGTGGATTATATCCCCAACTTCGACGATTCAAGAAAGGAACCCACCGTTCTGCCCAGCAAGTTCCCAAATCTGCTGGTCAACGGTTCCACCGGTATCGCCGTCGGTATGGCAACAAATATCCCGCCCCACAACCTGCGTGAGGTGGTGGATGCGGCGAGATATCTGCTGGAAAATCCAGATGCCGCCCTTGACGAGCTGATGGAATATGTTCCCGGTCCCGATTTCCCCACCGGAGGAATCATCATGGGCCGCTCCGGTATCCGTGCCGCCTACGGCACCGGCCGCGGAAAGATCACCCTGCGCGCCAAGGCGGAAATCGTGGAAAACAACAAGGGACGCAGCCAGATAATTGTTTCCGAGCTGCCCTTTCAGGTAAACTAGGCCCGCCTTATCGAGAGCATTGCCGATATGGTCAAGGACAAGCGCATCGAGGGTATCTCCCGCATCGAGGACCACTCCGACCGCGCCGGTATGTGCATTACCATCGACGTAAAGCGCGAGGCTTCGGCAGGTGTTGTGCTCAACAACCTGTATAAATACTCTCAGATGCAGATAACCTACGGCGTTATCAACCTTGCCATTGTTGACGGTGTGCCGAAGGTACTCACCCTGCATGACATGCTGGACGAATATCTCAAGCATCAGCTGCAGGTCATTCTGCGCCGCACCATTCACGACCTGCGCAAGGCAAAGGAACGCGCCCATATCCTCGAGGGTCTGAAGATCGCGCTGGACTACATAGACGAGGTCATCGCTATCATCCGCTCCTCCAAGAGCATTCCCGAATCCAAGGAGCGTCTGTGTGAGCGCTTCGGTCTTGACGACATTCAGGCCAACGCCATCGTTCAGATGCGTCTGGGACAGCTCTCCGGTCTGGAGCGCGAAAAGATCGAGGACGAACTGGCTGAGATCAAGGTGAAGATCGAGGACTTCGAGGACATCATCGCCCGCGAGGAGCGTCGCCGCGTCATCGTCGGCGATGAGCTTGCGGTTATTTCAAAGAAGTACGCCAGCGAGCGTAAGACCGTCATCGAAGCCATCTCCGGTGAAATGGACGTTGAGGATCTCATTCCCGAGGAGGAATGCGTCATCACCATGACCGCAATGGGCTACGTCAAGCGCCAGAAGATGGAGAACTATCAGATTCAGCATCGCGGCGGACGGGGCATTGCCGGCATGCAGAAGCGCGAAGAGGACACTCCCATGGAGATGTTCATCGGCTGCACCCACGACTACGTCATGTTCTTCACCAATCAGGGACGTGTCTACCGCCTCAAGGGCTACGAGATTCCCGAGGGCGGACGCAACGCAAAGGGCATGAACATCGTCAATCTCCTCGAGCTGCAGCCCGAGGAGAAGATCACCAACATGATCCGCGTTGAGCGTGAATACGACAGCGAGCGATACATGGTCATGGTCACCCAGCAGGGCATCATCAAGCGCACTCCGCTGAGCGCCTTTGCCAACTGCCGCAAGCGCGGACTTATCGCTCTGACCCTCAAGGAGGACGACCAGCTGGTATGGGCACGCCTCACCGAGGGTGACCGCGAACTGATCATCGGTACCCGCAAGGGTATGGCCATCCGCTTCAACGAAACTGACATCCGCATCATGGGACGTACCGCCGCCGGCGTGCGCGGTATCCGTCTGCAGCCGGGAGACACGGTCATCGGCATGTCAGTTGTCCGTCCGGAGAGCCGTGTGCTCACCGTCAGCGAAAACGGCTTCGGCCGCCTCTCCCCCATGGATAACTACCGCATCCAGTCCCGCGGAGGCAAGGGTATCACCAACTACCGCCAGTCGGTGGGTGATGTGGCTGCCATCCGCGTGGTGGACGACGACAACGACATCATCATCATCAACGACGCCGGCGTAATTATCCGCATCGCCGTGTCCGAGATCCGTGAGTGTGCCCGTCCGGCAAAGGGCGTGCGCCTGATGCGTCTTGCTGGGGATACAAAGATCGTTGCCATCGCCCGTGTCCAGCACAGCGACGAGGAAGCCGAAAAGCTGGAGCATGACGAAAACGAAAATCCCGATGAGGGCGCCGAGACCGCCGAGGAGCTTGCCGCTGCCGAAGCTGTCGAGGAGGAAATCGTCGAGGAAGACGAGGCGGAGCAAGAAGCCGCTGACAGCGAGGAATAATTTCTGAGATATCACAAAATAAATAAGGTCTGCCGGGGTGCGAATTTGCACCTGCGGCAGACCTTTTGTCTGTTATTGAACGGGAATCGGGACGGATTTTGGTTTTCGGGTGTTGCTCCCTCCGTCACGGCTGCGCCGTGCCACCTCCCTCAGAGAGGGAGGCATCGGCCCCCTCCCCGAGGGGACTGGCTGCGAAGCAGACTGGGGGAGTAAACTCAGTCGAACAAAACTTTCCGCCCACGCTAGCCTCTCCCGGGGGATCACAGAGCAGCATTACCCTTTTATTCTCTCACTGACGGTGATATCTATCTGCTCGCATACGGACGAAAACCGCGTATCAACTTCGTGATTGGAGAAGCGGATGACTTTCAGCTCATAGCCCTCAAGAACAGCGGTTCGGTCACGGTCGTGCGCCATGCCCTGTTCGCTGAAATGCTGACTGCCGTCCAGTTCAATCACGAGTCTTGCTGCGTGACAGTAGAAATCCACGATGAAACCACCGATAGTCTTTTGACGCTGGAACCTTATCGGATATGTTCGCAGAAAATCGTACCACAGATGGTTTTCCTGTCTGGTTGCGCTTTTTCGCAGCTGCCGTGCCTGTTCAATGAGCCTGCGGTCATATGGCAGAGACATGGCGATGCTCCTTTGTTGTTCAGAATTTTTTTGGGTGTTGCTCCCCCAGTCTGCTTCGCAGCCAGCCCCCTCGGGGAGGGGGTCAAAGCCTCCCTCTCTGAGGGAGGGGGCACGGCGCAGCCGTGACGGAGGGAGCAAACTCAGTCAGTAGCCATCAGAAAAAATGTCTACTGTGCCACGGTGAACAGAGAATAGAAATATCCTTTCCTGTCCATCAGATTTTCAAAACCGCCCGATTCGGCGATGGTGCCGTTCTTCAGGGTAAGTATGCAGTCGTAGCGGCGCAGGAGAGCCTCGTCGAGGGAATGGGTCACCACAATGCGTGTGATTCCGTCCAGATCCAGTATGGAACCGGACACCTGAAAGGCTGTCTGAGGATCAAGGGCGGCGGTGGCTTCGTCCACCATGAGCACCTGGGAATTTTTCAGCAGGCTGCGGGCGATGGAGATGCGCTGCTTTTCGCCGCCGGAAAGACCGCTGCCGTTTTCGCCGCAGAGATAATCCTCGCCCTTTTCCGCGATGAGGGCGGACAGACCGGAAAGCTCGATGGCCTTGTCTACCGCTTTTTCCGGAAATTCGGAGAACATGGTGATGTTGTCGCGGATGGAGGCGTTGAAAACGAACACGTTCTGCTGGATGACCGATATCAGCTCATAGAGTGACTCGCTGGTGATGTCACGCAGGTCACTGCCGTCGTAGCGGATGGCACCGGTGTAATCGGATCTGGATGCCATAAGCAGGTTGAGCAGGGTGGATTTGCCGCTGCCCGAACCGCCAACAAGGGCATAGCTCTTTCCCGCTTCAAAGGTGAAATTCACATCATTCAGCACCGGCTTTTCCGGCTCATAGGCAAAGGAGAGATGCTCGATGGTGATGCCGTCGTCCAGCTTCTGTTCGGCAACGGTGCCGCTTTCGCGCACGTTTTCAGGCAGGGCTTCAGCCAGCTTGCGGATAAGCGCGCGGGAAGCCTTGATCTGGGCGATGTACCCGGGAATGACGGCTATGGGATTGAGAACGTAGTTCATCACCTGCACAAAAACCATCACCGTACCCACAGTAACGCCCTTGCCGGACAGGGCAAGATAAGCGCCGATGAGAAACACCCCCATCTGGGCGATGACACCCGCCACCTGAGCGAACATCTGCACAATTATCTCAAGTTTGCGCCTGCGGCTGTCGGCTTCGGTCAGACGCTTTACGTTGGCGGCGAAGATGCGGCACATCTGCGCCTCCGCCTTGAAGGTTTTGATGACCGAGAAGCCCGAAAGGCTGTCGCGCAGGGTGGACATGTATTCTTCGTTGCGGTCGGACATATCCTTTTCCGCCTTCACCATCAGTCCGCCGGTGAGCAGGGACGCGACAACCGGAATGAGGGAAAGACCGATGGAAACGGCGGTGAGCAGCGGGCTGTAAATCAGCATCATTGCCAGCGCGCCGGCAAAGAGCAGGATATTTTCGATAACGGGGAATATATTGCCCAGATATCCGCTCTCGATGGAATTGGTGTCGTTGCTCAGAGCAGAGATGTACAGCGAGGAATTTTCACCGGAAAAGGCGGAAATATTCTTCTTTGTCAGCTCCTGAAAGACGTATTCCTTGTACTGACCGATGCCGCGGGCGATGAAACGGGGGCGGGAATGAGCCACCAGCAGATAAGCCGCGGCAAACAGCACCACACCGATGGCGGTGAATATTGTGATGTCCTTCAGGTCAAAGCCGGTGTCATAGCCTGCCACGCAGTCGATTATCAGCTGAATCAGCCAGGAGACGGCCAGCGCGCACACCGTGCTGAGCAGAGTGCCGAAGATGCCGGTCACCATCACGCCGCCGCTGCCTTTGAAAAACTGCCGTGTAAAGGGGCGGATATCGGTCTTTGTACTCTTACTGTTTGTTTTCCTGCTCATTTTCGCTTTCCTCCGTATGTTCGTTTTTTATCTGTTTCCACATCTCTGCCGCGGAACGGAAATTTTCGTCCGTGTCCAGCAGTTTTTCTATCGCCGCCGCTGCGGTTTCGCCAAGATCGTCCGAGGCGGTGGTGTTTTCCATATCACCGATGAGGAATCTCATCGCCTGTACGTTGTATACAGGTGATGCGTCAAAGGCAGCTGCCATGCGGTATGCCCCGGTCATGAGCCGCCGTGCCTCATCCTGATGACCCAGCTGCAGACTGAACGCCGCTTCCACAGCCAGAGCGGTGGAGATGATCTTGTCAAAATAGCACACATCGTCAGCTGACCTCAGCGATCTGAGAAAACCTGTCAGCCATTGTGCCGCTTCCAGCGCGCCGGTGACATTTCCTCTGCCGCTGTAATAGTTGATATAGCCGCTCATGCACCGTATGGCGTTGGTGACCACACCCGCCAGCCCCTTGACGAGAAACTGTTCCGTTTCCCCGCGGTCATGGTTTTCGTCCTGAGAACAGATCAGCCCCAGCAGGGTGTTGTTGATGCCGCCGGCGTTGTATCTTTTCAGTATTTCTATACCCTTGCCGGTCTGCCGCAGCATGATATGGCACACCGCGATATCCGAGCGTATGGTCACCTCGCTGATCTGAGGATCGTCGTTCTGTGAAAGCAAAGGTATGGTACGCTCCATCAGATCAATGGCTCTCAGCAGCGCGTCGCGGTCGCCGGTCTCAACACCCTTGCGCTCATATACGTCTGCGCAGCAGTGCACCACGGCGAAAGTGTTGGGATAGCGTATCAGCGCCTTTTCCGCTTCGGACAGGGCCGAGACAAAATCCTTTGCCCGCAGACGATCTCTGATTCGCTCCACAATACTTTCCGCCGAGCCGCCTTTCATTTCATAGCCCAGCAGCGCGTCCATGGAGATGCCGAACAGGTCGGCCATTTCCAGCAGCAGCCGGATTTCCGGCAGTGAAGCGCCGGTCTCCCATTTATGTACAGCGCCCACGGTCACGCACAGCGCCTCCGCGAGCTTCTCCTGTGTCATTCCACGCTCCTTGCGCAGGGAGCGGATATTCTGCGAAAGTGATATCTTCATGCCGGTCTTCCCTTCGAGGTTATGGCCGAATTATATCACGGCATTTTTCCGGACGCAACCGACCGATGGTAGAGCAGGTAAAATTATTTTTATACCAGCGGTATGGTTTTATGAGATTCTGAATTGGTTTCCGTGCCGTATCCCTGATATTCCTTCGTGTTTTGTGCTTCATATTTATTAAGAATAATTTCACACGTTCCCGGATTCGCATTTTTTCCAGCGCAACCATACTTTTTAATAAAGTTTGTTACTTTTTTGACTTTACAGAACCGAACAAAACTGTTATTATATCAGGTGATGATTCAGATACCGGAAAGTCCGCGATTTGAGCGTCAATATCATTTCTGATATCTGTAACCTTACAAGGAGGATTAATAAAGCATGGCAAGAACCAAGAAAACCATGGATGGTAACTCCGCTGCCGCACACGTTTCGTATGCGTTTACCGATGTAGCTGCCATCTACCCCATCACCCCGTCTTCCGTTATGGCTGACGAGACCGACAAGTACGCTGCCGCCGGTGTCAAGAACCTGTTCGGCCGCGAGGTCCGCGTGACCGAAATGCAGTCCGAGGCCGGTGCCGCCGGTGCTGTTCACGGCCCCCTGGCCGCCGGTGCACCCACCACCACCTACACCGCATCTCAGGGTCTGCTCCTCATGATCCCGAATATGTACAAGATGGCAGGTGAGCTGCTGCCCAGCGTTATCCACGTTTCCGCCCGTGCGCTGGCTTCCCACGCTCTGTCCATTTTCGGCGACCATTCTGACGTTTATGCCTGCCGCCAGACCGGTTACGCAATGCTGTGCTCCAACAACCCCCAGGAAGTCATGGATCTGGGTGCTGTTGCACATCTGGCTGCCATCAAGGGCCGCGTACCGTTCCTGCACTTCTTTGACGGTTTCCGTACCTCCCACGAGATCCAGAAGATCGAGACCTGGGACTACAAGGATCTGGGCGAAATGCTCGACTGGGATGCAGTCAACGAGTATCGCCGCCGTTCCCTGAACCCTGAGCATCCCGTCCTGCGCGGTACCGCTCAGAATCCCGACATCTTCTTCCAGGCTCGCGAGGCCTGCAACAAGTACTACGACGCTGTTCCCGCAACCGTCGAGGAGTACATGGACAAGGTCAACGCCAAGCTCGGCACCAACTACAAGCCCTTCAACTACTACGGCGCTCCCGATGCTGACAAGGTCATCATCGCCATGGGTTCCGTCTGTGATACCATCGAGGAGACCATCGACTACCTGCTCGCCAAGGGTGAGAAGGTCGGTCTGATCAAGGTCCGTCTGTACCGTCCCTTCAGCGCTGACCGCCTGATCGAAGCTATTCCCGCTTCCGCCAAGGCCATCGCTGTTCTGGATCGTACCAAGGAGCCGGGCGCTCTGGGCGAGCCTCTGTTCCTCGACGTTGCTGCCGCCATCGCCGACAGCAAGTTCGCCGGCATCAAGCTGGCCGGCGGCCGCTACGGTCTGGGTTCCAAGGATACCACTCCTGCTCAGATCATCGCCACCTACCGCAACCTGGATGCCGCTGACATGAAGAAGCGCTTCACCCTCGGCATCAACGACGACGTCACCTATCTCTCTCTGGATGAGACCGAGAATCCCAACACCACTCCCGAAGGCACCACCTGCTGCAAGTTCTGGGGTCTGGGCTCTGACGGTACCGTCGGCGCAAACAAGAACTCCATCAAGATCATCGGCGACCACACCGAAATGTACGCTCAGGGCTACTTCGCCTACGACTCCAAGAAGTCCGGCGGTATCACCATCAGCCATCTGCGCTTCGGTAAGTCCCCCATCAAGTCCACCTACTACGTCAACAAGGCCAACTTTGTTGCCTGCCACAATCCTTCCTACGTTGACAAGTATGACATGGTTGAGGATCTGCTGCCCGGCGGCACCTTCCTGCTCAACTGCGCATGGGATATCAACGAGCTGACCGAGCGTCTGCCCGCCAGTGCCAAGAGATACATCGCCCAGAACAACATCAATCTCTACACCATCGACGCTACCAGCATCGCTGTTGAGATCGGTCTGGGTGCTACCCGCACCAACACCATTCTGCAGTCCGCATTCTTCAAGCTGGCCAACATCATTCCCATCGAGGACGCTGTTGACTACATGAAAAAGGCTGCCTACAAGTCCTACAGCAAGAAGGGCGAGGACATCGTCAACATGAACTATGCCGCCATCGACAGAGGCTATCAGAGCGTAGTCAAGGTTGAGGTTCCCGCTGAGTGGGCCAACGCTGTTGACAGCAAGCAGGCCAACATCGCTGTCGGCGATCGCAAGGATCTGGTTGACTTCGTCAACAACATCCTCACTCCCGTCAACGCCCAGAAGGGTGACAGCCTGCCTGTCTCCACCTTCGTCAAGGATGCCGACGGTACCTTCCCCCAGGGCTCCGCTGCCTATGAGAAGCGCGGTATCGCTGTCTTCGTTCCCGAGTGGGATCCCAACGGCTGCATCCAGTGCGGTCAGTGCTCCTACGTCTGCCCCCACGCCGTCATCCGTCCTGTCGCTCTGACCGAGGCTGAGGCTGCTGCCGCTCCCGAGGGCGCCAAGATCGTTGACATGATCGGCATGCCCGGCATGAAGTACGCCATGACCGTTTCCACCCTCGACTGCACCGGCTGCGGCTCCTGCGCTCAGGTCTGCCCGGGCAACATCAAGAACAGCCCCCTGACCATGAAGCCCATCGACGATGTCCGCTTCCAGCAGGCTATGTTCGAGTACGGTCTGGGCATCGACGAGAAGGAAGAGGTCGCTGCCAAGTTCGCAGCCACCACCGTCAAGGGCAGCCAGTTCAAGCAGCCCCTGCTTGAGTTCTCCGGCGCCTGCGCAGGCTGCGGCGAGACTCCCTATGCCAAGCTGATGACTCAGCTGTTCGGCGACAGAGCTTATATCGCCAACGCCACCGGCTGCTCCTCCATCTGGGGCGGTTCCGCACCTTCCACTCCCTACACCGTCAACAAGAAGGGCTACGGTCCCGCTTGGGCCAACTCCCTGTTTGAAGATAACGCCGAGTTCGGTCTCGGTATGGTTCTGGCTCAGAACGCCAACCGTGAGCGTCTGATGGGCTATGTTCAGGAGATCATGGCCAAGACTCCCTGCGATGCCACCAAGGCTGCCTGCCAGGAATGGATCGACACCTATGAGGATTCCCTCGCCAACAGAGCTGCTTCCGACAAGCTGATCGACTGCGTCTCCAAGTGCGCTGCCTCCGGCTGCGAGTGCAAGGACGTTGCTGACAAGCTGCTGGCTGACAAGGACTTCCTCGCCAAGAAGTCTCAGTGGATCCTCGGCGGTGACGGTTGGGCATACGACATCGGCTTCGGCGGTCTGGATCACGTTCTGGCTTCCGGCCTCGACGTCAACGTCCTCGTCTTCGATACCGAAGTTTACTCCAACACCGGCGGTCAGTCCTCCAAGGCTACTCCTGTCGGCGCTGTTGCTCAGTTCGCCGCTACCGGTAAGGCCACCAAGAAGAAGGATCTGGCTCAGATCGCCATGAGCTACGGTTATGTCTATGTTGCTCAGATCGCTATGGGCGCTGACATGAACCAGACCCTCAAGGCATTCCACGAGGCTGAGGCCTATCATGGTCCCTCCCTCATCATCGCCTACGCTCCCTGCATCAACCACGGCATCAAGGGCGGCATGGGCATCTCCATGGCAGAAGAGAAGAAGGCTGTTGCTGCCGGTTACTGGCACTGCTTCCGCTTCAACCCCGCTCTGGCTGAAAAGGGCGAGAATCCCTTCTCCCTCGACAGCAAGGCACCTTCCGCCAGCTATCGTGAGTTCATCATGGGCGAGAGCCGCTACAACTCCCTGACCAGAGCCTTCCCCGATCGTGCTGAGGCACTGTTCGCCAAGGCAGAGCAGCTGGCTGAGGATAAGTATGCTCACCTGCTCAAGCTGCAGGAAGTCTACGGCAAATAATTTTGCTGTAAAGCATCCTGAGTAATCAGAATTCCCGTTTAGTATCTTCCAAATAATCGACCCCCACCGGCTGATGCCGGTGGGGGTTGTTTGCGTGTGTGGAAATTCGGATTTAGCAGATCCGTTCGCAGGTGTGAATGTCTTTTCGTCCGAGCGCGGTAGTTTTGTCGAGGTGAAGAATATCGGCGCGCCGTTCCCGCGTAGAAATCTCATTTGCCTCACTTTCCGAGGGAGGTGGCACGACCAAAGGTCGTGCAGAGGGAGCAATCGGCCACACCCGACCACTGCCCCGTCCGAGTTGCTTTGCTGTGCCGCGTTTCGGAGTGGGACAAGCGGTCTGGCAAAAAAGAAAAGAGCGCAGCCATGCCGCGCTCAATACTCCATCAGACCCGCCGTGCCGTCGTCCTCACCTTTTTCGATGGAACGGATCTCGGCTTCGTAGGAATACTGGTCATTGACGACCACGGTGAACCGGTCGCCCACGTGTTTGCCCAGAAGCTGTCTTCCCAGAGGCGACTCCTTGCTGATGAAGCCGGCGTCAAGGTCGATGCGCACGGTTGTGACCACGCGGTAGTATTCCACCTCGTCGTCCTCGGGGATGTAAACACCCACCTTGTCGTACAGCCCGACCGTGTGTTCGTCGGAATTGTCCTCGATGACTGTGGCGGTGCGGATCATTCGCTCAAGGAAACGGATACGGCTCTCGTTGCGGTTTTTTGCGCGCTTGGCTTCCTTGTATTCAAAATTTTCGCTCAGATCGCCGAACTCGCGGCAGCGCTTGACTTCCTCAAGCAGCTGATGGCGGAGATTGACCTTGCGGTCCTCCAGTTCGGCCTGCATTTTTTCGATATCCTGTCGGGTCAGTTCGTTGTACATGAATCATACCTCCGTCGGGTAATTCAATGTCTACTCTATCGGAAAATCAGTCCGATGTCAAGTGCCGGCGGCTCGGAAAACAGATTTGCATAATGGCCTGACATGATATATAATACAATTGAATGAGTATATTCATGAAAAGAGGACAGATTACCATGAGCGAAGCAGTGGAAAAGAAAGCCGCGAAGAAAGCAAAAGCGAAAAAGAAATCCGATGTGCGTCTGCCCAGCAAGCCTCTTTACGGTCTTGCGATGTCGGTGCTGAAGCCGATGTACGGCAAAAAGTATCGGCAGACCATCACCCGTGAGGGTATGGAAGGGGTCAAGCCGCCTTTTATCGTGCTGAGCAATCACCTGACCCGTATCGACTGGATTCTGGTGGGTCTTGCCGTGTGGCCGAACCGTCTGAACGCGGTCATTTCCCGTTACTACTATTCCGTGCCGACACTGAGATTTCTGCTCAGAAAAGTTGGCGCGATTCCAAAGGATCAGTTCTGCCCTGATGTGGCGGCGGTCAAGAGCATGCTTGCCGTGGCAAAGCTCGGCGGCAACATCATGCTCTTCCCCGAGGGTCGTATGGCTCCCGGCGGCGTGAGCGAGACTTTTGAAAAGGCTACAGTCAAGCTGCTGCGCCATCTTAAGATGCCGGTAGTGGGCGTGCATCACTACGGAGCATACATGACATGGCCGAAATGGGCCTCCGATCTGCGTAAGGGCCGTATTGATACCAATGTGAAACTAATACTCACTCCTGAGCAAATGGTTGAAATGACCGATGATGAGATTTATGAACTCATGGTAAAAGAGCTGAAAACAGATGAAGCAGCGTGGCAGAGGCAGCACCGGGTTGCCTACAAGGGCAAGAAGATGGCGGAGGGACTGCACGACGTGCTGTTCTTCTGCCCGAAGTGCGGCGCTGAGCATTGCATGACCACAGCAAAGGATATCATCCGCTGCGAGGCATGCGGCAACGGCGCACGGCTCAACGAGTATTACGATCTGCTGCCGCTGAACGAAAGCTGCGTCATTCCCGAAAGCATCGGCGACTGGTATGAACTGCAGGTGGAACATATCCGCAAGCTCATCGCGGAGCAGCCCGATACATACATGACCGACACCGCCACCCTGCTGATGACCCGTAAGAACACATGGCTCAAGCCCCGCGGCGAAGGAACCATCCGCGCCGACGCCACCGGTTTCAGCTATACCGGTCAGAAGGACGGACAGCCCTTTGAGCTGCATATTCCCATCTCGAACCTGACCGCCGTGGCGTTCTCACAGGGTAACTCCATCGAGTTCTACTACAAGGGAGAGTTCTATTCGTTTGAGCCTTCCCGTCCGGTGGAGTGCCAGCGCTGGTCCATGTTCATCGAGCAGATGCACAACGCGGTGTGCGAGAGTTAGTAACGCAGGTTCTAACTATCGACATTCTGATGATAATTTGAAAGGTGGATAAATATGGAACGGTTCCGTGCCTATGAGGGCGGCAGGTCCTATGCCTTTATCAGCTATGCCCACATGGACAGCGACAGGGTGTATGAAATCATCAGCGCCCTCAACAACGACGGCTTCCGCGTCTGGTACGATCAGGGCATCGAGATTGCGCGGCGCTACAAGGCGGTCATCAACGAGCACATCGAAAAGTGCTCCGCCTTTGTGGTGTTCGCCACCAGAGAGGGTATCAACCGACCGGAGGTTATCGACGAGTGCGCCTATGCCATCGCCCTGCGCAAGAAGATGATAATTGTCTATCTGGAGGATATTCCTGCAGGTGAGCTGGATGCCGCCCTGCGCGCTACTTTTGCCATCAACCAGCGCGTTATGTGGGGCGAGCTTGCCGACTGGGAGCGTAACTACAAGCTCAGAGAGGCACTTGTCGAGTGCGGAGGCGAGCCCAAGGCTCAGCCGGTGACGGTCAATGAGGCAACCGCGCAGTCTGCTCCGGCGGCGGCTGCGGCTATGGCTGCTCCGACAGCTCCGAAGGCGGAGACTGTGTCCAGCCCGCTGCTGGAGAGAGGCTTCTCTCTGGGGAAAAGGGGCTGGGCAGCGCTGGTTTTCTGCGCGGTACTGCTTCTGCTGCCGGTGCTGTTTTTCTATGAGTTCATTTATAGCGGCAATATGGGTTTCCCTGTTGGCGGCTATTCGGCGATTTTCTTTGGTGGTGTGCACGACATTGTAAGAGATTCTGCAGTGGATAATATTTTGTTTTCTATAGACAGTGTCAGTGTAAGTGCGATTGTGCAACCGGCAGCTATATTTTTGATGTTCAATTTACTAAAAGTATTGCCTTCGATCTATGCTTTTGCTGCAAAACCTGATACTGCAGATAAAAGAAGAATCTATAAAGGTCTCAATGCTTTCTGCATAACTACTCTATCAGTAGCTTATGTTATGGGAGCAGCTTACATTGAGAGAACAGCTTATGGTTCGAGACCAGCTTGCGTTTTGGTATGGCATCTTTTTGGAATGGTCAGAGATGCAGCCATTATTGCTGCAGGTATTGCCGCTGTCAATAATTGCTTTGGCAGCAAAAGTGTAAGCAGGAAAACAGCTGTGCGCAGCCGGAATATCTGTATTGCAGCGTTGATTACTATAGGTCTTTTATTTGCACTTATTAATATACTTGATTTCGATCAGTTTTACTTTGATGTTACTATACATAACACATTTCAAAAACGTTTTGGAATATACGCAACATCATTCTTTTCTACTTTGGTCAGCAAGCTGATCAGCTTCCCGTGGCTGGCGCTCTTTCTGATGAAGGTTGCCACGGACAACGCTCATGACACGGTGGATCATAAAATGGATAAGAGAATATCCAAAACAGTTACGGTTGTTTCGGCGATTCTGACTATCTATGTGCTTGTAGTGTTCGTTTTGTCAGCATTCGGAATTGATGTCTGAGTAACGCCGAAAATGCAGCGTAATCTCATCCTCCCGAATATTGAAATAACCCCATAATTATGTTATAATACTCTATTAGCAGACCGAACGGAGCTGTTCTGCCCGCCGGTCTGAGCAATATCATTCAGAACGAGGTTATCACAGTGGACGAAAAGAAACGAGATTATTACGAAGTCATCGGCGTAGACAAGGGCGCAAGCGAGGACGAGATAAAACGCGCCTACCGTGCCGCGGCGAAGAAATATCACCCCGACCTCCATCCAAACGACAAGGAGGCCGAGGCCAAGTTCAAGGAAGTCAACGAGGCATACGAAGTGCTGTCCGATAAGGAGAAGCGCGCCCGCTACGACCAGTTCGGTCACGCCGGCGTTGACCCCAACTACGGTGCGGGCAGCGGCTTCGGCGGTTTCGGCGGCTTTGACGGCTTCGACCTGGGCGACATTCTGGGCAGCTTTTTCGGCGGCGGCTTTGGCGGCGGTGCCACCCGTTCCTCCAACGCTCCCCGCCGGGGCAAGGATGTGCATCAGACCGTGGTGCTATCCTTTGAGGACGCGGCAAAGGGCTGCAAGCAGGAAGTGAAATACCGCCACGTGGAAAACTGCAGCGAATGCAAAGGCTCCGGCGCACAGCCCGGTTCCTCCCCCAAGAGCTGTCCCACCTGCGGCGGCGCAGGCTATGTCAAGAGCCAGCAGCGCACACCCTTCGGTGTGATGCAGACCCAGCACGAGTGCGAGACCTGCCGCGGTGCCGGCAAAATTGTTGAGCATAAGTGCTCCAAGTGCAAGGGTGTCGGTCGTGTGGGCGTCAAGAAAACCTACACCGTGGAATTCCCTGCCGGTATCGATGAGGCTCAGATGATCAAGGTGCGAGGCGAGGGCGATGTCGGTCTTAACAACGGTCCCGCCGGCGATCTGATTGTGGAAGTGGATATCCGTCCCCATCATTTCTTCGAGCGCGACGGTTTTGACGTACACTGCGAGGTGCCTCTGACCTTTGCGCAGGCTGCGCTGGGCGCGGAGATCGACGTTATGACTCTGGACGGCACAAAAAAGGTCAAGGTGCCCGCCGGCACTCAGCCCGGTGACCGCCATACCCTCCGTTCCGAGGGTATCCAGCGTCTGGGCGGCAGAGGCAGAGGCGACCAGATCATCCACTTCAACGTTACTATCCCACGCTCCCTCAACGAAAAGCAGAAGCAGCTCATCCGCGATATGGACGCTGCCATGCCCAAACAGACAGCCAAAAAGGGATTTTTTGATCTTTGATAAATGATCCGCTTACAAAGGAGGGATCATCATGCTTCTGAAACTGAAGCCCATCCCCAAGGATTATATATGGGGCGGCTCGAGGCTGGTGGAAGAATTCGACGCTCCGGGTGAATCGGAAAAGGTTGGTGAGATGTGGATGCTCTCCTGCCATCCCGATCACCGCAGCCGTGTGGACGGCGGAGTGTACGACGGCAAGAGCCTGCCCGAGGTGCTGACGAAGCACCCCGATTACATGGGCACCCACGCAAAGAAGTTCGGACGCTTCCCGCTGATGGTCAAGCTGATTCACGCCTGTGACGATCTGTCAATACAGGTGCATCCCGACGACGATTACGCAGCCGACACTCCCGACAAGCAGGGCAAAACCGAGCTGTGGTATGTGATCGATGCCGAGCCTGACGCAGAGGTGGTCTGCGGACTGAAAGAAGAACTCAATCAGGATCAGTTCCGCCGTGCCATACAGGACGGTACGTTCCTCGACAGTCTGCAGAGATACAAGGTCAAGGCAGGCGATGTGTTCTTTATCGAGGCGGGCACTGTCCATTCCATCGGAAAGGGCGTGCTGCTTGCGGAGATCGAGCAGAACTCCACCACCGCATACAGGATCTACGATCACGGGCGCGTGGATGAGGACGGCCAGTCACGTCCTCTGCGCGTCGACCGCGCCATAGATGTTGCCATCACCGTTCCCATGGACAACCCGCCCGGGCCGCTGGTTCCCGCCCGTGAGGTGGAATCGCGTACCGAGACGGTGCTTGGTGAATGTGACTACTTCCGCAGCGTGCTTATGGAGACCAGTATGACCACAAGCTTCAAGGTTGGCAGAGAGTCTTTCGCCTCTGTGGTTATGCTGGACGGCAAGGTGGTCTTTATGACTGATGAAGAAACCGTCACCGCAGCCAAAGGCGAATCGCTGTTTATCAGCGCAGGAACGGGCAAAGTAAAGGTTACCGGAAAGGGCACGTTTATCGTAACAACCATATAGTACGTAAGAAACCGATGGCTAAAACTGATTTATTGCATCTGAATCGGGAGTTGAGAACACTGATAACAGTGCGGTTTTTGAGATTTTGAATCGCACAGCTTTCCTGCAGGGATGAGGGGGTGCAAGAAATATGAAAAGAGATATCATTACTTACAACGGAGTATGCCTGAGCCCCTTTCAGGCGGGCGGAGACTTCAGACGCGCGCGCAATAATTCCACATCGCTTATCATGGAACTGCACGCGGAAAAGGAGGAGATCCGCAGCCGTAAGCGGGTGATTCAGGAACGAATGGCGATGAACAGCCGTCAGATCGCTGAGTGTTCACGAGAGAATCCCAAAACCGGCAGCAAGAGTGTTTACGCCTGGCTGACCAGCTCGGCTGTGGCGCTGATATTCGGACTGCTGTTTTCGGTGAGCGGCATCAGACTGTGCGGCTCCTGCGGACGCGTCGGTTTCAGCACTTTACTGCTGCTGATAGGCGTGATTCTGGCGGTGAGGGCGTGGAGTGAATATATTCACGAAACCCGCGACCGGAAAAATCACTCCGGTCGTCTTGAGCAGTACCAAAAGGATGCTGAACAGCTCAACGAGCAGCTTTACAAACTCAATCTGCGTGAAGCGGAGATCGACGCAAGCATTGAATCGGCGCGGCGGTTCATGTGATTTGTATCCCGTCGCCGGACACGGCAGGTATTGTGTCAGTATCGTCTGGCACATACAGAATATGACATTCGATTTAAGCGCTACTATATATAGTAATATTACATTATATAATTATTGCAGACGGGACAGGTATTGTCTTCCGCCGTCGAAAGGAGCAGAAAAATGAGCAACAAATACAGTACCACACGAGTCGTCATCGTGCTGCTGGCCATCCTGTCGGTGGTTCTTGCAGTGGTTTGTGTTCTCAAAAACAGTAAGAACACAGAGGATAAGCCTCAGTCCGATCTTTCCGATTACGGAAACGACATTCCTTCGGTGGATCAGGGCGACGGCGGTCTGGTATTCGATGATGACGGAACCGTGGAGATGGATTCCATCCCCAATGACGCCATCGTCAGCGGCGGCGACGCAGCTTCCGCATCCACTTCAGACGCTCAGTAACAGTTTTTGACGAGCAGAAACAGTGCAGGTGCCGGATGGTTCCGCTCAGCGGTGGAGCCATCCGGCTTTGCGGCGTCTGCACAGGCTGCAAATTCGTTTCGCGGGCAGAATGATGCGTATTAATTAGATACAAAACAGCGATGACGCCGGCCTGTCTCACCACAGAAAAACCGCATAACCATGCGGGTTATTGCTGGTTCAGGATACGGAAATCCAGTTGTTACATGTTTGTAACGGCTCATTTCTGCCATTTTGCACAGATTCAAAAGGGTATTTTAAACCAAGTTAAAGAAATCGGCTTGTTAAGTTCGCAGTATAATTAGGTTTTTTCGGGGCAGCGTTTTTCGGCGCAAGCGCTCAGACAGGCGTTTGTTGTGTATGTTGCACAAAATTGTGCGGTCGGAGTTATTTGACACACCCAAAGAAGTTGTTTATAATACCCACGGTTACTTGAAAAGGGGTTTCCATGACCATTGACCGGGTCGGCAGCATGGCTGTCTGCGACCGGAACGGGTCTGGTCATAAGGGTACATAAGATACCCGGCGTCCGGCCGGAGGAGGATCGGCGGACTGCATAGTTTGTACAGAAGGTTTATGAAGGTTAGGAGATAATAGTATTGAGTAAGATAACACGCGCTGCCGGCCGCACCGCCGATTTCATGAGCGGTCGCCTGGGCGCAAGAATGTTATTGATCCTCGGCTGCCTTATCTGCGTTTTAGTCTTCTCCCCCTACCTGTCCACCGTCAGCATCGTGGCCGACGGAAGAACGCAGACATTTATTACTACCCGCGGAGGCAATCCTGAGGAGCTGTTCAGCCAGGTTGGTCTGTCTCTCGATTCCGGGGATCAATATTTTGAAGTTGCAGACAACGATAACGATCATTCCGAGTATCATATACTCAGAGCATTCGATATTACAATAACCGATTCCGGCATTACCGGAACCTATGAGATCACCGGCGGCTCTGTTGCCGATGCTCTCTCCTCTTCGGGTATCGCACTGCCCGACGGCGATGATATCATCAATTTCATGCTCGATGAGCAGACTTACGCCCACATGGAGATCGTCATCGACCGCGTGGAGTATACCGAAAACTCCAGCGAGGTGGTTATCCCCTATCAGACCCTCAAGCGCGAGACCGCATCTCTCCTCAAGGGTGAGACCGAGGTCGCCACTGACGGTGTGGACGGAAGCAAGCGCATCGTCACCCGCACCAAGTTTGTCAACGGTGTTTACGCGTCTGAGGAGATCGTCAGCGAGACCGTTCTGGTCCAGCCGGTCAACGAGGTCATCGATGTTGGCACCGCAAAACCGACTACCGCTGCCACCACTGCCGCTCCCGGTGTGCTCAACGCAAAGCCCACCGCCAGCTCCAGCAACGTAGCGGGCACCTTTACCGATTCCAGCGGACGCACTGTCAACTACACCAGCGTTCTCACCGGTAAGGGCACTGCATATACCGACAAGCCCGGCTCTCTGACCGCTTCCGGCCGCGAGGTCGAGGTTGGCTGTGTTGCCGTTGATCCCCAGATCATTCCTTACGGCACCCGCCTTTATATCGTCTCTGCAGACGGCAAGTATACCTACGGCTACGCCATCGCCGCTGATACCGGCGGAGCGCTCAAGCGCGGTGAGGTTATTGTCGACCTGTTCTACGAGACCGAGTCCCAGTGCCGCGCATTCGGCCGCCGCAACGTGGTGGTCTATGTGCTGGACTGATCTGCGCAAAATGAATTTGACGCCGTCCGTTAACGCGGGCGGCGTTTTTGCGCGGCAGTCTGTATAATTTTGCACTGTTATCAATTACATCTTGCATTTTGCGGAAAAACGCTGTAGAATAAGGACACAAACTATATGGAGGTGCTTGTATTATGGCATACAAAATTTCCGCTGATTGCATCGCTTGCGGCGCTTGCGCCGATCAGTGCCCCGTAGAC
The DNA here is from genome assembly GCA_045605025.1 of Acutalibacteraceae bacterium. Taxonomy (GTDB): domain Bacteria; phylum Bacillota; class Clostridia; order Oscillospirales; family Acutalibacteraceae; genus SIG598. The sequence goes on from JAZUPE010000027.1 coordinate 21,279, forward strand.
GCTATCGTCGCCGGTGACACCTACAGCATCAATGCTGATGCTTGCATCGACTGCGGCAACTGCGCCAGCGTCTGCCCCGTCGAGGCTCCCAAGGCTGAGTAATCTAGCCCAAAACCAATCGCGGGTCGCCTTTGTGCGTCCCGCGATTTTTTTTGCATATGCCGGCAGGCGTGATTTGCATCTTGAATTCCTGACGGAAAAGCGGTAAAATATATGTGCGTGCCGACGCGGCCGGGGGAGTTTGTTTCCTCTGTCCGGCCAGCACCGATTGCGGGCTGCCCTCCGCGGCTCCCGCGTTTTTTGTAATATTGCTGCCATCGCAGGAAAAGCTTGTACAGAGCCGCCGTTTCACGCAGGGCGGAACCCGGGAGGTGAGCGCGTCGTGAACGACGAACAGGTACGAATCGAGCCATTGGGCAACGGACGCAGAATACTGGTCAGCCGCTCCCACGGCTTTGGCACCGATGCGTTCCTGCTGGCGTCCTTTGCCTCTCCTTCACCTAAGGAAAACGCGGTGGACCTCGGCACAGGCTGCGGAATCATTCCCACCCTGTGGCTGGGAGCCGGTACCGTGCGCACCGTTCTGGGCATTGAGATAAGCAGCGAGGCCAGCCGGCTGGCAGAGCGCACCATTGCCACCAACGGCGACGGCGTTCGCTTTGAGGTGCTCAACATGGATATGAGGCAGCTCGAGGGCAGCGACGTGGAGCGGGAACGCTTCGATATGGTGTGCTGCAACCCGCCTTACTTTGCAGAGAACTCCGGCTACGTCTCCCCCGATCCCGAACGGGCAAGGGCGCGGGCCGATGCTCACTGTACTCTTGAGGACGTATGCGCCGCGGCCCGTTATCTGGTGCGCTGGGGAGGCCGCCTGTGTATGTGCTGCCGTCCGGAACGGCTGTGCGACCTTTTCTGCGCCATGAGGGAGAGCGGCTTTGAGCCGAAGAAACTCCGGCTGTGCCAGCAGCGTCCGGAGAAAGCGCCGTGGCTGGCGCTGGTGGAAGCCAGACGGGGCGGCAAGCCCACCCTTGACATTCTGCCGCCGCTGATTATGCTGGACGAAAACGGACAAAGCTCTGCCGAGGTGGAAGCCATCTACGGCTGCTACCGCGAAGGCAGACAGTCCGGAAAATAAACGATTACCCGTTTGCCCGCAGGGCAGAAGATATTTTCATTGCAGCAGGACTGCTCCGTGGAGGGGAGAAAAATAGCCGGTTCACTTATACTTGTGGGCACGCCCATAGGCAATCTTTCCGACCTGTCTCCCCGTGCGGTGGAGACGCTGAGCCAATGTGATTTCATCGCGGCAGAGGACACACGCGTGACCCTCAGGCTGCTTAACCATTTCGAGATAAAAAACCCGCTGATAAGCTACTATCAGCACAACCGCGCCCAGCGCGGCGAGCAGATCTGCCAGCGCATCGAAAGCGGCGAGACCTGCTGCCTTGTGACCGATGCGGGTATGCCCGCCATCAGCGATCCCGGCGAGGAGCTGGTTGCCATGTGCGCGCAGAGAGATATACCTGTTCTTTGCGTGCCCGGTCCCACCGCTGTTGCCACAGCCGTGGCGCTGTCCGGACTGCCCAGCGGACGGTTCTGCTTTGAGGGCTTCCTGAGTGTGGCCAGGCAGAGCCGCAGGGAGCATCTGGAGGAACTGACCGCAGAGCGCCGCACGATGGTGTTTTACGAGGCGCCCCACAAGCTGATCGCTACGCTGAGGGATATGCTGGCGCATTTCGGCGACCGCAGGTGCGCCATCGTCCGCGAGCTGACCAAGCTGCATGAGGAGGTCATACGCACTACCCTCGCGGCAGCCGTGGAGCGGTACGAAAACGAGCCGCCCAGAGGAGAGATTGTTCTGGTGGTGGAGGGTGCCGCCCCCGCGCCTAAGGAGAGCATGACCCTTGAGGAAGCGGTTGAAGAAGCCCGCCGACTGACCGGCGAGGGAATGTCGGCAAGTGAGGCGGCAAAGTCCGCCGCGAAGCTGTCCGGCTGCAAAAAGAGCGATATTTACCGTCTGCTGTCCGGAAACTGAGCCCGCAGACGTACAGACATAGCCGCAGGATGCCCCCAGAGGGCGCACAAGCGGCTCACACAGCAAATACATTTCTTCATGCGCCGCGGTGCTGTCACCGCCTGTGAGCGCGGAAAGGAGCCACAATATGAAGAATCTTCTCAAGGTGCTTGCAGCGGTAGCTGTCATGGCAGGTGTATGCTTTGCTATCTATGAGCTGTTCCTCCGCTGGGACGAGCACAGACGCAGACAGCCCAACGCCACTCTCAAGAGCTTTATCGAGCACGGTCTGCGCCGCAAAAAGGCTGAGGACGACGAGTATTTCATCGCCGACTATCGTGACGATGACGACGACTTCCTCTTTGACGACGATTTCTTTGCCGATCTGGACGGATCCGGCAAGGTGGAAGTGGAAACGGTGGAAGAAACCGCTGCTGAGGCAGACGAGGACGATACCCCCGCAGTCACCTTCGACCTCTCCGAGGACGCGCTGGAACAGCTGCTCGACAACTGATCAGCAGCACAAAACCAACGTGCTGTTCCGCGTTCTTTATTCCGGAAACCATGCGCAATAATTCAACTGGATATATCCCCCATATCTTAAACAAGGAAGTGACCAGAAATGTCTGTAAAAATCCGTGAGGGCGAGTTTGCGCCCTATGGCAAGTGTCTTTACATTTCCAACGATTGCTGCGAGGCGGCTGTCACTCTGGATATCGGTCCCCGCATCATCTCCTTCAAGGCTCTGGGCGGCGAAAGCTTCATGTTTACCGATGCCGGCAACCCCATGACCACCGATCATCCCTCCATCAAGGAAGCCTACGGCAAGGACGCCTACCGTTTCTTCGGCGGTCACCGTCTGTGGTGGACTCCCGAGCGTCTGCCCGAGACCTACTTCCCCGATGAGGATCCTGTTGCCTATGAGGTTAGCGGCGACACCGTCACCTTCACTCCTCCCGCACAGCCCTCCGGCGTGCAGCTGGTTGTGGCAGTGACCATGGATGCTGACAAGCCCGCTCTGACCATCGCACAGAAGGTCATCAACACCTCCGACGAGACCCGTCGCCACGCCGCATGGGGCATCACCCAGTGCAGAGCCGGCGGCGTGTGCGTCGCTCCCCAGAACACCCGTGAGTGCTCTCCCCTTGCCAACCGCCTGTTTGTCCACTGGTGCTACAACGACATGCTGGACAAGCGCTTCTGCCCGGGTAAGAAGTACATAACTCTGCGTCAGGATACCGCCGCCACTCAGGCCTTCAAGTACGGTATCAACAACGAAGCCGGCTGGTGTGGATATGTCATCGGTGGGCAGATGCTCTACAAGACCTTCCCCTTTGCCTTTGGCGACACCTATCCCGACTACGGCTGCAACTTTGAGTCCTACACCAACGACCGCTTCCTGGAGATCGAGGCCCTGAGCAAGGAGATCGATCTGGCACCCGGCGAGGCTGTTGATCTGGTTGAGACCTGGCAGGTCGTGCCCGTGGGCGATTCCGGCGATTTCGATGCCGACATCGATGCCGCTCTGGCTGCCCTGAAATAATTCCGGATCCTTTACAGCGCCTGATCGTTAAACGCGGACAGGCGCTGTTTTTTTCGTGCGGATGGTACGGCTGTGGACAGCGGTCGGGCGATGTGGTAGAATTTCAGTGTCAATTCTGATATGGAGGCTGATGATATGTTCGACAACATCGGAAGCAAAATGAAAATGATGGCAAAGGTCATGTGCTGGCTGGGAATGGCTTTGTCTGTCGCGGCGGGCATTCTGCTGATGACCCTTGACTCTGTGTTCTACGGTCTGCTGACTATGATTGTCGGTTCGCTGTATTCATGGACCGGCAGCTTCAGGATGTACGGACAGGGCCAGCTCATCGAAAACACCGACAGGCTGATTGCCGGAAAAAGTGGTGCCGCAGATAATCAGGGAACAAAACCCGGACAGGATTACATACCCGTTGCCCCGGTGCTGGAGGATAAAGCGCAGGACGACGGGTATGTGGATATGTACTGCGGCGGCTGCGGCGAACTGCTGAGTTTCCGCAGCGAAGATATGCAGCAGGAATGCCTGACCTGCCCGATGTGCGGCGTTCTTTTGCAGGTTAAAGCGGAGAACTCTTGACACGCAGACAGACTGATTTATATAATGTCTTTATCTGTCTGAAAAATGCAGGATAAATAAGAACAACCCTTGAAATCAGATCTCAGGAGGTATACTGACATGAAAAAATGTGTGGCATGCGGAAAAACCGTATCCAGCGCGAAAATGATGTTCTGCCCGGACTGCGGCGGTACACTGACCGAGGTCAGCAAAAACACGCCTGTCGTGCCCGTAGCTGCCCCGCAGGAGGTCACAGGCTTCTGTACCTACTGCGGCACCAGATTCAACGAATTCGGCGTCTGCGCCCAGTGCGGCAATCTCAGCACCAGACAGAACAAGGTGCTCAACAAGCCCGAACCATACGGCAAAAAGCTGCTGGAATGCTTCAGAGCCATGTTCTCCTCGTCCCCATTCAACGGCATTGAGAACGCCGGCAGAGAGACCGCCAGCACCATCTGGCCCATCTGCGGCGGTGCGTTTGTGCTGTTTGTTTCGCTGGCTGTCGCCGGAATCCTTTCCGGCTTTGCCTTCGCGGGTGAGATCAAGGGCATGAAGGAAGCCTTTACTCTGGCTGCCTTTACAGGCGTGGGCTCGTCCTTCTTCGGCGCGTTTGCAAAAGTTCTGCTTACCGCCGCGGCACTGTTCTTTGCCTCTGCGGCAATGCTGTGGCTGCCCATGAAGCTCAGCGGCGAGAGTGTGTCCTACGTTCAGCTGATGAACGTCAACTCCTTTGCCCTCCTTCCCGTTACGCTCAGTGCCTTCGCCGCTTTTATCGCGTCCTTTATCAGCGCACGGTTTGCGCTGTTCCTGCTCCCTGTGGGAGCGTTTATGAGCGTTATCATGCTCTATTACGCCATTCAGAAGCTGGCCCGCTTCAAGGCAAGCCCCTTCTGGTGCTTTGCGGGCGCGTTGCTGGGCGATTCCGTCATCTGCTATCTGTGCCTGTTTACTCTCGGCAAGCTGTTTGCGTAAGCCTCTGTGTACATATGGAATTAAGAAGAAATATGGAGGCGTGAAATGAATATGGAAAATACTAACAGACTGCAGTTCAAGGGAGCGTCAGCCGTTGTCTGGATGCTGCTCAGCGTCATCAGCGCAGGGGCAGGCGCGGCGTATTTCGTCATGGGACAGGGCGCTGTGCCGCGCCCCGTGCTTATCGCGGGATTGGTGGTTTCCTGTCTTTACGCTCTTGGCGCGCTGGTGTGCGTCTGCTGCCGCAGAAGCGGCGGTACGTGGCTGCTGACACTGACGCAGGTGCTTGTGTCGGTTCTTCTGCTGGGTGTGTCTGCGATGGCAGTCATGGATCTGCTTGCGGATTATCTGCCCGGTTTGAGCCAGACTGTGGATAAAGCCCGTCTGCTGGCAGGACTGGAAGCACGTTCCGGCAGCGCACCCTCCGAAGAAAGCTTTGTGTTCCGCGTGGCAGGCGCGTCGGCGCTGCTGCTTGCGTTTATTCACGCGCTGACCTCTTTTTCCGCGCTTTCTGCCCTTAAGAACGCCTGCAAAGGCGTATACAAATCCGGTGCCGTTGGTCTGTGCGGTTTTCTTTCCCTGGTGCTGACCGCGGCGCAGGTCTGGCTGTTTTCGATGATGAGCTGGGCATGCACCGGCTCGCAGAGTCTTACTCCGGAAGCCGCAAAGCTCCGGGAGTCAAGTGCGGCACTGACGGACACTTTCTCCTTTGGAAGCTATACGGGTGCCGACCGGGCACTGCTGGTGTGGGCGCTTTCAGCCGCTCTCAGTACACTGATGCTTGCTTTCTGTGCCTTTGGACTGGCAGGCAGAATCAACAGGGCAAAGCGTGAGATGGCGTTTGATCCGGAAATCCCTGCTGCCCGCGAGGCGGACGGCTGGGACAGCATCCCTGCCGCGGCGCCGGCAGCAGCGACTGCCGCCGAGGCAGCTGCAGCGCAGTATGTAGAGTGGGACGATCTTCTTGCGGAGATCGACGCAGATGAGCCTGCAGCTTTCGCAGAGGAGAGCTTTGAGGATATCCTTGAAGATATGCAGCCGGAGGAACCGCCCCGCTATGAGATGCCCGCGGCTCTGCCGGAACCTGAGCCGCAGCCCGTTTTTACCCAGCCGGAACCCGAACCGGAGCCGGTATATGACGATCCCGACGATGAATTCGCAGGAGTGACCGCCGCTGCTGCAGGTTTTGTTCCTGTCCCTATTCCCGGTACCGGTCTTATGGATTACGGCTACAGCGAGGACACCATCATCTGATTGCGCTGTCAACGAGTGTAGGAATACAGACAACCGAACCGTTTCGGAAGCACTTTCCGTGACGGTTCGGTTTTTCTTTTGCGCCGGCGCAGGCTGAGTTTGATGGTATACATATCACGATAGATGTGATATAATACAAATATCCCGATTCAAAACGGAAAACAACTCATTATTACATATAGAAATACTGCTGTGCTGCGTGAACGTATGCACGGAGCAGACATCAGGAGGGAATATATGGAAAAGAACAAACTGCGCGAACTTGTTGAGCAGGCAAAGCAGGGCAGCCGGTGGGCGATGTCACAGCTCATGGAGGAATACAAGCATCCGGTGCAGGGGACCTGCCGCGCCGTTATCCGTGACGAAGCTGAGGCCGATCGTCTGGCGCAGGAGGCGTTCCAGACGGCCTTTGACCGGATCAGCGAGCTTGGCTGCGCGGATGATTTCCTGCCGTGGGTGACGCAGATTGCCAAGGAGAAGTGCGGAGGCATGCGTGTCAGCACCGGTTCCGCGCTCGAAAGAAAAAAGCCGACCGGTCTGCGCAGACAGGAAAAATCAACCGCCCTGAGCACAGGTGGCGAGCCTAATGCTCTGTCCACTGATGTGAAATATCCGCAGACGGCTCAGAATGTGCCCGCAAAGAAAAAATCCCCGCTGGCGGGAATACTCATCGCCGCAGCCGCTCTGCTGGTGGTGGCTCTGCTGGCAGGCGTGGCGGTGCTGTTCGCGGGAAGAAAGAACCTGCCCGTGACCGGCGATTCCGGTGAGACCATGGTGGAATACATTTTTGTGTCCGATGACGACGCGCTCAGAGCCTACGCTGAGTTCTTCGACAGCAACTACAGCACCGGCAGCGACAAGGTGTGCTTTGCCGACGTGACCGGTGACGGCGCGGAGGAGATGCTGGTCATACAGCGCCCCAACAACGAGGAAAGCTGGCTGCACATCTACAACATCCGCTCCGGCAGCGTGAAAGAGATCTACAACGTGGACGAAAACGGTCCGCTGGAGTCCATGGGCATCGTGGCGCTGTGCGAGTACGATGGCAGACAGTGCCTCTACGAGCGTGTGGTATACAGCTGGACGGAAAACGGCAGCTATGAGGAGGCTATCTTCTATCTGGACGAAAACGGAAAAAGAATAACCCTTGAGGAGTGGAATGAGGAAACAGATGCCGAGCCGCTGGTAACAAGCATCTTCCATTTCAGCGACTTCGAGGAAATCCGCAATCTGGGTGTCTGGGCGCGGGACGCGTTTGCGGCCGCAGAATGATGCAGTTGGTCGGCGGAATCTGATATATTAAGGAGAGATATTACCGTGAGTATTCGGAAAACCGTCAGCTTTGTCCTTTCGTTTCTGATTATCGCCGCCTGCTTTGCGGTAAGTGGCTGTACTCCCGCCGCGCAGCCGGAGCAGCCTGCGGATCCGGTGGTCAGCTACAGCAACGTTCCCGAAGCCTACTGGAATCTTTTTGACGGCGGCTCCTTTGACGCAAACAACGTCTGGACCACCGATGACGAGCGGTTCAGCGCAATGGCTGACGAGCTGAAGGCAATCTGCGAAGACAAGGCCTGCGGCAGCGTCATCGTTGCCACCGATGACAAGGTGCTTTTTGCCGGCGGCTTCGGCGATGTTGAGACGGACGGCGTGACACCCCTCAGCGCCTTCACCACCTACGAGATCGGCTCGGTGACCAAGCAGTTCACCGCTGCCGCCATCATGCAGCAGGTGGAGCAGGGAAAACTGAGCGTGAACGACACGCTGGATAAGTTCTTCCCCGACTACGAAAACGGCGCGCAGATCACCGTGGATCATCTGCTGCACATGGATTCCGGCATCGAGGACTTCCTCGACACGCCGCAGTTCTTCAAAAAGGCAACTATTGAGGAGCGCGAAAGCTTTACCGCCGGTGAAATGTCCGACGAAACCGTTCTGTACTATCTCAACAAAACCCGCCAGAATATGCAGCCGGGAACGGCGTTTTACTATTGCAACACCAACTACTGGCTGCTGGCACTCATTCTCGAGCAGGTGAGCGGTCAGACCTACGAGGAGTACATCGCCGAGCATATATTTGGCGTGTGCAACATGCTCTCCTCCTCCTGCTGTGAATACGGCAATATTACAAGCGTGCCCAGAGAGAAAGGCTACCACACCTACGGCCGCTGCAGCCGCGGTGCCGGGGATATCCACTCAAACGTCTGCGATATGGTGCGCTGGGATCGCGCACTGTTCGGCGGCGAGCTGGTTGGCGGGGAACAGATGGATTACATCACCACCATGCGTCACGGCTATTCCTGCGGCTGGATGAGCGTGAGCGATGAGATGCTTTACCACACCGGAAGCACCGAATCCTACATTGCGGCAAACACCGTCTATAATATCGATGGAATCGGCAGGGTTTATGTGGTGCAGATGTGTTCCTTCCCCAGCAAGGTCAGCGAGTTCATGCCTCGCGTGGACAGTATTATTGAAGAGCATATTCTTCACTGATGAAATGGGAACGATATCATGAAAAATAATCTGAAAAGAACCGCGGCAAGATCTCCTTCCTCAAGGACAGGCTGTTCGATGCTGTGGCGAAAAATATGCCGTAACGGCGTAACGAAAGGAAAAACAACGATGAGTATTCGAAAAATCACAAGCCTTATCCTAGCCTCGCTGATGCTTGCGTCCTGCCTGGGCATGAACGGCTGCGGCGAACCGTCGGTACCTGCCGTGTCCGACAGTCAGATTGCGGCGGTCTCCCCCGCTGACACGGAGGTTGTGTACGAAAACGTGCCGGAGGAGTACCGTGACCTTTTCCACGGCGGCTCCTTTGACGAGGCAGGCATCTGGACCACCGATGACGAAAGCTACGATGTGCTTATCACTGAGCTGAGCGAGCATTGCGACAAAAAAATGGACGGCAGCATTATGGTCGCCACCGACGACAAGGTTATTTTTGCCGGCGGCTGGAATTCCATGGAGGTCGACGGCGTAACGCCTGCCAATCCCTTCACCACATATGAAATCGGCTCGGTGACCAAGCAGTTCTGCGCCGCCGCCATTCTCCAGCAGGTGCAGGCGGGCAATATCGATGTCAACGACACCATCGACAAATACTTCCCCGAATATCCTCTTGGACACAAGATCACCGTGGATAACCTGCTTCACATGGAGTCAGGTATTTCGGAAATGCTCGAGGGCAAGTTCTTCAAGGAAGGTGACTACCGCCTGAACGAGGACTTTGTCAACGGCACAATGCCCGACGAGGAGATTTTGGGAAAGATATATTCCTTTGCCCTTGATTTTGAGCCGGGCAGCCGGTTCACCTATTCCAACACCAACTACTGGCTGCTGGCCCTCATCCTTGAGCAGGTCACCGGACAGCCCTACGAGGAGTATCTGCAGCAGAATATATTCGATGTGTGCGCTATGCCCCGTTCCTCTGCCTGTGCCACAGGTGACGTTACCAGCGTACCCAAGCTGGGTTACGGATATATGGAATTCGCGCGCTGCTGCCGCGGCGCGGGCGACATTCATTCCAATGTCTGCGATATACTGCGCTGGGACAGAAACCTGTTTGGCGGAAAAATTCTGGACGATGAGCAGTTTGAGTATATGACCACCATGCGCAACGGCTATGCCTGCGGCTGGATGGAAGATATCTTCGACGCTCTCAGCCATTCGGGCAGCACCACGGCTTACGTTTCCTACAACAGCGTGTTCAAGAACGCCGACGGCGAGAATGTCTACGTCATTCTTATGACCAGCAACAGGGGCAGCTCGATCCGCGGTGTAGAAGGTGCGCTCAAAGTTGTGGACAAAATCCTGCCGTAAGTGTATGTTCAGAATGTGACAGCACCGCCGCGCAGCCGGGCGGGATACCATGCCCTCGCCACAGCAGGAAAGGATTCTGCGGCGGCGCGGTTTTTGACTGTCCGGGTGTTGCGGATTTCTGCAGATTAAAAGGAGAGAGTCAGGTGAACAACGGCAAGATAGCAATAGAACCTCTGCGTCCGTATGACAGCCGCTTCATAGCGGACTGGTGCAGAAACAAAGACGAGAATTTTCTTCGTCAGTGGGCGGGAAAGGGATACACCTATCCCCTCACAGCAGAGCAGATAGCCGGACGGATTGCCGACGGTGCGCAGATATTCGGCGCGTATCTTGACGGGGAAATCGTCGGCACCATCGAGCTCATCGAGCATGACGCGCAGAGCAGTTCGGTGCTCATAGGCCGGTTTGTCCTCAATCCTATTCTCGCAGGAAAGGGGCTGGGAACGGCGGTCATGAAGGAATTCCTGAACTACTGCAGAGAAACCGTCGGAGCTGCCGAAGCAACGCTGTTCGTATTTGACTTCAACGAGGGCGCGCGCAGGTGCTATCAGAAGTGCGGCTTTGCGGAAACCGAGCGGGTGGAGCGCCCAAACGGATGGATGGCTATCCGTATGAGGAAAGCTCTGTAAAGCTGGCTTTCCGGCTGAATTAACAATATGAGAGGTAAATTATCATGCCAAACGTCATGTTCGTCTGCCACGGCACGAAACGTGCCGCGAGGGAATAATGGCGTAGGTATCAGGAAAATCGCGGGTGAGTGGTGCGATTTACACCATTTTATACACCATTTGAGAGTGAATTTGAAGCTGGAAAGAGCCTGATTTGACGAGAGAATAATGTAGTGTAAGAAAACCGGTCCGGGGCAGGTGAATGCTTCGGACCGGTTGATATTTGGAATCGTATTGTACTGTCATTAAGCGATTGATTTCCCTTTATTTTTTGGGTTTAATATGTTAATATGTTTGATGATGAGGAGGCGTGATTATGTCTGTTTCAAAAATCGATCCTACATTGTCTATTGACAAGTTAACGACTATGTCCGAAGGCCAATACTACGACAGAAAGAGTGGCAGACTTGCAGCAAAGGAGTTGGCGCATCATTTATCTGCTTTTGCTAACGCTGCTGGAGGCGTAGTAGCGCTCGGTATTGAAGATAATGGTGACATAACCGGAGTAACGGATAAACAAGAAAATGATTTCAGGGAAGTTCCGTTTGCTTTCTTACAAATCCCTCCTCAAAGTCAAATTGAAGTGATTGATGTTACTCTGAACTCGGGAGATGCCGGGAAGATTTTGCTTTTTCATGTTGTTCCCAGTGCCAACGAAATTATCAAATTGAAAAACGGAGAAGCATACCTTCGTGTAGGCGATAAGTCGAAAAAATTAAGCGCAGAAATGCTGTCCGGATTAGAATATTCAAAAGGAATCAAGAGCTTTGAAACCAGAGTGGTTGAGGATGCAACATTAGATGATCTTGATGAGGATTTGATTAATGAGTACACAAAGATTCTGGATCCTACGGTAAGCTCTCCTTTGGATGTGTTAAAGGGCAGAGGCTTAATAAAAGGGAAAGATGGACAGCATGTCATTACAGTAGCCGCTGTTCTTCTGTTCGGAAAAGTTCCCACGCAGTTTCTTCCCGGAGCGCGAGTAAGATTTCTCCGGTACGATGGTGTTGAAGCAGAAGTCGGCTCGAAACTTAACCTAATTAAAGACATCACGATCGAACGACCGCTCAACCGGCTTGTTTCGGAAACGCGCAGCTTGCTAGAATCACAGATGAGGGAATTCCAGCAGCTCGGAAGAGATGGTGTGTTCAGGCGTATTCCCGAGTATCCAGCTTTTGCATGGCTTGAAGGTCTTGTAAATGCAGTGACGCATAGGGATTATTCACTGCAGGGAGATTATATTAGAATCACCATGTTTGATGATCGTATAGAGTTTTCCAGTCCCGGGTGTCTTCCAAGTATAGTTACTGTTGACAATATTCAAAACACTCGCTTTTCAAGAAATCCTATGATCGCCAGGGTGATGAGCGACTTTGGATGGGTTCGAGAATTAAACGAGGGAGTTAAGCGTATCTACACGGATATGGCATCATACTTTTTGGATCCGCCATCATTTAGCGAACCAAATGGGAATACAGTGCAACTGGTGTTAAGGAACAATATCGCGACAAGAGCGGTCAGAAGAATGGCGTCCCCGAGAATAGAAGCGTATTGGAGCTCGCTTAACAACCTAGACAAAGAGCTGATTTACTATATTGCGAATATTGATAAGTGCACTCCTCGCATATTGACTGAGTTAACAGAAAAATCTCGTCCGACCGTAACGACTCACTTAAAACACTTATTGCAATTGAATTTGATCGTCGAGCACAGCACTTCGCCCAGAGATCCTACTAAGTACTATTCTTTATTCTAATGATAACTACTTGAAAGTAACAAACGGAGCTTGCAAGTATTTACGATTGTCAAAAAGCCCATAACCATCAGCAAAATTCAGAATATCCCTGCTTGAAAACAAGTGTTACTTAAAAAAAGCGTACGGATACTTGAAAGTGATTCAAACTATACGCAGAGAGGTTCTTTGGCTGTTTTTTGGTGCTTCTGACACAGTGCAATTGTGAACTGACAAAGACGCACAGACTGCCTCCGTGGAAGTTACAAAATGGAATATTTGAGAATCAAGTGGTTCAAAGCAATTGCAGAAACACTCTCGGGTAGAAACCCGAGATTGTTTTTGATATACTAAAGTTAGTAAGCCACGCAAATCTATAGCCCACGAATAAGGACAGATTTATGAAAATAGAACGCCTGATTGGTATCATTACTACATTACAGCAGAAAGAAAAAGTAACCGCGCCCTATCTGGCAGAAAAATTTGAGGTGTCCAGACGTACCATTAATCGCGACATTGAGGATATCTGTCGTGCGGGCATTCCTGTTGTCACCACGCAAGGGAAGAATGGCGGTATTTCTCTGATGAAAGGGTACGCGCTTGACACTACTGTTTTTACCAGACAGGAATTGTCAGCAGTGCTTACCGGCCTGAAAACTCTGGACAGCGTATCATCTTCCCGGAGAGCTGAAAAGCTGGCGTCCAAAATGGGAGCCGGAGACTCTCCTGATTTGATGGACTGTATGACCATAGACCTGGCTTCCTTCTATAAATCTTCCTTTTCTTCCAAAATCGAGCTGATCAAAAGAGGTATTAACGAGCGCAGATGCATTTCTTTTCACTATTATTACAATAAAGGCGAAGATGATAAACTGATTGAACCCTATCAGATTTATTTCATGTGGTCCGATTGGTATGTCTTTGGTTATTGCAGACAGCGTCAGGATTTTCGTCTGTACAAATTGCGGCGGCTGTGGGATTTGCAACTTAGCGAAGAAAGGTATGAAGTGCGTATAATTCCGGATGAAAAACTACGGTTTGGCACGCATATGACGGATGATTATTTCGTCACCGCAATTTATGATCCCAGCGTAAAGTATAAGCTTGTGGAGGAGTACGGACCGGATTCTTTTTCTGTAATGGATAACGGTCAACTATACGCCAGATGGGGCTTTAACAGCGCAGAGGCAGCTCTTCCCTGGTTTCTGAGTATGGGAGACCAAGTGAGAGTAATAGAACCTTCGGAGATGGTGGAGAAAATGAAAGCTGCAATTGCAGCTATCGCGGACAAATATTCATAACACGACATACAGATGTCATGTTTGATGTGATACACTCTGAAAAAAACGGAGGTTACATATGAGCAGATTCAGCGAAAAAGGGTATTTTGTTCAGGAAAATGCTCCTGTCTATTTTACAACGAATATGGACGTCACCGCCAAGTGGTTCGAAGATATCCTTGGCTGGTACAGCAACATTGTTGAGCGGGATGAGCACGGAAACGGCTGTTACGGAGCAGTTTTTGAAATGCTCCCGGAAGTCGAGATAACGCATCTGGCTCCCTTTACCGGATACCATCTGTTCCATGGTGAGCCGCAGAAGGGCGTTATCTCTTTCATGCAGGTTCGGGGAATCGAGAAGCTGCACGAATATGTTACGTCAAAAGGCTGGGACAAAATCACAGAGATCGTTCTCCAGCCCTGGGGCGGCAAAACCTGCGAAATTACAACTATTGACGGCTATGTCATTAAGATGTTTGAGTGATAAGGGAGGATCGATGTAATGAATTTACAGGAGCAATTGGTTCAAAAGGCTGCCGGGATTATTCAAAGCCATTGTAATGAGGGCGGTTATTGTGCTTTGACATTGATGGATACGGATGACCGTCCAACGACTACCACTATCACTCCTTCAAAGGCAGAAGGGATCCGGTGGATTACCTTCTGTACCGGATTCGGCACCCGTACAGAACGAATTCAGTTATGCAAAGATGCTTGTGTATGCTTTAATTCTCCGGAATATCATATTTCTCTAAAGGGCAGCATGGAGGTTATTACAGATCCTGATGTTAAGAGAGAAATGTGGTATGATGGGATGGCGAATCATTATGACAGTCCCGAAGATCCGGGATATGTGGTGCTTAAGTTCACTGCAGACAGCTATAATCTTTTCATTAATTGGCAAGGCGCAAAAGGTGAAATTTGAGGTAGAAAAATGGTTACGTCATTTGATGAGTTCTGTGAGAGATTATTAACCGCCGGATTTTCAATGGGCGGTGGTAATGCCAAAGGAATATATGCCGTTATTCCTTTTGACTGGAAAAGTTCTATTCCCGGGTGTCCCATAGTATGGCACACGGGAGATCCGGAAACAGACCCCTGGGAATGGAGAATGCGGGTGCTGGAAGAGCGGGATGACATTGCCTATGGCAAGGTTTTCTTCGGCACCAGCGGATACATTACAAGGGAGTGGTATCCTTATTTTCTGACTGTTCGCAGACAGGGACTTACTTTTGATGAATGGTATCAAGAGGGCAAGGCCGGAATATTAGAGAAGAGAATATATGAAGTTATTGAACAAAACGGACATATCGCACTTCACGACCTAAAAAGAGAATGCGGTATTACAAAGGAAAACTCCGGCAAGTTCGAACGGGCACTCACCAACCTGCAGAAGAATCTGTTCATTACCATGTGTGGAAGAAGACAAAAGGTAAGCAGCTCGGGCCAGCCGTATGGCTGGAACAGCACTGTATTTACTACGGTTGAAGGCTTCTGGGGCGAGGATCTGACTCTGGATATATCTGCTGATGAGGCATACGAAAAAATAAGAGAGCGCATTCTGCTTTTGAATCCGGAGGCCAAGGAGAGGGATATCAGGAAGTTTATTTATTGAGCAGAACGCAATTTTGAGGAGAAACAAATGAAGAATTATACTCAGGTGTATGTAAAAAACAGCTTTGAAGCGGCAAAAATATACTGTAAAGCCTTTGGCGCAGAAATTACGCGAGAATTTTTCAATGAGAACCACACAGCTTATGAGCACTGCGAATTATCTGTAAACGGAGAAGGCTTTCTTGCTCTGGCGGAAGCGAAGAATCCTTGTGACATAAGCGTGGTCCATAAGAACAAATGGGAAACCATGACGTTTAATGTGTTTGAGATGGGAACCGAGGAAGCGGTATACAATGCGCTTCAAGTTCTGAGTGACGGAGGAGTGGTTCTTGAGCCGGTACATGCACTTCCGTGGAGTAGTTGTTGTGCTACTGTTATTGATAAATTCGGGGTGTGCTGGTGGATTTCCATTTAACCCTCTGTATTATCTGATATAGATCGCAATCGAGCGACCGGGAATGTCATTATCAACATTGCCAGCATAAGATAAAGTAAACATGCTGTGGAGGATGATGACATGAATACAACAGGCAACGCTACGGTGGATTTCACGGCGTATATCCCAACGCTGCGCCGAAGTCCGCACGCGGTTGCAATCCTGAAAGGTGATAGCACCCATCCCGATTTAACGGGTATTATGCGATTTTTCCAGACGGAGTACGGCGTACTGGCAGAAACTTCCCTCTCCGGACTTCCAACGCCTGCCGATCCTTGTGCAAGTCCGGTGTTTGGATTCCACATCCATGAGGGAAGAAAATGCGGCAGACCCACACCGGCGCGCGATATGATGAGTGAGCCATTTGCGGCTGCGATGGGACACTATAACCCAAAGAACTGCGATCATCCCCATCACGCTGGAGATTTACCTCCGCTTCTGGGCTGCTCGGGCAGAGCCTATCAGATGTTCCTCACCAATCGTTTCAGGCTGAACGAAGTGATAGGTCGGGCGGTAATTGTGCACGCCATGCCTGATGATTTTACTACTCAACCATCAGGTGCATCCGGAAAACGCATTGCCTGCGGAATTATTACTGCCGGTATGCGTTCTGGCGTTGGGTTATAACGTGAATTTCCCGGAAGGTACCTATATATGCACGCATAGCTGCAAAGGGACGGCCAAACAGTTTTCGCGCCAGCAACAGAGTGATGTCTTTTGCGCTTTGTTACTTGTTTGCTAACAATCTCGTGAACCGGTAGAAATCACTGCGAGCTTTTGGTATTGTATCCTTCACCATGGAGGTGACGGATATGAAAAGTGCGATCGAAAACCTGTACTACGGCAACATTAATCCAAGCGAACGCAGCATCCGGCGGGGCAGCGAATATGACCGCTTGCTGGCACTTCTGACGCAGAGCGAGGATACACACTGGCAGGGACGCTTACGAAAGCCTAGAAAGAGGTTTTTGAGCGGTTTGTGGGCTGCTCAAGCGACCTGAGCAGCATCAACGAAGTCACGGCATTCACGCTTGGCTTCAGGCTCGGGTTGCAGCTCACAGCGGAGGCGCTGCTGCCTGTCAAAGCTGATACCGAACCGCTGACAGAATGAATAACGCTCCCACGTCCAATGCACGGATGTGGGAGCGTTTTGATATTGATCTTCTGTTTTCGGTCTGGATTCTCTGCGAAGTTATGGTATGGTGCTTTCAATCACCGGTGCATCATTCACAACCACAACGGCGGGATATGGAACAGGAGTGCAGATAAAGCGAATACGAGATGTGCATAGCAGGCGGAAAAAGTGTATTGGTTTGCACGTCCGTTCGTTGATAAATAGATTTGTTTGCTATATAATTCTTTGTAAAAGGCTGATAGACTTGAATTTGTAGAAATGAATAGGGAGGATATATTGTGGACCAGTCATTCTTTTGCCAATGGTTTAAAGGATTTGAAAAAGGATTAGATGAAATGGATTCCAACAGTATGAGATGCCTGTTGAAACATTGTGCTAAATGTTGCGCTGACACAGGTGTTTTACAGTCATATTTGAATCTATATCATACTGTGAATGGAGAACGTGATGCGTTTTACAGCAGGTTAGGTGAAATAGGCAATGTTCGTGGTGAGATTGTAGTACCTAATAAAGAATATTTAATCTGTTTTCCGGAATGTGCTTGCGATATTCATACTACTTTTGGTGTAAATAGTGCTAATCTATGTGAATGCTCAAGGCAAAGCATTATTTATGTGGGAAAGATTGTATGGAGTGACAGCAACATCCGAGTAGAACAAGTGGAAACCATTTTATCTGGAAATAGGGAATGTAAATTCAGAGTTATATTTGAATAAATCCCGAGTTATCCACATAAATCAGTGCCGCCGAGCAAGCATTATACTCGGCGGCGCTTTGCTTTGTCAACTGGTGATTGGATCAAGAACCGGTTATGGATTGCCCCTACAGCTTTCTTGCCTTAAAACACACCGAGATAGGAATCATTTTTGCTTTTCGTGTTTTATCACTTGCATCTCCAATACTTTCCATTGTTTCTCTGTCATTCTGCTCGATCATCTGCTCAATAACAAATCCCGCTTTTGCAAGAGCATTAACATAAGTTGATATTTTACGATTGCACAGAACGACCTCGCTATCGTGAACGGGCATTTTGTAATATGACTCGTCAAAGTAACTTGTTCGAAAAACAAGCTCTCCATTATCTATTACATTTCTTCCCTCTTCGCGCGAAAAAGCAACACAATGGTGAAGAGTGTGATTCCAGCTGAATATGAATATGCCATCCTTTTTCAGGCAAGACGCTATTTTATTGAATGTTCCTTGCAAATCTGTTGTCCACCCAATGCCATATATAGAGTACACATAATCAAAGTAATCTGGTGGAACAGTCATTTCTTCCATTGGTGTACAGATTAGATTAGCACGATATCCATTTTCTGAAAGATATTTCTCTGCGTTGGCAAGCTGATTTTTCGATAGATCAATTCCCCATAGCTCCCCTGCATTTCTATCCGCATGGTATTTTAGTGAATGACCGCTTCCACAACAAATCTCTAACATTCTCTTTCCGGATACATCACCGAATAAATGCAATTCTTCCTCTGTGAGGAACTTGACTCCGTATTGCGGAAGGGCGGTTGTCCCGAACCACAAATCTGCATATGCGTCCCAGTATGACTTGTTACTATCTATTATCATGTTATTATCCAAAGGTAACGCCTCCGACTTCAGCATTGAATATCAGTTTACCATAGAATGTTGATTTCTACAATCGCGAACGCATTCGAATTAAAGCAAAGCTGACACCACTTGAACAGCGATGTCAGCTTGTTATTTGTTTGATTTTTTCTACCCATGGTGCTTTTTCTATCATTCTACGGTGCCCTGATATCTTCTACATAAAATCCCCATCACCCCCGCAAAGCTCACGCAGCCTGCGAAGTGCTGTTTCCTTTGCCTTGAACATACCGTCCGGTGTCATCATTTCTTCAAACGCCAGATCGTCCAGAGTTTTCTTTTCGTATCCGAATATGCCAAAGAAGTGGCCGAGTATGTATCTGTCGCGCTCCTGCAGACTGCCGAAGGCCTGCTTCAGACGTTCATGCCGGTGCCGAGCTACAATTCTGTCCTCAACAGATTCAGCCATATCATCAATAGTGCTGCCCGGATTCAATGCTCCCTCGCTGTCTTGTGCAGCAGATTCCGCTTCCGATAATTCATCGAGAGATACGCTGTGGGTGTTGTAGTTCAGCAGCCGGTTGATCTTCGCTTCGGGCAGGCCGGTCTGTGCGGCAATGTCGGCAACGGATAATCCCTCCGCATGGTACAGCCTCTGGATCTGCCGTATCTGCCGCATGGTGTGCTTTGAGAGAGGAACACAGCCGAGGTTTTGCTCCATCCACCGCCGCATTACTCCTGCTATGTGTGGATAGATGTAGGTGGTAAGTCTGCCCTGAGTCTCATCATATTTCTGTGCGGCAATCAGCTCAACCAGCTTGAGCATACCCTCGCCCATCAGGTCTTCGATGATTCTCTGCGAGTAGAGTGAAAGCGCTCCATCGGCGCCGTATTCCAGACAGTTGAACGCAGCGGCGATTTTCTTTGCGATGCTCCGTATAAATCCCTCAAGGTTATTCATCAGATGCTGCATGACGGCGGTGTCTTCGGGATGTAGGTAAATTGATCGTATCAGTTCCTCGTTTGTCATGGGCTCACCCTCTCGCTTATTGTATCACGCAGGGTAAATCGGGCATGTCGAATTCTGTCGATTGGATGCAATATGTGCGGGATTATATCAGTCCTCTTTCTTTGGTCGTCCTCTGGGTCGGGTTTTGCGAATAACATTGCAGGCAGGATATAGATTCTCCGAGCGGAGCATGGCCTCGAAGTCCTCATTTGATGTGCCGGAGCGAATGCGTGCCTGATGAAACAGCTCCTTTGCTTTGGCACGCAGCTTCTGCCGTTCCTCGTCCGTTATGATACCACGTGACACGTCCTGATCGATACGCCGCAGACAGCGCTGCAGCGACTGCGCCTTGGGGTCATCTTCTTTCTTTTCTGCCTGTTTTCTGTATCGGAAACCCATCTGTGCGCAGGTGTAACGCGGATCATCGGGACAGGGCTGATCGCAGTATTTCGTGTGGTAGGCCTTGGTGAGGAGGAAGTACCTCTTGCAGTACTCGCAGCGGCGGATTACATGTCCCGCCTCAAGAGCTTTGTAGAAATCAATTTTCAGCAGCGTCTGCAGACTGTCCGCCTCATAATATTCGACTATCTGATACTCGTCGGAATCCGGAGAAACAGGCATTGGTACATATCTCAGCAGCACTGCATCGGCAAGTGTATAATTTCCGGAGCCGCGTATGGGGTTTGCAATCATCTTGTCCGCTCCGGGATGGTTAAAGAAGCTGTACAGCGCACGTGCATAATTGCCCGGATTGAGCTTGTCCAGAGTAGAGAGAAAGTAACTTATGAACCACCGTATGGTGGTATTAAAGGATGCTATGTCGGCAAGAATGTCGGCATACGGCTTGACATGGTTCAGATATGTTATCCACTTGACGTTCAGATTGCCGGGAGAAATCAGCAGACTCCGTCTTATTTGCCACTCGTCTATATCATCACGGGTAAACAGACTTCCGAGATCAGAATCCTCATCGTCCAGAAGAAAATCACGATTTCCCGTGAGTATTATATCGTCAAGCAGTTCCTTGGTGTTGTCAAACAGGTGTTGGTTAGCTTTCAGATGGCCCAATACGGGCCAACGGCACAGCATGGAATCCAGAGTCTTGTAATGCTCGTTTGCCTGCGCCCAGAACGAGATATCTTCGGTTTGCTCGTAGGAATGAACCGCCTGCTTTGCGTCGGTAAGAACGCTCTTCATGGAGTGATAATCGTCCGGAGAAATATTAAGTACCTGTGCAGCTATCTCGCCCAGCACGAATTCCTTCTCATAAATCGTGACCGATTTTTTGCCCACATAGAAAATAATCGACTGGAACACACAACCACCCTCGAAATAAATTGTCACAACAGAGAAATTAATTAGTGCGTGACAATTATGATAATATCAAAATTCTTCCACAATATCAATAGAGGCCGCTGACGGAAAGCAGAAGCCGTCGGCGGTCTTTTGCGTTGTGCAGAGCAATTCTACATGGAGAGGAGGACAGATTATGAATCCAGACAAAGGAGGTTTTATGATGCTTGAAGAAAGAAAAGTTGAAATAGTAAGCATGTCGCAGGTGGCGCTGCAGGAGGTGCAGTGGCTGCTGAAGCCCTACATACCATTCGGGAAGATAACCATCATACAGGGAAATCCCGGCGAGGGAAAGACAACCTTTGCCCTGCGGCTGGCAGCAGCGTGCAGCGCCGGTCAGGCATTTCCGGGGAAGGAGATATCCGAACCGATCAGTGTGATCTATCAGACGGCGGAGGACGGTCTGGGTGATACCGTAAAGCCACGGTTGATGGAGGCCGGAGCCGATCAGGACAGAATCCTCAACATCGTGGAGAACCATGCTTCGCTGAGTCTTCTGGACGAGAGAATCGAAAGAGCCATACACCAGACCGGTGCAAAACTGCTCATCATGGATCCGATACAGGGTTACCTCGGCGACCGCATTGATATGAACCGGGCAAATGAAATCCGCACGGTGCTTAAGAATGTGTCAGCGGTTGCAGAGCGAACAGGATGCGCCGTTGTGCTCATCGGGCATCTGAACAAAGCATCTGGGGCGAGCAGCGCCTACCGTGGGCTTGGCTCCATAGATTTCCGTGCGGCGGCGCGGAGTGTGCTGCTGGTGGGGCGCATGAAAAAGGATCCCCATGCCCGTGTGGTGGTTCACGACAAGTCTTCCCTTGCTCCGGAGGGAAAATCCTTTGCCTTTGGCCTCGGTGATGATTACGGCTTCCGCTGGCTTGACGGCTACGAAAGCGTCACATCAGAGGAGCTTCTGAGCGGAACAGGTGCTGAAACGAAGACATCTGCGGCAGAGGAACTCATACGCGATATGCTTTCTGACGGTGACCCTGTTCCGGCTGACGAGATATTCCGTGCTGCAGAAAATCTTGGAATCTCACGCCGGACGGTAAACGAAGCCAAGAAGAATATCACCGGCATCGTCACAACCAAGCCGGGAAAGCAATGGACGTGGCAGATTCAGGAGCAATGAAGATTGCAACATTGCAGAGTGTTCACGTTACATTATTACACTCTGCATCCTTAATGAATGTGACAGTCCAAAGCCTTTGCATTGTTGCATTGTTATTTTTCTCGGGATTACGCCCGCGATATTTCTCTCCGTTTTCGGAGAGAACCAGCATCGCCTTTGGCTGTACGCGGGGCGGTGACCTCCCGTGCCAAACGCAGCAGGGCGGGCAGAAGCCCTGCACCCACTTATTTCAAAGGAGTGATATACCCACGAAAACAAAACGAATCAATTTTCGGGTGTCCGAACCCATGGATGCCCTTATTCGGGCAAAAGCACAGGAGGCAGGTATGAGCCTTACCGACTACATTGTCTGCTGCGCCATTGACAGAAAAATCGTCAACTACGACGGACTGAGAGAATTGACAACACAGGTCAAAAGGCTGGGCAGCAATGTCAACCAGCTTCTGATACTCTCCCGTCAGGGCAGAATCAGCACGGTAAATCTCACAGCAACGCAGGAGGAGCTGAAAAGGATCCACGAACTGCTTGCGACGCAGCTCCACGGGAGATAGACATGGCCATCATTCATTTCATCAACCGGAAAGCTCAACAGACAGCAAAAGGTATGCTCTATGTTCTGCGCTATACCATGCGCGAAAGCAAGATTGTCGATGACGATGGCATCAGGTATGTCAGCGGCGTCAACTGCACGCCGGAATCGGCACATATCGAATTCAGCAACACAAAGAAACTGTACGGCAAAACCGACGGACGGCTGTACTATCATTTCGTGCAGTCCTTTTCCACGGAGGAAAACATCTCTCCGCAGACGTCGCATGAGATTGCTCTGCGTCTGGCAGAGGAAGCGGAGAAGCTACAGGGCTTTGAAATGGTGGTATCAACCCACTGCGACCGCGACCATATCCACACCCATTTTGTTCTGAACAGCGTCAGCTTTGAGACGGGGAAGAAATTTCATATCAATCAGCGGGATGTGGAAGAACTCATGGCGGTCTCCGACAGTATCTGCCGTGAATACGGTCTGTCCGTTGTTGAGCAGAGAGCAAAATCTGAACACGCCAAACCTATGTCCGACAGAGAGTACCGATCAGCTGTGAACAACCAGAGCTGGAAGATAAAAATTGAGGCAGTGATTTCCACGGTCATGCGGTCGGCGGCATCAAGAGAACACTTTATCGATCTGATGGAGCAGTACGGTTATCAGGTCAAATGGACAGACACGCGAAAGAACATAACCTATACCACGCCCGACGGAAAATCCTGCCGGGACAGTAAATTACATTACGAGAAATTTCTAAAGGAGAACATGGAGTATGAATTCATCTACCGGGCGCAGATCTGCGCAGGACTTTATCACCGAGGTACAGCAGCAGATAACCGCCGCCGACAAGGCTCAGCCGTGTGTGGCAGTGACCGAAGCCAACTGGAAAGCGCTGATTTCCGCGCAGAAAACACAGATAGAAATTCTGGAAAGCATTCAGAACAGGCTTTCGCCATTGGCAACCGAGGAAAAACTGGTGGACTACATGAACCAGCAGCTTCATTTGCTTCGGGAGCATTCCTCCGGGATAGCTTCGCAGGCGTCACAGTTCAGCACGAAAGTGGAGAAAGCCATGGACGATATGACAGCAGCGACATCGAGGATAGCGGCGGATACCGAATCACAGGCTGGGAGAATGAGCGAGAGATTTTCGCAGGCTCTCTCACAGCAGCAGGAACAGACGAATATGCTTACGAGAAAGCAGATTCTTATCTCGCTGATCCCGACAGCGGTGCTTATCGTGTGGGAACTGATACGGCATATCTGGCTGCTGAACTGAGCAATATCATCGACGAGGACGCTCCAAGGGAAGACTGCACAACAAAATACTTCCCACCGGAGCGAAAGAAAAAGCACGGCCCGACTATGGGCGGAATGTAATTATTTGGAGGGAACAGCCTATTGAAATATGAAGTCCCAATCTGGGAGAAAAGCAATCTAACTATGGAGGAAGCCGCTGCCTACTTCGGCATCGGTCAGAACAAGCTGCGGGAGTTGACCAGCGACGAAAACTGCAAGTTCGTGCTGTGGGTCGGCACCAAGCGCCTCATTAAGCGATGTCTGTTCGAAAAGTATCTTGAGCAGGCGTACTCTATCTAAACAGACAAAGATAGCGGTGGATATATGAGCCTTGATGTGATAGAATAGGTTTGTCAAATCAAGGCTCTTTCCATCGCGGAAAGGAGTTTTAGAATGTCCGGAAAGAGAAAAGACAACAAGGGACGTATTCTTCGGACGGGAGAGAGCCAGCGAAAAGACCTGACTTATCAATATCGCTATGCCAATGCTTCCGGTAAGCGGTGCACAGTCTATGCACGCACCCTTGAAGAGCTGCGGCTGAAAGAGGATGCGATAAACGATGTGGTTTCCTGCGGCGGTGATTATTCCGAGGGAAGCATTACCGTTATCGAATTGCTGGAGCGCTACATTGCTCTCAAGCAGGGTGTGAGGTACGCCACCAGAAAGGGTTACAACTTCGTTCTGAATATAGTTCTGAAGGAAGATTTCGGTCGTCGAAAAATCAGGGATGTCAGAACATCCGACGCCAAGCTGTGGCTGATGAAGCTGCAGCGGGACGGCAGAGGATACAGCACGATAACCAGTGTCCGCGGCGTTGTAAAACCGGCCTTTCAGATGGCGTACGAGGATGATATCCTGCGCAAGAATCCCTTTGACTTCCGTTTGAATGATGTTGTCAAGAACGACAGTAAGACGCGAGCGGCTCTTACGCCCGATCAGATTGAAGCGTTCATGGGTTTTGTCAGAGAGGACGAGCGGTTCAGCCGGTACTACGATGATTTCCTTGTTCTGCTGGAGACAGGAATGCGTGTCAGCGAACTGTGCGGACTGACTATGGCGCAGCTCGATTTTGACAACCGCAGGATTCGTGTGGATCATCAGCTGGAGCGCAGGCTGGACGGTACATACTACATCGAGAAAACCAAGACGGAAAGCGGATGCCGCTATATCCCCATGACCGAGAATGTGTACCGCAGTCTGAAGAACATCATCGAGCACAGACCAACGCCCACAAGAGAATGGCTCATTGACGGCTACACGGGATTTCTTCTGCTGGACAGAGAGAGCAAGCCCTGCGTGGCGATGCACATTCAGCACCGGATGCAGCGGGCAATGAAAAAGTATCGTGAGACGCATCCGGAAAATCCGCTGCCCGCCATCACTCCCCATGTGCTGCGACACACCTTCTGCACCGGTATGGCCAACGCAGGAATGGACATCAAGAGCCTGCAGTATCTGATGGGGCACTCCGACGCGGGGGTGACGATGAATGTCTATACTCACGCAACCTACGCTCATGCGGTGGAATCCATGAAGAAAATCGTGCCGCTTCATCCCTCAAAAAGCGAGAGAAAGTCAGGGTAAAACTACATTTGGCCCCATCGTTGAGGGGGCTGTCACCGAGAGGTGACTGGGGGAGTACTCCCTCCGGCACGCTGCGCGTGCCACCTCCCTCAAGGAGGGAGGCAAAGGATACGATGAGATTGAAAAGCGCGTACTTTAGCGATTTCGGCTACCTGTCCATACACCAAAATTTTCACCATTTGCCCGTAAACACATAATAACCTGCGTGGACTTACGAGGTCTGAACCACAGAAAATCTGTATATAATGCAATAAATAATAACTTATGCGAGGTTATAAAATATGAAAAACGTCATGTTCGTCTGCCACGGCAACATCTGCCGTTCACCAATGGGCGAGTATATTTTCAAACACATGGTCCGGGAGCGCGGTCTTGAGGACGTTATCGGTGTCGCCTCCTCCGCTATCAGCGACGAGGAACGGGGCAACCCCGTCTATCCTCCCGCCCAGCGCAAGCTGGAACGCATGGGTATCGACGCACCGCCACGCCGCGCGCGCCGCATCACCAGAGCCGACTACGATGAATACGATCTGATCCTGTGCATGGAAAACTACCACGTGGAGGCGGTAAAGCGCATTTGCGGCGGCGATCCGGAAGGCAAGGTCATGCGTCTGCTGGACATCACCTCCAGACCCGGCTCCATCGCCGACCCCTGGTACACCGACGACTTCGACACCGCCTACGACCAGATATGGTTCGGCTGCGAGGCGATCTTCGACCGTCTGGGTTTCTGAAAACTGAACAAAACAAGGAAAAGCCGCCCATGTCTCCTTTCCGGAGGCGCGGGCGGCTTGTAAATTACCTATGGGTGTTCTGAACGAAACATGTTTACACGATATCCAGATATATGATTTTTCCCTTATCATCACGGTAGCGATCGAATAAAATCTTAAACAGATCGATTATCGGACCAAAATAAGCGAAACCGAACGTCAGAAGGTATAATACTCCGAGCTTTTTATGCCCGGAATAGAACCTGTGAGCGCCAAACGTGCCGAGAAGCAGACAGAGAAAGAAAACGACGAAACCGGAGCGCTCGGATCTGTCCGGAAAGTCTATCTTTGCGGGAGCGATTCTGGGATATTTTACAAACTTGATATTATTTGTCATGCTATTCCTCCTGTTAGACCAGTACCTGGAGATAATCAACAGTTCGTCAGACAGGAAACGGCTTCCCCCACAATTGAAATGAGTATGGCAATAGCACTTATTCCTGTCATTATTTCGAAAGCGGTCTGGAACAGACCGTTAAACTTGGAAACGAATGCTTCATCCTCAGGATACACAGAATACAGTTGGAAAAGGTGCAAAATCACGTTACATCCAACGAATGAAAGGACGCATAAAACGATCGCCCAGAAGTTGAATCCTGTGTTTGAGAGGGCATAAACGCAGCTCAATATCGCTCCGCTTACGGGCAGAAGTGTAAGATATGGCATAGCGACTATTATTTTCAGAGTATTGCCGTAATTGCGATTTTTCTTTTTTGCAATAAGTGAAATCAGCAGATAACTGCAGACAACGTCGGCAATCAGAATCAGAATTGACAGGATTACAGCGGCAGCATCATTAATTCTGATATTAAGAGAAGAAAACAGCAGGGATAACGGATAAGATACTGCAAATGGAAAAACAAAGTACAATACTAAAAATATAACCAGTATCTCGGCAAGATTTGATTTAAAAATCTTGCCCTCCGAAGCTCTGCTGGTTGAGGAGACCGTCTGGAAATTCAGTGTACCGGTTTCAGCTTTCTGGTTGTTATCTGTCAGGACAGGCCTGCGCCGCAAAGCAATCTTCGGGCCGGCAATGGACGTAATATTGTCCGTAGAAAAGGAGCTGAAAGGTACTTTGTTTTTCAGGTGTCGTGCATGTTCGGAGTCCAGTTGTTCCATGGTGCCGGTGTTAATTCCGATATCAACAGCCAGAATGGGCTTGCCGAAGCTTGCCGCTTCAGCAAGTTCTGCCATACAGAATTTGGAGGAGCAATAGTTCTCCGACAGAACAACGATAAACACGGAGCAGGAGAAGATTTCATGGTAGATGTGATTGAAAAAATCGGTGCCTCCGCGAATAAAGGAGTTATCAAAAGTTGCGGTGATATCCGGCGATGAACAGATGATATTATGTATGCGGTTCATATAAGGTGTATCCTTATGAGCATAGCTGATGAAAGCTTTAAGCTTTTCTTGTTTCATTCCAGCATTCCTCTTTTCACTCAAGACTTAAAATGTCAGAAGCCAGTAAACATGTTTAAACAGAATTATTACGTGGCAGATTATTACAGCAACCAGAAAGAGACCCGGAATCAGATTTGCCTTTGTGCTGCCATACCTGTAGTATTGTGATTTCGAACTTTGGTAAGGAAGAAAATACAGAATGAATGCGACGGGGAGAAGCGCCAGAGAGAACAGAGTAACAAAAGGCTGTTCGTTGGATATAGGATTATCTATCAGAAGCGAAAGGATGAAGATGAAGAAAATCATCAGCGGAAGCCAGAGCGCCATTCTTATAATGTGCTTTATTGATACATGGTGGACAACAAGGTTATCGTTTTTGCGCCGCAAAGACCGGTTTTTGTATTTTGGGATATCCTGCGTTGCAAGAGCGCGAAGGTAATCGTTGCTTCCGTTTTGTGAGTATTCGCTCTGGCTGATAATATGTTCTCTGGACCAGATAAAGGCAAGCGTACTGTTGAGCTGCTCCGGTCCGTGATAGCCGACGAAATCCCGGCATACTATCGGAATCAGAGATACCTTATTGCGGAACAGCGAGGATATCAGATTTATGAAATCACTGCTGCAGTTCTCTGCAGTTCCGATCAGGCAGAACACGGTGTCTGAGGAAGCAGGTGTATCTGCGGAAGTGCATGGAGATACTTCGCCGAAGGATTGTTTCAGCTGCGCAATCAGTTCCTGCTTTGTATCGGTGAGGGTTGAAAGACAATAATATGTTGACATACTGCGCACCTCTTTTACAGGTTGTTTCCCGTAATCTCGTCGATCTTGCTGCGGAAATCGATGGGGAAATTGCGGTCGCCAAGAATGTACACAAGACCAACTTCAGAAAGGAGCAGATTAAGCGGCCCGCGGATGGAGAACAACTTGGTGAAAACGGGAATGATGGGGATCTTACGGTTGTACGCAAAAGACAGCTCTCGCTGGAGCAGTTCGGAATCAACGGATTTTGGCGAAATGATGGGGACAAAAAACGAAGCGTTAGCGATAATTTCCGGAATAGCAGAGAGATATTGACCCTGCGATTTGTAATAATCTATCTTCATGGATTTGCAGCACACCAGTTCTATATTGGGAGAAGTATTGCAGCGAATAACCGGAATGGCTGAATTATCACCCTTTTCGCATGATATATACCCGTAAATCATATCCGCACACCTCCTGTGTATTTGTTCACAATAAATTATAACATCGGATTTGCAATTTATCAATACTGCCGTCTGCATAATAAAATAACAGAAACCAAATCCGACTACGACCTGATCCTGTGCATGGAGAATTACCACGTGGAGGCGGTCAGGCGCATCTGCGGCGGCGATCCGGAAGGCAAGGTCATGCGCCTGCTGGACATCACCACACGTCCCGGCTCCATCGCCGACCCCTGGTACACCGACGACTTCGACACCGCCTGCGACCAGATATGGTTCGGCTGCGAGGCGATCTTTGACCGCCTTGGGTTCTGAAAGAATTACGCACAGCAAAGAAACGGGTCTGCTGCAGAGCGTTCTGCGGCAGACCCGTTTGTTATTACTTTGTTCAATCGTACAGGTTGTGCTCGACGTAGATCATCATCCGGTTGTGGAGATATCCATAGCCGACCAGTGCCAGCATCGGCAGCAGACCGAGAAACAGCGGCTGGCGGGTTATGAGTGCCAGAGCTGTAAACGCCGCAAGGATAACCGGCAGGATAATGATCTGCGCCAGATGTTCCCTGCGCCATTTCCTTTTGAAATAGGCGGTTTTCTCTTCGATGGTGAAAACGCTGTCCCGCGGCGCTGCGGCGATATTACTGTCTGCATTCTGCTGCAAGCCTTCATCCGGGATACGTTCGCCGGCAAGCAGTTCGTCTGTGCTTACCCCGAATTCCCGTGACAGCAACTGAAGCATTTCAATGTCCGGCATGTAGTTGCCGTTCTCCCAGCGGGAAATGGTTTTGTTTGTAACTCCAAGCCGCTCGCCCAGTGCTTCCTGAGTCAGACCGGCAGCTCTGCGCAGCGCGGCGATGAATTTTCCGGTTTTGACCTGATCCATTCTGTGTTCACCTCCGGAGAAATTATACGCTGTGAGGCGTGAGAAGTCTTTACCACAAACAGCGAATCGAGGAAAACCGCTGTGCAATCAGCTTTGCCGGCGTGTTACGGCTGATAGACAAACCACTGATCGGGAGAGACAATCACGTCACCCTCGCTGCTGGTGGTCACATCCAGCGCAAAGCGGAACTCCTCCACGGCGGCGTCTGTGCCGGAGGCTTCAGTACGGAAAACCATAGTATCGTACATTTTGCGGTGGGGTGACATGCCATAGCCGGAGATGTCGTTTTTCACGGTGACGCCGTTGATCGTGGATTCCCCGGTGGAATAGGTGATGGCTCCATCGGTTTTGTTCTCGATGTAGCAGCGCACCATATATATTTCATCGTCAAAAAGTTCCGCGCCGAAGATGATAAAGGTGAAGCGGTCGTCGTCATAGATGACGGTTTCCTTCTCCTCGGGGGTGCGTGGATATTCGGGCAGAGTGTCCGCGGTATAGCCGTTGAAGTACAGCTCATAGTCGGTATGTTCTACCACGCGGTTGAAATCCTTGTCGCTGACCTCAAGGCCGAAATCGATGTGGTCCACGGTGGACAATCCGTATCGGGTATAATCGGAGGTGTCCAGACCGCAGGGCAGACAGGCCTTCGCGCCGGGGGTCAGTTGCACGGTGTCGAAGATCGCAAGGCTCAGGTTGTTGACTGCGTACATCTCCAGGTCGGCATACAGGGTCCTGTCGGTCTTGTTCTCCATATAGAACTGGACGTAGTGCTGTTCATCATAGCCAAAGGCGGTGCCGAGACCGGCGGTCTGCGCGATAAAGGTGAATTCATCGGTGTCCACCAGCACCTGCTCGCCCTCGACGGGCACACGGGCGGCAGGAGCCTGCCCGGGAGCGTCTTTCACCGTCAGAACGACAGTTTTTTTGTCATAATCACTCATACCGATAACTGTGCCCAGGTCGAAGCGCACGTCATAGATATCGGTGATGCCGCTGCGCTCCAGAATGTCTGCCTCGGCTATCACGCAGGTGCCGGTGCGTTCGCCCTGCGAAACGCCGCTGGTGTCCGCGTAATGGTGGCGGTACGCCATTGCCCAGCCGTTGATTTCCACATTGTTGAAGTTTGCGATCAGGGACTCCTCGCCCTTCGCGGTGGCAGTGTAGTCGATGCAGGCATTGCCGTCGCCGTCGATGTACACTTTGTCGGCACGGAGGGTGTAGCCTTTGCTGCTGTACAGCATGGCTCCGTCTTTGCCCATCTCAAGAGAGGTGACACCCCGGGAGGCAAGCGCGTAGACGATGACACCCGCGGCGGCTGCCAGAATCATCAGAACGACGACCCACAGCATACGTTTTCTGTTTTTCATTTTCCGAATACTCCTTTTTTCTATTTTTCGAATATATTATATCAGAATATTTATTCTGATTTCCTCAGCTGCGGGAAGAAACGGGACGTTCCGCGTCTCTCGTTTTTCTGAAATCAGCGCGCATGAGCGATCTGTACAGCAGCGGGCAGAGAAGCGCCAGCACACCGTATATGGCGTAGCCGATGATCAGGCACCGGTCAAGGGAGCCGGAGAACATCAGCGCGACCGGCGAGGTGAACGCAAACACATAGAAAGACCAGAACAGCACTGCGTTAGGCGAAAGCGAGGTGTTGCGGGAGGCGTTGATGGAGGAGGCGGTACAGCACAGATGGGCAAGGGCGTAGAACGAGATGACGGACAGCGCGATGAAAGGCATCAGCATGCGGTGGGCAATGCTCAGCTCCATGCCGCCGCGGGTTGCCACGGTGTTGATCATCAGGTCAAACAGCGCGGAGAACAGCGCCCACAGCGGCAGTGCCAGAGTGAAAAACGCCATGACCTTGGCCCTGAGTATCTGGCTCAGAGGTGCAGGCGAGCGGCTGACCATCAGCCACGGCTCGCCCGTCAGATGCAGCGGGCGGACAAACATTACCGCCATGAGATTGTAGAAAGACAGAACCATGGTGGTCCAGCTGACGGCAAGGAGCACGCCGGTCTGAGGTTTGGTTGAAAACTTGAGGGCGACGTCTTCGTCCATTACCATAATGCTGATCGTTACACCGACCGCGGCGAGGATCAGCATTATGTAAAACTGGAAGTTGGAAAGGAAGTAGGAGGTCTCCACCTTGTAGAGGGCCGCGGAGGCAGAAGAAGGCTTCAGACCGGAAACCGAACCGGTGTTGGCGGACACCGAGGGAATGACGACCAGATTCCACACCGCGTTGGGGAAAGCAAGGGATGTACACACCGGCAGCGCAAGGCACAGCGCGCAGATAGCGGCGAGAATTCCGAGAGAGGCGATGTTTCCGCCGGTCAGGGCCTCGTTGAACAGACGGCAGAGAGGGTCGTCTGTTCCGGCTGCCCTGAGCATATTAAGGGAAAATGTCTTTATGCTGTCCAGAGTGGCGAAGGCACGCACCGAACGGGAGACCATGGAAAACACCATGGTGGCGGTGGTCAGCACGGCATAAAGAATCCACGGGTTGTTGACAACGAAGCGGAAGGCGGCGTAGAGAGCGCCGGCAAGCAGCGCTGCGGCAAGGGAGATCATGGGCAGGCCCAGAGTGCCCACCGCCGCGGCGGCGATGAAAAGTACGTCAACCGGACGCTCCATCGCCATCAGGACAAGACCGGGAACCATCACGGTCGCCGACATCAGCGCGTCCAGCAGCGCCATTTTCAGAATACGGGCGGTCAGCGAGCGGGTGCCGCCGAATATGGAGTGCCCGAACAGCACAGCCGACGAAAGCGAGAAAGTGAAAATAAAGGTGGTTATAATGGAAGCGATAGGCAGCAGCGCGGAGATCAGCTCAGCTTTACCGGAGGCATTGAAAGAAAAAACGCACAGATTGGATATGCCCGCGAAGATCAGCCACTGCAGCGCAACCGTCCACCAGTGTATCTGCGCCATGCCCTCCGGAGCAAGACGTTTGGTCTTTTTTTTCGAAGGCTTGAGCACATAGATGTCATGGCTTACGTCGGAGTTGGAAGATAAAATATCGAACTGCTTCTCCGGTTTATCCTCATCGGAGCTGTAGGGGTTGGTGGAATCCTTCTTTTTCGTGGTGACCATCTCGATGCCGCGCACGTCGTTGAACAGCTTGCCGTCCTCGCCGGCGATCTCGGTTACTTCGCCGAATCTGGTGAGCCTGCCGTCGGTGAGCTGCACCATTTTATTGCACATCTTTTCCAGCGGTGTGAAGTGACAGGAGGTAAAGACGATTATGGTGCCGCCCTCGCTGAGCTTGCGCATGGCTTCCTCAAGAATCCGGTCGCCCTGTTTGTCGGCACGGTCAAAGGGGTGTTCCATCACCAGCAGCCGGGGCTGGCGGATCAGCGCGCCCACAACGCCGAGACGATACCGGAAGGCGTCGGAAAGGTCGGAAATGTATTCGTTCAGCACGGCGGTCAGCTCAAACATTGCCGACCAGCGGGTGATGCGCTCCTCTCTCTCCTCGCGGGTCAGACCGTACAGGTCGGACATGAAGTTGAGATACTGCAGCACGCTCATTGAACGCACGTATCCCGGAGTTTCCGGCACGTAGGCGGTCACCGCCGTGCAGCCATCGGGGTCGTCCTTGAGCGACATGCCGTCCACGGTGACCTCGCCGTTGACAAAGCTGACGATACCGGCGATGATGTTGAGCAGGGTGGTACGGCCGCCGTTGCGGTTGCCCACCACGCCGCATATGTCGCCGTCATTCAGCTCAAAGCTGATGTCCGTGAGGGCAACTGCGTCCGGCTTTCGGAATGTTTTGGACAGATTTTTAATACTCAGCATAATTTATTCCCTTTGCATTACAGTTTGTTGATTAAATTGCGATTCGGTTGCGGGTTTGAAATGGTCTGAGTGACTTCGTTTCGGTACAAACAAGACCGATGTGCATCCACACGGCTGGCGATGGTCAGCAGGCAGGAGATGGCGGTCAGTCTTTTTGATTCTGCAGCTCCTCGCATGGTGAGGAGATAAAGGTTATGCGGCGGGGCTTGCGTCCTTCTGCGGGTTCGTTGGACTTTGCGTCCTGCACAAGCTGATTGACTTTGCCGGAAAAACTCCGGAATTCATCGTCGGTCATCAGCAGGGTGCTTGTGTTATGGAACAGCTGATCGGCGGCAGGGTCGCGATCACCTCCGCCGAAATAGGAGCGGAAGGAACTCATCAGCGACATCAGCGCGTTGTAAATTGCCGCCGAAGCCTGATCGCTGCTGCCCTTGTCCACGGGCATTTCGCACAGGCGGTAGGCACGCAGAACGGTGCCGCGCACCTTGGTTTCCGCCGCCACCTCCAGCAGCTCGCCCTCGTGCAGCAGTTTGACCTGCCGGTAAAGGCTGGCCTTGGGCACGTCGGACAGATCCTCGAGCATCTGGGCGGTGGTGGCTGTGCCGCGAAGCGCCACGCACTGGATTATGCGCTGGCGCACCGGATTCATCACCAGTTCGATCATCTGTTTTTCCATAGATTACTCCATCCTTTTGATTATCCAGTTCAGTATATGTTTTATATTCTCACACACAACAATATTATTGATTATTATAATAATCTCAAAAGTGGGAACAGTCAACAGAATTTGTAAAAATACGGGCAGAATTATGCCGGAATTTTGTCCGGATACAGCAACAGCCCCGCCGCGTGACTGCGGTGAGGCTGTGTATGGCTCAGGCGAGCGGCTGTGTGACCGCTGCGGGTCAGAAATACAGACTGACATATGTGCCGATGCCGGCGGCGGTTTCCAGAGCATTGGAGATAACCTCCAGATGAGCGTCCGAACGGCGTACGATATCAAGTGCCTCTGCCAGTTTGTGCGTGGGGATGGTGTCGTCCTCGTATTCGTCCAGCAGGATACCACAGGCGGCATTAATGCGGTCCATAGTTCCGCTGTCACAAAAGCGGCGGAACTCCTCCGGTGATATGACGAAGGCAAGGATGTCGGGGCTGTCCTCAACACCTGTGTCCTCATCAGCCATGCCCTTTTCGTTTACGGGCACAAAGGCAAGATATCGTCTGCTCACAGTGCGATACCGAACAGCGCGGAGGCATTTTCTGCCGCCAGTCTGCGTACCTCGTCGGCATCACAGCCGCGCACCTCGGCGATCTTGTCCGCAGTCAGCGCAATCATGGACGACACGCACCTCTCGCCGCGATGGGGCACCGGAGACATATAGGGGCAGTCGGTCTCCAGCAGCAGCCGGTCAGCGGGAACTGCCGCCGCCACCTCAACCGGCTGACGGGCGTTCTTGAAGGTCACCGCGCCGCCCAGACCGATATGCAGCCCGTAACGCACCGATTCCTCCATCAGTTCCACGCTGCCGGAAAAGCAGTGCATCACGCCTCTGAGAGGAGCGTAACGGCGCAGAATGGCGTACATATCGCCGTGAGCCTCGCGGTCGTGGAGAATGACCGGCTTGCCAAGCTCGGCGGCGATGTCAAGCTGACGCTCCAGCACCTGCCGCTGAATATCACGGGGAGAAAAATCGTAGTGGTAATCAAGGCCTATCTCCCCCACCGCCACACACTTCGGGTGCGCCAGCAGCTCGCGGATACGTGCTTCGGCATCAGCGGTCCAGTGTTCAGCTTCGTGGGGGTGAAATCCTGCGGCGAACCAGACGTGATCGTATTTCTCCGCAAGCTGCATGGACAGCTCGGAGGATTCAAGATCGCTGCCGCAGTTGATGACCCACTGCACGCCGTTTTCCGGCAGAGCCGCCAGCACCGCGTCGCGGTCGTCCTCAAAGCGGCTGGAATCGTAGTGGGCATGGCTGTCAAAGATGGGATAGCTCATATATCGTGTGCATCCTTTCGGGTGGTGTGATCTGTTATCATTCTATCACATATACAGGAAAACCGCAATTATCAAAAGGCGCAGTCACGGATTGTTCCGCGGCTGCGCCTCTTAGCTTTATATAATGTATATCAGCGTTTCATCTTCCTGCGGAATATCACGGTTGCCAGCACGAAGATCACAACGGTGTATCCCAGCACCCATGCCAGCTCAGCGGGCAGAGCGGCGTAATCGCCGGCGAGTGCGGCACGGGCGGCGTTCACCGAATGGGCAAAGGGCAGAATATTGCAGATGGTCCTGAATGCGCCGCCCATCAGGTCAAGCGGGAACCATGTGCCGCTGAGCAACGCGCTTACGTTTATGACCAGCGAGGATATTCCGCCGACCGCGCCCGCGTTGGGCAGCAGAGTGCCCAGAAGCAGTCCGATGCCGATGAACAGCAGCGCGGTGGGTATCAGCACAAGCAGACACACGAGCAGTTCAAGACCGGGCTTCAGTCCGAGAATCACCGCGTAGCCCAGACACACCAGCGCCTGTGCCGCCGCGATGGGAAGGGCGGGCAGAGTGTAGCCCAGAATATAGCCGGAAGCTTTCAGGGGCGAGGCGAACATTCTCATCAGGAAGGAACTGGAGCGGTCGCCGGTCACCAGTGTGCCGAGGAAGATCAGCATGAAGGAAAGACCGAACACCGCCATGGAGGGCGCGAAGGTGTCGATGCCGAAGATGTCCTGCGGCATTTCGGGCAGACTGCGCCCCAGCAGCCACATCAGCGTCAGCAGAACCACGGGGAAGCCGATGCCGAAGGCAAAGCTGAGAGGATCGCGCCACATTTCCTTTGCGCATCGTTTTGCGAATATGTTCATTCTTTTCATCACTGCTCCGCCTCCTCTGATTCGGTAAGCGCGAGGAAAGCGTCCTCCAGCGTGGCCGCTCCCGCGCTCTCTTTGATTTCACCGGCGGTGCCCAGAGCCTCCAGCTTTCCGGCGCTCATGATGCCGATGCGGTCGGCGAGGGCTTCCGCCTCCTCGAGATAATGGGTGGTGAGCACGATGGTCATGGTGCCTTTGAGCCCCTCGATGTGCTTCCACAGTTCGCGGCGTGCGCGCACGTCCAGTCCCAGCGTGGGCTCGTCAAGGAACAGGATCTTCGGACGGGAAATCAGCGCCATGGCGATGCTCAGCCGCCGCTGCATTCCGCCGGAAAGGCTTTTTGCCTTGTCCTTCGCGCGGTCGGTCAGGGAGAAAGTCTCCATCATCTCCTGCGCCTTTGCCTTTGCCTCACTGCGGTCGGCGTCGTAGATGCCGGCGATAAATTCGAGATTTTCACGCACAGTCAGCTTTGAGGCGACAGCGGTCTCCTGCGGGGAAACGTTGATAAGCTGCTTGACCGCCTGCGTGTCGGTGACCACGCTCTTTCCCATCAGCAGAGCGTCGCCCGAGGTGGGAGCCAGCAGACCGCACAGCATGCGTATGGTTGTGGTCTTGCCGGCGCCGTTCTGTCCCAGCAGGGCAAAAAGCTCACCCTCGCCGATGGTGAGGTTCAGCCCGTCCACCGCCCTGCGGCTGCCGAAGCAGCGGGTCAGTTGGTTTGTGCGAATGGCATCCATGTTGGTATCTCCTTTCAATATATACAGGGGCTTTTCTTCGTCAGTTGTTTTCCGCGGCGATGAGCTTTGCGTTCATGCGGTTGACCGCCCTGCGATTGACCGCAAAGATGATTATCCATATCAGGACAAAGCCTGCGGTAAAACACAGCGTGAAGATCCATATTCTGCTGACGCTGAGCCAGTCGTTGAGCAGATAGATGATAAGATAATCGAGGTACAGCACTGCCGCGTGAATGAGAATAGCGATACCGCGGGGCAGCTGCTCCAGCTGATGTATCGCGGTGATTCCGGCGGCGATGAAGGCGATTACCGTGCCGGAGATCACTCCCTTTGTGACCGTGGCGATGTCCATCGGGCCGAGCACACCTGCCGCGTCGAGGCAAACCCACACGATGCACACTATCACCGGACCGCTCCACGCGGCCATGCGGCCTCTCGTAAAGAAATCTTTCCAGAATTTTTTCATAATGAATACTCCTTTTTCAGCTCAGCAAAGCATCTTCTTGAAATGTAATCGGAAAATCCGCTCCCGAACACAGCGTCCACCGCTCCGTTAAGTCCCGAGCGGAAGCGGACGATGCGCTTCATGTTGGCGATGGCTGATTTGTTTATTTTACGGAAATCTCCGGGCAGAACGGCTTCCAGTTCATAGAGGTGCATCTTCACGCGGTATTGCCTGCCGTCGGAGTACGCCGCGTAGGTTTTACCGTTTTCCACGTAAAACGCTTCCACCTCGCGGATCTTCAGCGGTTGTATATCGTCCCCGTCGTAACCGGTTACTCCGTCGTCACCGCCGGCGGTACGGATAAGCTCCTCGATGTCGTCCAGCAGAGGAGTTTTTTCGTGCACCCGGGCAACGATCTCCTCTTCTTTTTCCCTGTCAATAATTATCCTGAATTTCATGTTTTCCCTCCTGTGATTATAATTATATCCATTCCGGAAAATTTGTCAGCAGGTTTCGGCTCATCGGTATGATTTTGGCCATGAACGGTATTTTTGTCAGCTTCCTGTCGGAATAATCGGCTACAGATAAGAATATTCTGCGGATATATTACAAAGAGTAAAAATATTCCGTGCAATAACATCAAAAATACCCATCTGATTTCACGCAGATTTAACATGGATTTTGCCGATAATTCGTTGACATCACCGTTTGATGTGATATTATTTATATAGCAACAGTACAATCAGGGTATAATCGCACCTGGACAAAAGGTGACAAGGAGGGCTACTTTTGGAAAGCATAAGCCTTATGGAATTTCTGTCAATGCTGCTGCAATACCCCGCGCTTATCGTCACGTCGCTGCTGACGCTGGGCGTTATTCTGGTCAACGGCTGGACTGACGCTCCCAACGCCATCGCCACCTGCGTTTCCACCCGCGCCATGCGTCCCGGTCCCGCCATTCTCATGGCGGCTGTCTGTGACCTGCTGGGCGTTCTGGTGATGACCTCCATCAACGGCAAGGTTGCCACCACGGTGTTCAAGATGGTGGACTTCGGCGGCAATCCCAAGGACGCGCTCATTGCTATGTGTGCTGCGCTGGTTGCCATCGTCACATGGGCGACTGCCGCCTGGTGGTTCGGCATTCCCACCAGTGAAAGCCACGCGCTCATCGCCGGTATCTCCGGCGCCGCCATTGCTGTGCAGGGCGGTCTGGGCGGAATCAACGGCGGCGAATGGATCAAGGTTGTCTACGGTCTTGTGCTGTCAACCATTCTGGGCTTCGGCATGGGTTTTCTGTGCACCAGACTTACGGAAGCCATCTGCCGCGGCATGGATCGCCGGCAGACCGATAAATTTTTCGGCAAGGCTCAGATCGCCGGCGCCGCCTCCATGGCGTTCATGCACGGCGCTCAGGACGGACAGAAGTTCATCGGCGTGTTCCTGCTGGGTCTGACCCTCGCTCAGGGCAGCGCCGAAACCGGCATGGTTGCCGCTCCTCTGTGGCTGATGGTGCTTTGTGCCGGTGTCATGGGTCTGGGAACCTCCATCGGCGGCTACCGCATCATCAAGGCGGTGGGCATGGACATGGTCAAGCTGGAGAAATATCAGGGCTTCTCGGCGGACATC
The DNA here is from genome assembly GCA_045605025.1 of Acutalibacteraceae bacterium. Classification (GTDB taxonomy): domain Bacteria; phylum Bacillota; class Clostridia; order Oscillospirales; family Acutalibacteraceae; genus SIG598. Next base: position 60,533 of record JAZUPE010000027.1, read on the forward strand.
GCCGGCGCGGGCTGCCTCCTGATCTCCACCCTTACCGGTCTGCCCGTTTCCACCACTCACACCAAGACCACCGCCATCATGGGCGTTGGTGCCTCCCGCAACATCAAGCGTGTTAACTGGAGCGTGGTCAAGGAAATGGTGCTCACATGGGTGCTGACCTTCCCCGGCTGCGGACTTCTCGGTTTTGCAATGGCAAAGCTGTTTATGTGGGTATTCTAATAGTATATAAGTAGTATATAAGCAAGAAATCACAACAAGACGAATATAAATATTCAGGAGGGCATTATGGCCAAGAAAGAGAGCTTTAGCTATTTTGGTTTCTTCCGCGAAATGACCGCGCTGGCATGCGAAGCCGCACACGAGCTGGACGAGCTCGTCGGATCTTTTGACCGCGACCAGCTGACCAAGCGCAGCCGCGCTCTGCGCGACATCGAGCACCGTGCCGATTCGCTCAAGCACCACATGCTGGAGCAGCTGCTCAAGGAATTCCTGCCTCCCATCGACCGCGAGGATATCATGCGCGTTGCCAGCCGTCTGGATGACATCGTCGATGCCATCGACGACGCTGCCCACTGCCTGCAGATGTTTGACATCACTGTCTGCCGTGCCGAAACCAAGGCATTCACCGAACTCATCGTCCGCTGCTGCGAGCGGCTGACTCAGGTTATTGCCGACTTCGAGGACTACAAGAAGAAGGCTGAATCCCTGCGCGCCGGCGTTATCGAGGTCAACAGCCTTGAGGGCGAGGGCGACAAGCTGTACACCGAGGCCATCCACACTCTGTTCACCGACGGCACCGATGCCGTTCAGGTGTGCGCATGGAAGGATATCTTCGATTATCTCGAGGCTTGCTGCGATGCCTGCGAACACGTTGCCGATCAGGTGGACACTGTCCTGATGAAGAACTATTGATTCCCAACCGGATATTTCAGGCGCCCCGGACGATTCCGTTTCGTCCGGGGCGCTGCTGACGAAACATAAAGTTTGGATCAAGCCTTTTCAAAGGCTTGCGAAATCCAAAGGCAGAGCCTTTGGTCGCTCTCCGCAGAGAGCGAAATGCTCATCGACAAAGAACGCCGCAACCGTTGCGGCCCCGCAGGAGAGTAGCCAAAACAGTCCGGT
>JAZUPE010000028.1:0-3585 GCA_045605025.1 Acutalibacteraceae bacterium
ATGGCAACATAGTCATCGGTCAGATTGGCATGACTTCCCTTTGTGTCGGTGATAAAGATACAATAACCTGCTTGTTCAAAGTCGTACTGAAAGCTTTTGATTGCAGGATTCTGCGTGTTGAAAAAGTCGATTGAAACAAGCCCGCCCACAGAACTTACCATCTGATCCATAAGACCGCTGTTTTTGCCGAAATACACGTTTTCGGCATACTGACCTATCTTGGCAATCTCCACCGCACCGGCTTTACCGCCGTTGTAGTGCTCGTCGATTATCGTGCCGATGAGTGTTTCGAATGCCGCGGAGGATGAAATTCCGCTGCCGCCGATGACATCTGAGGTGGTGTAGGCATCAAAGCCGCCGATTGTAACACCCATCTCGGAAAATCTGTTTGCTATGCCGCGTACCATTGCAGGCGAACCGATTTCTCCCGGCTGAACGGACAAATCGTCGAGGGATACCTCAAAGGGCTCATAACCTTCTGATGCCACACGGATAACACCCTCGTTGTGGAAGGCGACAACTGCGATTACATCGAGATTGACTGCCGCTGCCAGCACACAGCCGTGCTGGTGGTCGGTGTGGTTGCCGCCTATTTCGGTTCTGCCGGGTGCAGAGAACAGCTTGACATCTTCGTGCCGGGGATAAAGAGCCATAAAGCTTTCTACAGCTTTGGTATAACGTTCTTTCTGATGTTCAAGCGTTTCCTGTGAATCTCCGTAAAGCTGTGCAAACAGCGGAGAAAACGAATTTTCTTTTATCCTGATAAGGACTTCGCTGATTTTCATCTTAGTCACCCTTTTCTTCAGATAATCAGAAAACAAATCTGAAAGTGTTCTTTCCCTCTCTGGGAATCTCGTAGCGTTCCGCAAGATCAGGACCGCAGGAATGTGATCCCACACCCCTCATAGCAAGGTCGATGCACACGTTGACAAAATCGTTCTTTTTAAGATCAAAGGCATGAAGCGTATCACGAAGCTGAGCGGTGGTGTAGGGATTTACCGAGAAGGAGAAAGGCTTGTCGGCGGTCACGGAGAAAAGATTATCAACGCTCAGATATCTGCTGTGATAATGGCTGCCGGATTCCTGAGGACGGACATAACCGCCGTCGTAATTCTGCTCGGCATTGCTCTCATAATAACCGTAATCGCAGGCAACATTCTTATCGATGTAGCTTTCGGTAGGACCGAAGCCGACAAAGGAGAAGTTGCCGTATGACTTATCTATGGCAAACTCAATGCCAAAGCGCGGCATATGCTCAACATATTCAGCGATCTTGTATTCGAGCGAAACAATCAGCTCGCTGCCGGACACGGCGTATTCAGCGGTGAAGTTTACCGCTGGCATAAGGCAGTTGGCCGCCAGTGCGCCGGTGAGGGTGTAGCCGTTTTCTGTCTTGCTGCAGGAGAAAATGTGAGGCTTGCAGAGATGCAGCTTGCATCTGTCATTCCAGTGAGGAACAAGCTCGCGGTCGTTGTCGGTGTAGCGTGTGATATTGAAATGCATCGGAGCAAGCAGAACTTCCTTGCCGTCTGCCTTTATAGAAGTGATCTCGCCGGTGTGTTCGTTGACCTCGATTGCTATAGCAGAGGCAATACGCTTCTGTTCGGGGATGGCAACCGATTCATCAATTCTGGATTCAACCTTGCCGCCGTAAACCGATTTCATCTCAAGGGCATTTGACTTGAGTTTGCGGTCGGGAGTGAGCAGACCGTCGGCGCAGAAGTTGCCGTCGTGGTCGGCTTCTCCGAAGTCGCCGCCGTACAGGAAGCCCTTGGAGGTCTTGATAGCGTGGTCAGCCCACTCCCATACAAAGCCGCCCATCATCTGCTCGTTTTCATAGATGAGCTGCCAGTATTCGGCTATGTCTCCGCAGCTGTTGCCCATGGCGTGGGTGTACTCGCACAGCACAAAGGGGCGGTTTTCTCTCGGATTGTCAAGGATATCAGCCTTGATCTTCTCAATACTGGGATACATCATGCTGACCATATCCACGAGCTCGGTGTAATAATACTTGCTGTCGGCGTTCTGCAGGCTTTCGTAGTGTACAGGACGGGAATCGCGGTGTCTGATGTATCTTGCACCTGCAAAAAAGGCCTTGCCGAAAGAGCTTTCATTGCCCAGCGACCAGATGATGACGCAGGGACGGTTCTTGTCGCGCTCCACCAGAGAAACATGGCGGTCGGTGATGCCGTCGGTGAAAATTTCGTTTTCTGCGTATTCTTCCCAGAGGGGCTGTTCATAGCCGCCGTCACGGGTGCAGGCACCGTGCATTTCCAGATCGGCTTCGTCCATTACATAGAGTCCGTAATAGTCGCAAAGCTGATAGAACTCGGGGCGGTTGGGATAGTGAGAGGTTCGCACAGCGTTTACATTGAGCGACTTCATCAGCTTCAGATCCTCAATGATATTTGCAAGGCTGACGGTTGCGCCCGTTTTGCAGTTGAAATCGTGACGGTTTACACCCTTGAGCTTGACGGCCTCGCCGTTGATCTTGAACACGCAGCCGTCAATGGTAACCTCACGGAAGCCGACCTTTTCAATAATCTTCTCGCCACCTGCGCTCAGAGTGAGAGTATAGAGGTAGGGATTTTCAGCATCCCATCGGCGTACATTCTTGACAATAATCTCTGCAGACTGCCCTGCAAAGACGGTCTTTTTCTGGCGACCAATCTCAAGCTCAATGTCGATCATGCTCTCATTTGCAAAGGTCAGCACGCCGTCATTGCCACGGAAAGCAGTGTCAATTTTGTAGTCGGTGATGTGATGCTCGGGACGGGTGAGCAGGTATACATTGCGGTAAATGCCCGAGAAGCGGAACTTATCCTGGCACTCAAGGTAGGTGGAGATGCACCACTTGAGTACAAGCACATCTACTGTGTTCTCGCCGTCATTCATCCAGTCGGTAATATCAAATTCGCTTGTGGCGTGGGAAATCTGGGAATAGCCCTTGTACTTGCCGTTGATGTAGAGATAGAAAGCACTATCCACGCCCTCGAAGTTGATGTAATAGCGCCTGCCACTCTGCTTGTTTATCTCAAATGTGCGGCGGTAATGCCAGCAGGGATTCTCGTAAGGGATATGCGGCAGCATAACAGGAAACGGATAGCGTGTGTTCAGATACTGAATCTGATCGAAGCCATGCATCTGAACACAGGACGGCACGGGGATAGTCCTGTCGAGTCCCTCGTTTATGTCCGCCTCCTGCACGTTGGTATGCTGTTTTATAAGCCATTCGCCATCGAGAGACATGAACTCGGAACTTGCGAATCTATCGACAATGCCGTATCTGGTCTTAACCTTGTCCTCGGCGGAAAACGGAATATAGTAGCTGCGGTGAGTGGTGGTTCCTATGCGCTCAAAGCTTTCATATTCTCTCATGGTTATTCTCCTTTAACTGTTATCTTTACCATGATACCTTTTGCTTAAATCAGCAGTACTAAAATGAGAATGGTTAGAAAATTCTTTCGTCTGCGTAAAGCGTCTTCATTTCAGAGAAATATGCACCAGAAGACATTATCATAAGGGTTCTTTCCCCGTCAGACATATCCGAGCTGTCATATTCAGAAAGGTCATCATAACTAATGT
>JAZUPE010000029.1:0-23159 GCA_045605025.1 Acutalibacteraceae bacterium
ATGAAGGACGTTGTTCTGGGCTACGCACGCAACGCCCGTGACGCCGGTCTGGACGGCGTGGTCTGTTCTCCCCTCGAGGCAGGCGCCGTCAAGGAAGGCAAGTCGGATCGTAGCCATGTCGTTCTGTGAGCCAAGGAGTTGATTTATGACATTGTCTTCCTAAGCCCGCTTGGCCTCCGACTTCATGAAGGACGTTGTTCTGGGCTACGCACGCAACGCCCGTGACGCCGGTCTGGACGGCGTGGTCTGTTCTCCCCTCGAGGCAGGCACCGTCAAGGAAGGCTGCGGCGAAGGTTTCTTCACCGTCACTCCCGGCGTGCGCTTTGCCGACGGCGATGTGGGCGACCAGAAGCGCATCGCCACTCCTGCCCGTGCCAAGGAACTGGGCTCCGACTACATCGTCGTCGGTCGTCCCATCACTCAGGCAGAGGATCCCGTGGCAGCTTACGAGCGCTGCATCGCAGAATTTGTGGACTAAAAGGTCCACAAATTCATCGAGTTTTGCTTTCGGGTCGGAGCGACCCGAATCCATGCATAGCATGGAACGCCAAAACGTCGCAGAATTTGTCGACTAAAAGGTCCACAAATTCATCGAGTTTTGTTTTCGGGTCGGAGCGACCCGAATTCACGCATGGCGTGAACCACAAAACGTCGCAGAGTTTGTCGACTAAACAGTTGTTAAAACGCCGCATAAGGTATCGATAACAATATGGAGGGGCGGACACATGAAATCCGCCCCTCCCGACAAGAAAAATCAGAAAGGAAGGATAATCACAATGGAAACCTACAAGAGAGAATTTATTCAGTTCCTTGAGGGCGCAGGCGTTCTCAAGTTTGGTGACTTCACCGCCAAGAGCGGCAGAAAGATCCCCTATTTCGTCAATGCAGGCATGATCAAGACCGGTGAGGAGATCGCCAAGCTGGGCGAATTCTACGCCAAGGCATATTTCGAGAAGCTGGGCAACAAGCCCACCGTTCTCTACGGCCCGGCCTACAAGGGTATTCCCATCGCCGTTTCCGTCTCTGTGGCTCTGGCAAAGAACGGTCTGAACGTGCCCTTCTTCTTCAACCGCAAGGAAGCCAAGGATCACGGCGAGGGCGGCATCTTCGTCGGTTATGTTCCCACTCCCGGTGAGGAGATCGTCATCACCGAGGACGTCGTCACCGCCGGCACCGCTATCCGCGAGAGCATAGACAACCTGTCCACCATCGAGGGCGCAAAGGTTGCTGCCGCTTTTATCATGGTTGACCGCAAGGAAAAGGGCAAGGGCGACAAGGGTGCCATTCAGGAGATCGCCGACGAATTCGGCTTCCCCGTCTACTCCGTCGTGGATGTCTACGACATCATCGAGTACCTTGAGGAGGGCGGCAAGAACGCCGAAGACGTGGAGAGAATCAGAAACTATCTGTCCGTCTACGGCGCAACAGTCTGATAAACGCGTTATCTGAACGGGGCTTTTGCCTTCGGATCGGATAGACGACCGAATCATTACCTCAGCAAATTCACGAAAGGAATAGTCACAGGATGAAGCATCTGATCGACATTCTTGATCTTACTCCCGCTGAGATCGACGAACTCATCGACCTTGGCGAGGATATAATCGAAAACCCGGCGAAATACGCCGACAAGTGCCGCGGCAAAAAGCTTGCCACCCTGTTCTTTGAGCCCTCCACCCGTACCCGTCTCAGCTTTGAGGCGGCTATGATGGAGCTGGGCGGCAACGTGCTGGGCTTCTCCGAGGCAAGCAGTTCGTCGGCTTCCAAGGGTGAGAGCGTTTCTGACACCGTCCGCGTGGTCAGCGGCTATGCCGACATCATTGCCATGCGCCACCCCAAGGAGGGCGCGCCGCTGGTAGCTTCCATGAAGTCGGGTGTGCCCATCATCAACGCCGGCGACGGCGGTCACAACCACCCCACCCAGACCCTCACTGACCTCATCACCATCCGCCGCAAAAAGAACACCCTCTCCGGTCTGACCGTGGGCTTCTGCGGCGACCTGAAGTTCGGACGCACCGTCCATTCCCTCGCCAACGCCCTTGCGCGCTATGAGAACACAAAGTTCATCTTCATCTCTCCCGAGGAGCTGAAAATCCCCAGCTATCTGCGTGGTGAGCTGGAGGGCAACCCCAACGTAACCTTTGTGGAGACCGAATCGCTCATGGACGTCATGCCCGAACTGGATATCCTCTACATGACCCGCGTTCAGCGTGAGCGATTCTTCAACGAGGCTGACTATATCCGCCTTAAGGACAGCTATATCCTTACCCCCGAGAAGATGACCGCAGCCAAAAGCGATATGTGCGTGCTTCATCCGCTGCCCCGCGTCAACGAGATTGCCGCGTCGGTGGACGACGACCCACGTGCCTGCTATTTCACTCAGGCGCTCAACGGCAAATATATCCGCATGGCGCTGATTCTCAGGCTTCTTGAATTGGCTTAAGGAGGACGGAACAATGTCAATGATTATCGCTCCTATCACCAACGGCATCGTCATCGACCACATCGAGGCAGGCAAGGGCATGCAGCTCTATCACTTCCTCGGTCTTGGCGACCTTGACTGCTCCGTGGCGGTCATCAAGAACGCCGGCAGCGCCAAGATGGGCAAAAAGGACATCATCAAGATTGACGCGGTTATCGATATCGACATGGATATCATCGCCTATCTCGACCCGGGTGTCACCGTCAACATCATCAGTGACGGCAAGTCGGTCAAGCACACCAACCTGACCCCGCCCGAGAGCATCACCGATGTCATCCGCTGCCGCAATCCCCGCTGCATCACATCGGTGGAGCCGGAACTCAGGCAGGTTTTCCGTCTCACCGACCGCGAGACCCGTACCTACCGCTGCATCTACTGCGAATCCAAAGCGGAAGTGGACAAGAGAAAATAATAAGATATGTGAAAGAGCGCACGCCGGATAGTTCTGGTGTGCGCTCTTTCTGTGGATTGGGTGGAGGGGGATCTAATAAATTAAGAGGAAAAATCGTAATTATCAGTTCTCGCGCTCAACAAAGAACAGTCCGTATACGCCGGGGCCGAGATGGGAACCGATGGCGGGACCGATCTGGGTGCGGGCGGAAACGGTTATTCCGGCGCCTTCCAGCTGCTGTTCCAGATAATCTACATTCTCGGTGCCGCAGGTGTAAATGGTGTAAACGGGGAACGCAGGATCAATATTCTTTGACCGGAGAATATCCAGCAGATCGGCGCGGGCGCGAGTGCGGGAAAGGGATTTCTTCGCCACGGCGACGGTACCCTTTTCCTCAATGGTGACAATGGGTTTGAGGTTGGCAATGGTGCCCACCGCGGCGGCGGCGCGGCTCAGACGGCCGCCCTTGTAGAGGTATTCAAGGGTATCCAGTGCGGCGAAAACATGTACGCGACCCTTGAGCTGTTCTATGCGATTGACAATCTCCTCAGCGGAACAGCCGATCTCACGCAGCTGCGCAGCGTGTTCGGCAAGTATACGGGTTCCGGCGGCACCGGTGAGCGCGTCGATGATATATATCCCGTCATAATCAACCATGGCCTTTGCGGTCACGGCACACTGATAGGTTCCGCTCAGTGCTGAGGAAATCAGGATGCAGATAAGCTGGTCGCCGCTTTCCTTTGCCTGCTCGAATTTCTCCGCAAACGCGGCGGGGGATGGCATGGTGGTCTTGGGAAACTCAGACGCTCCGCTCAGCATATCATAGAAGCGGTCACGGTTCAGATTCACACCGTCAAGATAATCGGCACCGTCTATGGTCACGCCCAGAGGGACAAGCTCCGCGTTCATACAGGCAAGATCGGCAGAGGAAATGTCTGCGGAGGAATCGACTAACAGCTTAATCATGGCAAATACCTCAAAATTAGAATGATACGCACGGCAAAACTAAATCGAAAGAGATGTGCGCAATCGGTTATTGGAAAACCGTTGCTTACAGTATATCAGTTATCAAAAAACTTGTCAAGAGGAAATTAAAACCTTGTTGACAGATATTGAGCAAAAGTGTTAAAATATAATCATGGAAAAGAACATAAAAGCCGCCTTTGCTGAAAAGGTCAACGATTTCTGCCTGCCGTCATACAGTGAGCTTCCCGATATGGGGCTTTATCTGGAACAGGTCGCCAGGTTCATAAACAGCTATATGGTGCCGCTGGGCTGCACCGAGCTGACCATTTCCATGATCAGCAACTATGTCAAAAAGGGAGTCATCGACCCGCCGGTAAGAAAGCAGTACCGCGCCGAGCAGATAGGCTACCTGTTTTTTGTCAGCATCGCAAAGAATGTGGTGTCCATGGAGGTTATCATCCGCCTGCTGCAGATGCAGCGCGCCATCTACGACCCACAGACAGCCTACGAATACTTCCGCTCCGAGCTGGACAACATTCTGCGCTATATCAGCGGACAGAAGGACAGTCTGGACAACATCGGCGTCACCAACACCGGAGAAAAGACACTTATCCGCAGTGTGCTTACCGCCGCCTGTTATGTTATCTTTGTCAACAGCAGCCTTGAGGGACAGCAGTCGGGCGACACCACGGTGGAGGTTCAGTGACCCCGCCGCGCAGACACGCCACCCCGCCGTCCGCGCGAAAATTCATGCCAATATCAAAAGGACTGCCGCAGATCAGCTTCTGCGGCAGTCCTTTGTGCTTAAAGGGGAAATCTGGTTTTCATCAGCCCGTGGCGGTTGCAGTAGATATACAGCGTGCCTCTCCTGCAGCGGGGCAGTCTGGTTTCAGCGTTGCCCTCGGGATAGAGCTTGACAAGCTGCATGCGGTCGGTGGTCACAAGGGCGATGAAGGAGATGTAGTGGCTCTTGGTCATGTCGTGGCGGACGGTGATGAAGTGTTCATCCTCCACCTGCTCGACCTCAATTTCGTGGCCCTCGCTCATCTCCTCGGCCTCCAGACGGGGCAGAGTGATACCGCAGCAGCACACCACCGCCTCACCCATGGAGTGTATCACGTTGCCGCACAGCGGACAGACGTAAAAGCCCGAGCGAAGCAGGTTGGAGGAGGTGTTGCGGTTGGTTACCGTGCTGCCGGACATCAGTTCCAGCACCGACACGCCCAGCGCGGAAGCCAGCGGCTCAATGAGCGAAATATCGGGCAGCCCCTTGGCGGTCTCCCACTTGGAAACGGTCTTGCTGCTCACTCCGATGCGCTCACCCAGTGCGGTCTGGGTAAGACCGCACTCCTCGCGCAGCCGGCGTATCACCGCGCCGGTGATGTATGTATCCATGACAATTCCTCCTCTGTGGATATCTGTGAGAACATCATACACTATCCGCGACACCGTGACAACCTGCGCTGCGTGGAATCTATTGACTTGATCTTTGCGGAGCAGTATAATTGACACGAAAATGTCGAAATGAGAGGGGAAGAAATAATGAAATTCACCGTAAGCAAAAAGCAGCCCAATGTGACACTGGGCATAATCCTCGCGCTCATCGGTCTTGCCGGTATCGCCGGCGTGACCGTGCTGCAGATCACTGCGCCGGAGGTCACTGAGGATGGAACCTTTCCGCTGCTTATCGGCGGATTTGCGCTGTTTGCTGCTCTGGGAATATTTTCCGTGTACTGCGGATTGCGTCCCTGCGTAAAAGTCGACGGGGATCACGTGATGTATTATCCGCGCTGGAAGAAAAAGCGCACCGTTTCGCTTGACGATATCGCAAAGAAGCTGACCTTTAACCGCGCTGATGATTCCACGCCGACCTATGGCGTGGCAGGTTACTGCGCAACCGGCGGCAAGAGTGCGGTATTATCCGAGATGGTTTATTACGATGCGGATAAAAATGAGCTGTTGCGGTTTACCTCCAATATGAAGAACTTCACTCGCCTTGACAGCCTTATCGCCGAGCGGCTGCAGGCGCGGCAGGAGAAGGAAACACCGACAGAAGAATAAGCAAAAAAAACGGCACTGCAACGGGAATTTCCCGAAGCAGTGCCGTTCATTATTTCAGATAAATCAGAACTTGATTCTTTCTTCGATGTAGGAAGCCAGATCGGCGATGGGCATACGAACCTGCTCCATGGTGTCACGGTCACGGACGGTGACGCAGCCGTCGGTCTCGGACTCGAAGTCATAGGTGATGCAGAAAGGAGTACCTACCTCGTCCTGACGGCGGTAGCGCTTGCCGATGGAACCGGTCTCGTCAAAGTCGGTCATGAAATACTTGCTCAGCTGGTCGCGGATAGCCATCGCGCCTTCGGACAGCTTCTTGGACAGAGGCAGAACAGCAGCCTTGTAGGGAGCCACAACGGGGCTCAGGTGCAGAACCACGCGAACGTCGCCCTTCTCGGCATCGACGACTTCCTCGTCGTACGCCTCGCACAGCAGAGCCAGAACGGTACGGTCAAGACCGTAGGTGGACTCGATGATATATGGGATATATCTCTCGTTGGTGACAGGATCGAGATAATCCATCTTCTGTCCGCTGTATTCCTGATGTCTGGTCAGGTCAAAGTCGGTGCGGTTGTGGGTACCGTTGACCTCGCCCCAGCCCAGAGTGGGGAACAGGAACTCGATGTCGCAGGCAGCCTTGGCGTAGTGTGCCAGCTTTTCGTGGTCGTGGTATCTCAGATGATCGGGAGCGATGCCCAGATCGATATAATACTGTCTGCCGTACTCCTTGAAGTATTCATACAGATCGGTGTCGGTGCCTTCCTTGCAGAAGGTCTGGAACTCCATCTGCTCGAACTCGATGGTGCGGAAGGTGAAGTTGCCCGGGGTGATCTCGTTGCGGAATGCCTTACCGATCTGACCGATGGAGAAGGGGAGCTTGGCGCGCATGGTGCGCTGCACGTTCAGATAGTTGACGTACTCGCCCTGTGCGTTCTCCGGACGGAGATAGATGGTGGTCTTTTTGCCCTCGGTGACTCCGCGCTCAGTGGCGAACATGAGGTTGAACTCACGGATACCGGTGAAGTTGTGCTTGCCGCAGTGGGGGCAGGGGATGGAATGAGCCTTGATGTACTCAAACATCTCTTCCTTGGTCATGCCGTCAGCGTGAGCTTCGGGATCGAAATCGTCGATAAGGTTATCTGCGCGGTGGCGCATCTTGCATTCCTTGCAGTCCAGCAGAGGATCGGAGAAGCTGGCAACGTGGCCGCTGGCTTCCCATACGCGGGGGTTCATCAGGATGTCGGCGTCAACCTCATAGCTGTTGTGACGCTCCTGAATGAAACGCTTTCTCCAGGTATCCTTGACGTTGTTCTTCAGGCGGGCGCCAAGAGGACCGTAGTCCCATGTGTTGGCAAGACCGCCGTAGATCTCGCTGCCGGGGAAGATGAAGCCTCTGTTTTTGCACAGGGCTATGATCTTGTCCATTGTCTTATCGGTGGGATTCATAACTTATCCTTCCTTTACCAATATACTGATCTTTGTCAAAATACTAACGATTCTGATATATCATAACGCTTTGATGCGCTGATGTCAAGAAAAACAGGATTTATGCGGCGCAGGCGCTCATTCCGCCGCCAGCATCTCCAGCAGCCGGTCAATCGCCTCGTCGCCGTCACACTCCGCGTCGGGCATGACCAGCTGGTCAGTGCATTCACGGTCGGGCCGGAAGAACTGCTTGGTGGATACGCTCATATACAGTCCGGAATTGCTCAGCCAGAATTCGGCAATGTCGCCGAAACCGTTGGGGTCGTTGCCCGGCGGCTCGCCGATGACAGTGCCGAGGTCGTTGTCCTTTATGTATGCCGCGAACAGCATGGCAGAGGAAAAGCTGCCGCTGTCGGTGAGCAGATACAAATCTCCGTCAAAGGTCAGGTCGGTGTATTTGTCGTTTTCGGTCATTGTGTACTCATCACCGGTAAAGTCCAGCATGAAGCAGCCCAGGCGATGAACATAGCCGTCTACATTGTATGTATCGACGGGCAGGTAGCGGATGAACTCGTTGGCAACCATGGAGTTGCCCCCGCCGTTACCCCGCAGGTCAACCGCCACATTGCCGATGTCCTGCGCCTTCACTTCGGTGAACATATCACGCAGGCAGGCTTTGTATTCGTCGTTGTACCGGCAGGCGGTCAGCGTCAGCAGCGCAAAGTCATTCTCTGCGTCGATATCATACCGCACAAAGTTCTGCTGCTCATTGCCGTCTGAACCGTACTGCGCGTTGTATTCCATATATTCATCCATGGTAAGGAAATCGGCGGCAGAATAGGTGTCGGTAACGTATTCGCCCGCTTCATTCATCCACGAGAACCGTACGCCCTCGGGGTCGATGCCAAGAAAATCCAGTCCCGAAAGGGAACTGAGATTGTCTCTGAGACCCAGCACACCCCAGCTGTCTGCCTCATAGCAGAACAGGTCGCGGCGTTCTTCAAAAAGCTGTTCGGCAGTCAAATCGTTGACGGCATGGAGTTTCCATCCCTCAGCCCTGCGTCCGGCAACAGTTTTGAGATAACGCTGACCGTCATAGTTGGGATAGGCATTGGTGTGACCGTCGCCCAGTACCGAAAGGGTGCGCTGAATCTCGCGGCGCAGGTCGTTGACGGTGATTACGTCGTCCTGTGCCAGCCGCTCAAGGGCGGCATCATACGCGGCGGCGAATTCCTGCGGAGCTTTGTCGATGAACGCCGGATGGCAGCGGCAGACGATGGCGCGCATTTCCGCCATGTCCTTTCGCGCTTCCTCAAAGGTCATCACCGCATTATAGTTGCGGGAGTAATCAAAGTTGCTGCGCAGATTCAGGCTGTTCCAGTAGGGCACGCAGTAAGCGGTAAACAGCCCGGCAGCGATCACCAGCACCGACACTGCGGAAAGAGTGATCTTTGCCCACAGCTTTCCGTTGCTTCTGAGCACATACAGCACACAGACGGCGGCGAGCTGCAGGGCGGGGATCAGCATGACCCATGCGGGAAAGCTGACCGCGAAATAATCAAGGGCGATCAGAGCGGGGATAGCCGCTGCGATGGCGGCAGCGACTATCCAATAGAGTTTATCGTTTGTTTTCATATTTATAATGCGACTCCGGTTTGTAATATTCCTCACAATTAATCCGTACAGGTGGCATTGATGAAGTCGGCGGTACCATCAAAGGGAGAGAAATAGATACCGTCCACGCTGTCCCATGTGGCGTAGTAGGTAGTTTCGTAGTACATGGGGTAGAAAATGGACATGTTGTTCAGATATTTTTCCGCGGCAACCAGCGGGGCGAGGATATCCTCGGTGTTGGTCTTGGCAGCGGAAAGGTCGACGAGCCGGTCATAGGCTGGACTCTTCAGCTTGGCAGGGTTGCCGTACGCTCCGGAATCAAACATCTTCAGGCATTCAAGGGGACTGTCCTTGCTGGGAGCCAGACACCACAGGGCAATCTGATAGTCGCCGATGCTGACGCGGTTGTTCAGCGTATCCTCGCTCAGCGGCTCAAGGTTGACGTAGATGAGCAGATTGTCACGCCACGACTGCACCAGATTCTGCATAAGGCGCACAACATTTTCGTCGTTGGGGCAGATGACCGTGATGGTGGGCAGGGTGGTTCTGCCCTGATTGGCGTAGCCCTTCTTGAGCAGATCGTAGGCGATGCCGGGATTGGCCTTGAGTTTCATGCCGCTGCCCGCCAGCTCGCGGTAGAGCATACCGTTCAGCTTGGTGACGGGAGGAATGATATCGTATGCGACCTCGGTGTTGTCCGCCAGCTCGCTTTCGTAGAGGGCGGTATCCACGCACATGGAGAACGCCTGACGCACGTAGGCGTCGTCAAAGCCGTTGGCGGAGGTGTTGAACACCAGACCCCATGTGCAGTCGGTGTAGGTATAGGTCCGGTAACCCTCGTCCTCCAGCCGGTCAACGTACTGGGATTCGATCTTCGCTGCTTCGACCACTTCTTCGGTCAGCAGCTCATAGTAGACCGTCTTGCGGTTACGGATACCCAGATAGAGAACGGTAGGCAGACAGACCTGCTCGCCGCGGTAATATTCGTTGCGGATCATTCGCACGTAGTTGTCGTGGTTCCACGAGTTGGCTGTGGCTTCGAGGAACGCCGCGTTCTGATAGAAGCAGAAGGGACCGTTGCTGATGACGTAATCGTCGTCCAGTCCGTAATGTCCGCTGGTGCTCTCGAAGAACGCCTGGTTGCAGGGCATATACACCGCCTGGGTGGTCTGCAGGGGGAATTCGGCGTATGGATATTCCAGCACCACCTTGAGGGTGTGATCGTCAATTACCGTGACACCCAGATCAAGCGGACTGGCTTCGCCCTTGTTGATGGCCTCGGCGTTCTGGATACAGTAAAGTGCCAGACTCGTGCCGGAGTTGGTGCCGGGCTCAAGGGCTCTGCGCCACGCGAACTCAAAGTCGAAAGCGGTGACCGGATCACCGTTTGACCATCTGGCGTCCTTGCGCAGATAGAAGATATACTCGTCGTATTCGGCGTTTACTTCGTAGCTTTCAGCCACACCCGGAATCAGGTCACCGGTGGAATCGGTGCGCATCAGACCCTCATAGATGTTGCGGATTATCATCAGTGAGTTGTTGTCGGTTGCCATCTGAGGATCGAGGTTGCGGGGGTTGGCGCTGAGCGAAAAGCTGAACTTGTATCCAACGCCGCCGGTGTCCTCGGAGCAGGCGCCCAGACAGCCGGTTATCATTACCGCGGCAAGCAGGACGGCAGTGAAGCGTACCAGCAGGCGCGGGAGCTTTCTCTTTTTCTTCGGGGTGTTTTTCATCGTTTCTCCTCTTGTTCGGTGTCCGGAGCTTTGCCAAGCTCCACCGTCAGTATATGCCGCGGCGGGAAGAATTCGTACAGATGCAGGCAGGTGATCTGTCCGCAGGAGGGCACAAAGACGTCCATCAGCACGGGCAGCGCCTGATATATCGTATCCGGCTGGTCGATGAGCATGGTGGTGTGGGGCACCCAGCCGTGGGACGCGCCGAAATACTCCCTCAGCGCGAGCAGCTCGCGTTTGCCGTCGGGAGCGACAAACAGCACCTTTGAGCCGGCAAATATTCCTGTGTGGCTCAGCGAAAGCTCAAAAGGCTGAGTGTGTGCGGCAGCACTGCGCACCAGTTCAGCGGCGCGGTCCTCCTCCTCAACCGGGAATCGGCCTACGGTTATATGCATTGGTATATTTTTAGTCTGTGTACCGGAAAATCCGGCTTCGTAAAGGCTGTTCTGGAAGGAGGAAAGACGAGCCTCGGCTTCGCTGTCGTATCCCGCCAGAACGCAAAGGAATTTATCCGGCATAATCAATTATCCCCGATTCTGCTGATTTTCCCAGCGGTCAAAATGCACCCGTCCGGGCTCGTAGCGGTTTTTCTGCTCACGGCTTTCGGCGGGATATCCCACGGCGATGGTGGCGATGGGAAGAATGCTTTCCGGAGCGTGTATCCATTCTCTTGTTCTGCGGGCAACGCCGTCGGGGCGCAGGCCGCACCAGCAGGCACCCAGCCCCATGGAGTGGGCGGCCAGCAGAATATTCTGCACCGCAGCCGAACAGTCGTTGACCGACAGATCATGGTCGAGGGTGCGTTCGGTATCCTCGCATACAACGATGGCAAGGGCAGCTTCGGTCATCATCTTCTGGAAGCGGAACTTTCCGGCGAATCTTTCAAGGATCTCACGATCCCGCACCACCACAAACTCCCACGGACGCCGGTTGCAGGCACTGGGAGCGCAGAAAGCGGCGTTGAGCAGCAGGCGCACCTGTTCATCACTCACCGGCTGAGCGGTGAATTTCCGCACACTGATGCGCTGTTCGATGACCTGCAGAACAGGATTGGAACCGAATTCGTTCATGTCCGTTTCCTTTCGGTTTATATCAGATAATGAAGGCTTGGAAGCTGTGTAAAGAAAGCGGAAAACGGACGGATCATGGGATCCGCCCTTGTCCGATCACTGATTATTCATCGATTCTTCCAGCAGACGGGCGCGGTCGGCGGTGATCAGACCGTCAACCAGCTCGTCAAGGTCGCCGTTGAGCACGGCTTCAAGTTTGTACAGTGTCAGACCGATGCGGTGATCGGTCACTCTGCCCTGAGGATAGTTGTAGGTGCGGATGCGCTCGGAACGGTCGCCGGTACCCACCTGCGCCTTACGGTCGGCAGCGATGGCGTCCGACTGACGCTGACGCTCGGCGTCCAGCAGACGTGCTTTGAGCACGCGCATGGCCTTGTCGCGGTTCTTTATCTGGCTGCGCTCGTCCTGACATTCCACAACCACGCCGGTGGGAATGTGGGTGATGCGCACGGCGGAGTCAGTGGTGTTGACGTGCTGGCCGCCGGCACCGCTGGAGCGGTAGGTGTCGATCTTCAGATCGGTCATGTTGACCTCGATCTCCACATCCTCGGCCTCAGGCAGCACCGCCACGGTGACAGTGGAGGTGTGGATACGTCCCTGGGATTCGGTCTCAGGCACGCGCTGCACACGGTGTACGCCGCTTTCAAACTTGAGCCGGGAATAGGCGCCGTCACCGTTGACCATGAAGCTGACTTCCTTGTATCCGCCAAGCTCGGTTTCGCTGGCGTTGATGATCTCGGTTTTCCAGCCCTGCGCCTCGGCGTACATGGTGTACATACGGGTGAGCACGGCGGAGAACAGCGCGGCCTCGTCGCCGCCCGCGCCGCCGCGGATCTCGATGATGACGTTGCGGTCATCGTTGGGGTCGCGGGGCAGCAGGAGAATCTTGAGCTGCTCGCTCAGCTCCTCGATGCGCTCTCTGGATTCCTCCATTTCGAGCTGGGCAAGTTCACGCATCTCCTCGTCAAGACCGCCGGCTTCCAGCATCTCTCTTGCTTCGGCCTCGGCTTTCTTCGCGGCGGAATATTCGCGGTAGGTTTCCACCAGAGGAGTGAGCTGCTTGATCTCCTTCATCACGTCGCGATACTGCGCGGGATCGGAGATGACCGCCATATCGCAGGCTTTTTCGTTGAGTTCGTTGAAACGCTGTTCGGCAACAGCCAGTCGGTCAAACATATCAGTCGGTTTCCTTTCGGATAATCGTTTTTATCATTTTGTCCGCTTTTGCCCGTGAAATCATGATCTCGTGCCCGCAGCCCTCACAGCGCAGACGCAGATCCATGCCGGTGCGCAGCACCAGAAAGATGTCCGATGAGCAGGGGTGAGGCTTTCTGACCTGCAGACGGTCACCTTCGCGGATGTCTTTCATCAATATCCTCCGTAGCCGTCGTCGTAGTTGTCGTAATCGTCGTAGCGGCTGCTGCGGCGGGGAGGATCGTAATCGTCGTAATCGTCGTAGCTGTCATAACGGCCGCCGCGGCGGGGTCCGCGGTCGTAATCGTCATAATCGTCGTACTCGTCGTAGCGTCCGCCTCTGCCGCGGTCATATCCGTAATCGTCGTATTCGTCATCCAGATACTCGGTGAGATTTCGGCGGCGTCTGGGGCGCTGGGGACCGTAATCATAGTCGTAGTCATAGTTGTTGTATCCACCTCTGCCGCGGTTACCGGCACTCATGTTAACAATCATGAAAATGCAGGAACCGATGACCACCAGCGCGATAATGCCGATGAGTATCCACAGCACAGGGGGAATGTTGCCAAGAATGCTGCTTGCGGCACTGCTCTGATTTCCGGGAATGTTCTGCTGCACAGAGGGAGCGGTGGCAGAAGTGGGCGGGGTGGTGGGAGGCGCAGTGGTAGTTGTGGTAGTTGTGGTGGTCGTGGGAGCGTTTGCATTGGGATCGCCCACGATAACGGTTACGTCACAGGTGCGGGTGATGGTGCCTGCCTTGACCTCGACGTAATACCGGTTTGTGCCCTCAACCAGCTTGTCAAAGGAGGTGGTGTCGCACAGATCGGTGGGGTAGTAGGTTGAACTCTGATTGAGCTTGAGCAGGATCTTTTCCGCGTCGGTGATGGCTTCACCGTCCTGCTTCTTTGTGACGTTGGAGATGGTGACAGTGCCCTCGTGACGGGGTTTGACCCGCAGCTTGACGCCGTTGAGGGTTCCGGAGGGCAGGGTGAAGGTCATCTTTCCCTCCTCGGCAGTGCCGGAGGTGGGGGTGATCTTGTTGTCACCGCTGTAAATCATAATGTCCTCTATGTAGCAGTCGATCTGACGACGGTTGACCGTCACGTCGATGTTGCGGGTAAGGTCGCCCTGCTTGAGGGAGAGGGTGACAGTCTGCTTGTTTTCGGTCAGCTCCATGCTCACGGAGTAATTGGTTCCGGCGGCGATTACTGCCTGACCGTTGCTGCAGGTGGCGGCAATGCCTTCCTTGCCGATGAAGGTGATGGTGACTGTTTCCATCCAGTTGGGAACGCCGAAGGAATAAGCGTTTGCACCGTCACTCAGGTTAGGGGTGGACAGGTACACCTTGTTGTTGCTGCCCTTGACCCTGAGCTGATCCAGCTTGACCGTAGCGGGGGCGGCAGTTGTGGTGGTTGTGGCAGCGGGGTCTGAGGACTCTGCCCATACCGTCAGCGGCAGGGTGCAGCACAGCATCACCAGAGCCAGAAATGTGCATATTGTTCTCTTAATGGAAGTGTTCATTTTTTCCTCCCGTCCAGGATCCGGCAGCAGGCGGACCCTTTCTGATGTTCTTTGAAATATGTGATGCGGCAGGTATATGCCGGAAAATATCCTATCATAATATTTTACCACAGCATATGGTGTTTGGCAACCGTTTTGCCCTGCCTGAAACCGTCTTTTTCACATAGTTATACACATATATAATACTGCCGCGCCGGGCATCGTGTCAACAAACATATTGTTAACACACACCCGGCGCGATCTGTTTTTTTGGGGATATTCCGCGGTGTCAGCAGTCGAATACCGTTTCGATGAGTTTTTCGCAGGATGGCGGGGAATAGACAAAGCGGCTCATATGCCCGCCGGAGAAGAAATAATCCGGTGCCGGAGGACGTGAAGAGGCGCGGAACGTGTCCACAAGCACCAGTTTGACCTTCATGCGCTCGGGTATGATGCTCTTGATGAACACGCTGGCTCCGCTGCCTACAGCCACTCCTTCGCGGTACTCTGCAAGACCTGCGAGATTGGGCGCCAGCTCCACAAAAATACCGTAGCTCTCCACCGAACGCACCAGCCCCGCCACCGTTTCTCCGGGGCGGAAGCGGGCGGCGTTCTGCGCCCATGTGCCCAGCAGCTCGCGATGGGACAGCACGATGCGTCCGTCCGCCTCCACCGAGCGCACCACCGCCATGATGTCCATGTCCACGCTGAAGCGGTCACGGGGATGGGAAATGCGTGATACGGAAATGGCGTCGATGCTTATCATGGACGGCAGACCGGCACCGATATCCACAAAGGCACCGAAAGGTTCCAGATGGGTCACACGCGCTCCGATAACGTCCCCCGGACGCAGGGCGGACAACTGCTGCGCCGCGCACCTGTCCTGCACCGCCCTGCGGGAGAGCAGCGCATAGGGGCGTCCGGCACGGTCGGTGGTCACCTCCCTTACCACGAAGCACACCGGCTTGCCCACCCGCGAAATCAGGGCGATGTCACGCACGGTGCCTTCGGCGATGCCCCGCGCTCCCTCCTCGCGGCGGATGATGCCCTTCATGCACCCGAGATCCACCACCATGTTGTGCTGGCTGTCGCAGAGAATTGCCCGCGCTTCCAGCACAGTTCCGTTTTCGGCAGCCTGCTCCAGCGAGCGGGCGTCCTTCATGTGCCGCAGGTTTTCCGGTGTATCCAGCAGCCTGCCCTCCGGCTGATATATATACATTGCTCATTCCTCCCCACACCGCGCCGGCAGCGCGGCGTTCTTTTTCCGTAAACATATATGTGGCGCAGAGAGAATTTATTAACGGGATATCATGTCTGCGCAAAGAACCGCGCCGGCTGCGGAAACAGGCAGCCGGCGCGGCGCTGGAGAGAAATATGATGAAAGTGTTGTAATCAGACGGTATGTAAACGGTTATTCGACGATCCAGATCAACTGGCTGTCGGGTTCAATATTGTAATATGATTCATCGTGAGGGGCGATGACGGTCTGCGTCATGCCGATGGGGGCAACGAAGGCAAATTCGCCGATACCGGTCACGCTGTCGGGAAGGGTGATCGAATCAAGACCGGTGCAGTTGGAGAAAGCCAGCGTGCCGATGTCGGTTACGCTGTCCGGAATGGTGACGGAAGACAGTTTCGTGCAGAAAGCGAACGCACTGTCGCCGATGCCGGTCACGCCGTCGGGAATATCATAACCGCCTTCACGGGCGGAGGGATAGGCGAGAAGCACCATGGTTTCTTTGTGGAACAGAACGCCGTCTTCCGAGAAGTATACAGGATTGTCAGGGGAAACGTTGATGGAGGTCAGTCCGGCGCAGAAAAACGCGTCGGGAAGGATATTAACGGTACCGGCAGGGATATCAATGGTGGTCAGGTTTTCGCAGTACTGAAACGCTCCGGTGTCGATGAAGAAAAGAGATTCGGGCAGAGATACCGACCGGATACCGCTGCAGCAGAAAGCATAGGAATCTATGACCGACACGCCCTCGGGAATGGTGACCGAAGTCAGCCCGTCGCAGAAAAGAAACGCGCTTTCGGCGATGAGCGTTACACCATCCGGAATCGTGTAGCTGCCCTCACGCGCTGTGGGGTATGCCAGCAGCGTTGCGCCGTCACCGCTGAAAAGCACGCCGTCAACGCTCTTGAAGAAAGGATTGTCCGGCGACACCTCATAGGCGGTCAGCGCTGTGCAGTTGCCGAAGGCACCGGGAGAAAGCTCGCTCACACCCGCGGGGATGGAGACCGAAGTCAGACTGCTGCATTTTTCAAAAGCGTATGCACCGATGGAGTTAAGGCTGTCGGGCAGAGAGATTGATCTGAGACTTTCGCAGCCGGAAAAGGCGTAGCCCTCGATGTGTGTCACGCTGTCGGGAATGGTGACTGACTCAATAGTTGTGCTGTCGGAAAAGGCGAGGAAGTCGATGGCAATGACTGGTTCACCTTTGTAGGAAGCGGGAATGACAACGTTGGTGCCGGATCCGAAGTAGGCTGTCAGCAGATAGCCGCCCTCACTGAGGGTAAAGGAGAAGGTCTTCTCCAGTTCCTCGTCGCTGACCCTCATGGTGTCTGCGTAATCCTGAGATACGGCAGCCGGAGAAGTGACTGCCGGCTCTGTCGAGGCAGTTGTTCTGCAGCCGCCGCACGCCGCGCCTGCCGCCAGTGCCGCGCATACCGCCGCGATCAGCCATATGTTCGTTCTGCGGGTTGTGTTCTTTTCTTTTTTCATTTTTCTTACCTCCGGTCAGTATTATTTGGAAAGAAATGGCTCAGCTTCTGTGTGTATGATAACATCGCTGCAAAATGGGTGTTTTTTTATCTACCGGCCGCAAAGAAAAAACAAAAACGGGCTGCCGCGGATGTACTCCGTGACAGCCCGTTCGGGCAGTTATTCGATTGTGCCGGAAGAATGGACAGCCGGAGGAAAAGCGGTGTTTACCACCCGCCGCCTCCGCCGCCGCCTCCGCCGCCACCGGAGAAGCCGCCGCCGAAGCCGCCGCCTCCGCCGGAGAACCCGCCGAACTTGCCGCCGCTGCCTGTTTCCACGGGAACCGAGCGCATGGCGGTGCCCATGCTGGTCATGTTGCGCAGCATGAGATAGTTGGTGGCGGTTCGGGTGACCTCGTCACCGTAGAACCAGTCGGGGGGAGATGTTTCGATGTCCTTGAAGCGGTCGGTCCAGGCGTTGGATACGCCCAGAACCTGCGCGTAGGGCAGAATGTCGTAATAGTAGTTGGGGTTTTCGTCCAGCAGCATCTCCAGACGTTCCTTTTCCGCAGTTTCGAGGAAATGTCTGAAGCCTACGCATCGACCGAGGATATAGGTGCCGTAATCGGTGCGGCTGCGCAGGAAGGGAGCCAGAACCATAGCAATGGCAATGCCTGCGCTGAGCAGGAAAGCGGGAACCCATCCCAGAGCCACGGGGGAAAGCATTCCGGTCAGCAGGAAGGTGCCCAGCGCCGCGAGCACCGCGATGGCTATGCCGGAAAATACACGGGAGGCACGCTTTCTCTTGTTGCGCAGGTCAACGGCGTTGCTGCACAGCACCATCATGGGAATGAAGCACAGTCCGCCTGCCGCGGCGGCAAAAATCTCCTTGCCTGTGCAGGCCGGAGCAAAGAACATGATGGCCAGAGGAATAAGCAGCAGTCCGGCAATCAGCAGCAGGGAAAGAATAATGGAAAGCCGGTCGGAGGATCGGTTGGTAAGCCTGCGGTCGGTCTGGTCAAAGCTCCGCTTCAGGTTGACAGTAGCCTTGGTGAGGGTGGAGTAATACTTGTCGGTGAGCTGAAGGGTGGTGACGGTGGTGCCGTTGCCCAGAGACCACAGTCTGCGGTACATGGATTGCTCGTAATCCTGGTGCTGATCGTCAAGGTCGGTTCCGCGGTGCAGCACGCTGCTGTTTTTGCCGGTGATCTCAATGGCCAGGTGACCGTGAGAAGCCCAGTAGTAGATCAGCGCGGTCATATCGCCCGGATCGGCTCTGCCGTCAATGATATATCCGGTCTCGGCGGGGTTCAGCTGGTCGGGAGGATAATACTCCATGGTGGGGACAAGAGCCTTTTCCTTCTTGAGCGCGTGCAGGATGATTCCCAGCAGCGCAAGTCCCAGACCACCCAGACCGGCGGTCCAGTCGAGCCATGTGGTTTTGCGTGCCACCGCACCCTCGGGGAGGGCGAAGCGGACGATGACCGAATCGCCCACGGGCATCTGGCTGGTCATCTCGGCGGTAAATCCGTCGGGAGTATCGGTCACGGTGAAGTAGTAGTCACCCTGTCCGTCGGCACCGGTGAGAACGCTGCGCTCACACTCAAACTCAACGCCTCTCTGAGAGGGCAGGTGAGCGGTGATGTTGATCTTTTTGTACTCAATGGATCCGAAGTTGCCGAAGCTGACCGGCCTGAAGGCGGCGGAAAGGCTGAATTTGCCTTCGGGCACCTCAAAGTTGCCGGTCTGAGTGGAGGAAACGGTGACGGTTTTACCGTTTGTGCGGGAAAGATCCACCTTCATGCAGTCGAGGGCTTCGCTGCTGTGACTGCGAACGGTACCGTCGATGGACACAGAGGTTCTTGTTTTGTGTATGCCGCGGCTGAGATCAAAGGAACTGTGGCCGTCGCCCTCCATCCAGATCAGCTGCCACACCGGCAGTACCGGCTGGGAGGCGGTTTGGGAGGCGGCTACGGTCAGATCCTGTCTGAGAATGTATCCGCCGTGATCAAAGACCTGCAGTTCCACGTTGAGTTCGTCCACAACCACGTCGGCGGGACGGGCGACGAAAACGCCTTCGTCAAACAGCACTTCGATCGAAGCGCCCTCGTTGGGTCTGAAATAGTCGCTGGCGTAGAGGTACATCACGCCGTCGCTGTAAAAGCTTTCGATGTCGTAATTCTTTTTGCTGCCGTAGGAACCGGAATAAATGCAGCTGTCGCGCAGTTCAATGCCCTCCGGCATGTGTATACGGGCGGTGGCGTTGCGCACATAGGTTTCCAGCTCGCCGGGGAACACGTTCTGATAGATACGGTCGCCGCCGTCTGTGATGTCGGAAAAATACTCCACGTCGTAGCCGATCTCGTAGGAGACCATGCCTTCCACGGTTTCGTATTCCGAACCAAGACGGACATACACCTCGTCGGTGCGCTCGCTGATAAGAGCTTCCGCGCCATCCGCGTATACATTGGTGATGCGGTACATCTCTTCGTAGCCGAAGTTGGGAATGTATCGCTCAAAGCCGTGCATCTCCTCGTTGAACATCACGTCGTAGCGCTCCACGACCGATACGGTGCGGTCGCTTTTGATGGTGATGTCCACATCGAGGTGATCAACGTACAGGTCGGAGGAGCGCATTCCGGAGGTTTTGCTGTTGCCCTCGTATCCGGCAATGAATTCTGCCAGTTCGGGGTCGGATATGCCGGCGGTGCGGCCTCCATAGAGCTTTTCGCCCGGATCCTGCGCGGCGTAGGCTGCGGGCGCGCACGCCATCGCGCCTGCCACCAGCAGGACGGCAAGCATCAAGGATAATAGTCTTTTCATTAAGGTTACCCCTTTGTTTTTATACTCCGAATGTTATCTGATTGAAAAACAGCGCGGCGGACGGCCTGAGTGCCGGGAAGTCCGCCGCGCCTGAATTATGCAATGATTACTTGGAGAAGTCTACGGTCGGGACGGCGCGCTCGGCATCGTCGGCGATCTCGAAATAGGGAGCAGTCTTGAAGCCGGACATGCCAGCGACAATGCTGGAGGGGAACATGCGGACCTTCTGGTTGTACTGCTTGACCGAGCCGGAGTAGTACTTGCGGGCCTGGGCGATGTCGTTCTCGATGGACTGCAGCTGCTTCTGCAGGTCGAGGAACTGGGCGTCAGCCTTGAGCTGGGGATACTGCTCGGCAACGACCATCAGGCGGGAGATGGCGCTGGTCAGTTCGCTTTCGGCCTTGGCAACGCTCTCCTTGTCGGCGCGGTTGGCACCGTAGGCGGCGTTACGGGCCGCGATGACCTTTTCCAGAGTCTCGGACTCGTGGGCGGGGTAGCCCTTGACAGAGGCTACAAGGTTGGGAATGAGATCATAGCGCTTCTTCATGTAGATGTCCATGCCGGAGAAGGCTTCCTCAACATTGGTGTCGGCGACGACCAGACCGTTGCGGGTGGCGATGAACCAGATGAGAAGGATGATGACGATCGCGACTGCGGCGATGGCGATGATGATACCGGTAGAAGGCATTTGATACAGCTCCTTTACATAATTTGGTGTTATTATATACCAGCTGCTCACAATTTGCAACTGTTTTAAATCAATAAAGTAAAAATTTAACAATCTTTCGCGACAGACGGGAACGCAATGGTTCCGTCAGGGGCGGAATATATGTCAGAACTCTCCACGGCGCAGCAGCTCAGCCACCTTGAGCACCAGCACCTGCGTCTTGGAATCGGGCAGCTGTCCTGCCATGACCATCTCCACCGCCCTGTCGACGGGGATGTATTCCACCTCCAGACATTCGTCCTCGTCGGGAGACTGCTCGCCGATGGAATCTATGCGGCAGGCGTAAAGGTGGATTACCTCGTTGCAGTAGCCGGGTGTGGGGTATAACACGCCCATGTCTCTCCAGCCGGAGCATTCGGCGCCGGTTTCTTCTTTTATTTCGCGGCGGATGGCCTCGTCGGGCAGCTCGCCCGGTTCCAGCTTGCCTGCCGGCAGCTCGGTGACCACCTTCCCGTAGGCGTAGCGGTACTGACTGACGAAAGCCAGCTCGTTGCGTTCGTTGAGAGCGGCGCAGCACACTCCTCCGCGGTGGCTGACGTATTCCCTGCGAGTGAGCGCTCCTCCGGGAACCTCCACCTCGTCGTCGTAAGCGGTGAATATCCGTCCGCGGAACACCTCGTTCTGCTTTACGGTGCGTTCGGTCATGTCGGCAACGTCCATGCGGTTCATAGCTGTCTCCTTTCCGGAAAACTGTCCCTTTTGTATTCGATGTGTTATAATGCTGATATTGATTCATATTATACACCGAGGTGATAGGTTTGGATAGAGTTATTTTGCCCGTTCTGCCCACTGAGCGCGTGAGAAACGGATATATCGACCGGCTGTGCCGCGGCTATCCTTTTATGAGCCGCTTTGAAGCCGGAAAAAGTGTGCTGGGAAGAAGTCTGTGGGGG
Source organism: Acutalibacteraceae bacterium (assembly GCA_045605025.1). GTDB lineage: Bacteria > Bacillota > Clostridia > Oscillospirales > Acutalibacteraceae > SIG598. The sequence goes on from JAZUPE010000029.1 coordinate 21,580, forward strand.
TTTAAGCTGGGCGGTGGAGAGGAAGCGGTGCTGTACGCAGGTGCCTTTCACGCCCAGGAGTGGCTGACGGCGCTGGTTCTGCTGCGCTTTGCCGAGCGGCTGTGTCAGGCGCTGGACACCGGAGGCTCCATCGCCGGAATTGACTGCCGCAGGGCGCTGCTGGGCCGCGGGCTGATAATCATTCCCTGCGTCAACCCCGACGGTGTGGAGATTGCGCTCAGCGGAGCGCAGTCGGCAGGCGATCTTGCCGGCGAGGTCACCCGCATCAGCGGCGGCGATTTCTCCTCGTGGAACGCCAACGCCCGTGGAGTGGACATCAACCACAACTTTGACGCCGGCTGGCATATTGTGCGTCAGCTTGAACAGTCCCGGGGCATCGACGGTCCCTCACCCCGACGCTACGGCGGCAGCGCCCCCGCCAGCGAACCGGAAACGCAGGCACTCACCGCGCTGTGTGAACGCACGGATCTGCGGCTGGTGCTGGCGCTCCATTCCCAGGGGGAGGAGATTTACTGGAAGTACGGAGACAACACCCCGCCCGCCGCCGAACTGATGGCGCGGGTGCTGGCAATGTCCTGCGGCTACGAGCTGAAAACGCCTTCGTCCATCGCTTCCCACGGCGGCTTCAAGGACTGGTTCATAGAGCGGTTCGGACGCCCCGGGTTCACCGTGGAAATGGGCAAGGGCAGAAATCCTCTGCCGGTCGAACAGCTCGATACCATCTACCACCGTATCGAGGAAATGCTCATGCTGGGCGTGGTGATGTGAGTGCCCTTGACAGCCGCGCCGCTATCGTATATCATACATGAAATCAATATATAAGGATGGTGCTGATCATGGCGTATACCCATGTGCTCTTTGACGCGGACGATACCCTGTTCGACTTCCAGCGGGCCTGCCGTCTGTCCATCGCCGAAACAGTGCGGCAGATGACCGGCGGGGATATCCCCGGAGCCTTTGATATATACGAGCGCAGCAACCGCCGCTGGTGGGATCGCTTTGAAAAAGGTGAGGCTACCATGGATCAGCTGTCTGTGGGCAGGTTTATCGACTTCACCGCTGATATGAATCTGCAGCACGTGGGCACACCCGAACAGTGGCGCGATGTCTATCAGCGCAATCTCGGTTCCTGTCCGGTTATGGTGGATGGCGCGCAGGAGCTGTGCTTCCGGCTTAAAGGCCGCTGCCGCATGTACATCGTCACCAACGGTATCGCCGCTGTCCAGCGCGACCGCATGAGCCGCTCGCAGGTAAAGGACTGCTTCGAGGAACTGTTCATCTCGCAGGAACTGGGCTGCCGCAAGCCCCAGCCGGAGTATTTTGAAAAGGTACTTGAGCGGCTGGGAGATGTGGATAAGCGTAATATCCTTGTGGTGGGCGATTCCCTCACCAGCGATATCGCCGGCAGCATCGCCGCAGGGCTGGACGTGTGCTGGTTCAACCCCCACGGCAAGGACGCAGGCGACCTTCAGCCCGCTTACACCGTCTCGCGCCTTGACGAGATCGATGCCATCGTACTGGGAGAATAATTGAACAAAACTCAGCGCCCGCAGCCGGAAAAGTGAAGTCGGATCGTAGCC
>JAZUPE010000030.1:0-12566 GCA_045605025.1 Acutalibacteraceae bacterium
CGAAAAGTGTATAGCCAAATGTGTGAAACCAGTCAGCCACAGAAAGATGCGCCGAAAACGGTGCGTCTGCATCGTATCAGCGATTGGAAAGCATCTTTGCTCCAATCGGTAATGCTATTCGTTTCCTTTGCCATTATTACACTGGGTGTAATTTTAGAAGGTAGTACCCCTACAGGAAATACCAACGGATTGTGGGCAGTGGCGCTGATCGTTCCCGCAACCGGATACTTGCTGTCCCTTGCAAATTGGTTTTTTGTCCGGGTTTATAAAAGTAGAAAAATGTTCTCTTACGGATCTTGCATTGCAACGTTGACCATTACGCTGTTGGGATATGTTTGGGCGACGATCCACTACGCAGGCGGGATTGCGATGTCTTCACCGCTGGTGTGGTGTGGTGTGGTGCTGTCTGCGGTGTTCTGCGTTTTGTCAAAAGTTTTGTCTAACCAATATGCGCTGCTGCTGGGACGGGAGTGAGAATATGCCGAAAAAAGGATTAGCCTTGCTTTTGACTGTAATTATGGTGTTTTCTCTGTCTGGGTGCTCGGACATCTTGGGTGGTGCTTTCTTCCTTTTCCTTGTCGCAACAGGGGATGATAGCGCCGATAAAGACGAGGTTTTTGATTTCGTGAGTGAGAATGAGGAAGAATTGCTGAAGGCAATTGAAGCCGGAGATTTTTCTGCATATGAGAATAAAGGCTTTATCAAAGAAATCGATGCAGACGAAACGGTTGTTGACTTTTCCTGTGGTGGTGCTGGTGTAGGTTCGGGCACTTCTTATGTAGGTTTCTATTATACCTCGGAAAACGATATGGCTGCTGTGTGGTGCGCACCGTCGTCTGCCAGTGCGTTGACTCCTTCCGGAAACGGATTTGAGTGGCAAGAACCCAATGGGGATAATCGGTATTATACAGAGCATATCTGTGGAAATTTCTATTATTATGAGGCTTCGTTCTAAGTTGCACCCCGGGGTGGGAATTTGCACCCCAGCCAGTTTTCGGGTTGCACCCCATTTGCACCCCAGGGAAAGCAAAAATGCACCCCACACAAAAGTGAGATGCACCCCATTTATGGAACTCTATTAAACCTGTTCGTTATACCCAAACCAATATAATCCGAACCTGATTTTCCCCGTTGGGGATGGGTTCGGATTATTTGTTTGTTTCAACAGATACGGACAAGTCTATTTCCTGAGCGGCGCACCCATGCGGCCGGAATCCGAACGGGCTGCGGCTCAGAAACCCAAGTCTTTCCGTTCAGCAGATGTATTCTTCATTCAGCTCATCCAAAGTGGTTGTACGGTACCGGGCATTGATAAACTGTGCATCCCAGTATGTAGGACCGGGCACCACATCGTATGTGGATTTGCACAGCTTAACATCATCCCCAACCAGAACAATGCTTAGCGCCCGGATAGCTTGGGCTGTTACGGCTTCTCCGTTGTATTCAATTTGTCGGCAGCTGCCCTCCGGGGAAAAGACGATTGCAATATCGACCGCAACCGCTGCCAGACTATTGCCGTCCAGAACGATCTGCATGGGGGCCTGGCTCCGGGCAAACTTAGCCGCCAAGTCAACTTTTTTTCGGATGCCTTCAGCACCGATTTTCTGCAATGCCGCATCCGTAACCGCTTTGACCTTTTGTACCGTTTCAGCAGCCATATTCATTTGACAAAAGTCCTTTCTATCAAACTGATTAACAGCATAGCAGAGCTGCCGCACCATATTGTGTCTGCGGTGTTAACTTTTGACCAAAGAAATCCCTTGTTTCCCTTTGCGTAAGCAATATATCATTGAAAATCTCTTTGGCTTAAGGTATAATCGGTTCGCCAAATAAGAATTTACAAGGAGAAAAATACATTTGAAGGTCAATTTCTATGATGATGCAGATGACAAATTATTGAGGTTTGCTGTTATCATTTCAAAACACAATGGTAAATGGGTATTTTGCAAGCATAAAGAACGAAACACCTATGAAGTTCCCGGTGGTCACAGAGAACAAAACGAATCTATACTTGAAACTGCCAAGAGAGAACTATCCGAGGAAACAGGTGCGTTGCAATTTGATATTATCCCCATCTGCGTTTACTCTGTAACCGGCAAGAACGGAGTCAATCAAACAGGCGAAGAGACTTTTGGTATGTTGTTCTTTGCAGACATCCAAACATTCGAAAGTGAACTTCACAGCGAAATGGAAAGTGTTTTTCTTTTTGATACGCTTCCCGCAGAATGGACATATCCTCTAATTCAACCGTTATTGATTGATGAATACCTGAGACTGCAAGAGATCGAGTAAATTCCGGTTGGTTGAACAGTACATTTGCGCCCACAAGCTTCCTTCTGCTCTCCGTTTGACCGGTACGCTGCGAAAAAAGTCGGGAGCGGAGGGAACGCTCCGGCGGGCAGGTGTTCGCAAACAATCTGCGGTGCGGTTATACCCGTCAAAAAGGAATAATTAATAACAAACAGCAGGAGGAAAAACGGAAAATTTCTGTCACCCTCCGATTTTCAAGCCGAAAACGGGATTCGGAAGCCTTGCCGTGTGATAGGTTTAGAAAACATATTTTCATTGTAACAGCTCTCCGAACCGTATGGATCACAATGACTCCTTCGGGGGATCGGAGGGGTGTAAAGGTAAAATACAGGGGTTGTTTTTTACACATGACGACAAATCCTGCGGTACGACGCGGGCGGTGATGGTTATACGTACAAAAAATGGGTAAAACATTTGACAATATGAGGTTTTAGATGTACAATTCTATATGTTATTGGAGGCGTTGCTTTTGTCGGAGAAGCGTCTCGGAAAATAACTATTCCAATGTTTTCATATAGGAGGAAAAAAGCATGAAAAAGTTTCTCGCATTGTTGCTCGTTGCAGTGATGGCTATTTCAATGGTCGCCTGTAAGACGCAGCCGGAACCCGACGATGATCCCGTATCGGATCCCACCCAGGCTCCCATTGTTGATGAACCCGTGGTGTACGTTGATCCCTTCAAGGACATCACCGACTACGATGAGCTGTCTGCTGCTGTTTATGAACTGGTTCTTGGCGATTTCTACAAAGCCTACCAGGAAGCTTCAGCTGAGAAGGACGTTGCTACCCGCTATGCCAAGATGGCTATCGCTGAGGCAAAGCTGCTGGGCGCAGGTATCTTCCTGCCCACCACCTCTCAGGGCGGTAACTACGCAATGACCAAGATCGCTCCCTACACCAACACCCCCATCCTTTACGGTCACGACACCTATCGTTTCCATGACCGCATTGTCACTGCCGAGCCCATCGAGGCTGCTCACATTGCAGAGATGAAGGCCAAGTGGAACGAGGTTATCGGCACCGGTACCTACGAGCAGTGGGTAAAGGACTATCTGACCGGCAAGGGCTACACCATCGAAGATACCGCTACCTTCTACTTCGATGCTGACGTCACTTACTGGGATGTTCTGGCTACTTCCTATGCCGCCGACTCCGAGATCCTTGTCCAGACCTATGACGGACTGGTTGAGAACGACATGGAAAACCAGGAAAAGCCCGCTCTGGCTACTAGCTACACCGTTTCCGACGACGGTCTGAAGTACACCTTCACCCTCCGTGAGGGCGTTGTCTGGGTTGACAACCAGGGTCGTAAGGTTGCTGATCTGACTGCTGACGACTTCGTAGCAGGCATGCAGCACATGATGGACGTTGCCGGCGGTCTTGAGTATCTGGTATGCGCAGGCTGCGCCAACATCCTGAACGCTGACCAGTACATTTCCGGTGAGGTTACCGACTTTGCGGAAGTCGGCGTTAAGGCTCTTGACGCTTACACCCTCGAGTACACTCTGACCGAGGCTACCCCCTACTTCCCCACCATGCTGGGTTATGGCGTATTCGCTCCCATGAGCCGTTCTTACTACGAGTCCATGGGCGGCAAGTTCGGCGCAGAGTTCGACAGCACCGCCGACACTTACCTCTACGGCAAGGGTCCCGACAGCATCGCTTACTGCGGTCCCTACGTAATCACCAGCTACACTTCCAACAACTCCATAGTTCTTGAGGCCAACGAGTCCTACTGGAATGCCGGCAACCTCAACCTGAAGTCCTTCACCTACATGTACACTGACGGTACCGACCATCAGAAGATGTATGATGACTTCTTCAACGGCGTTGTTGATACCCTTGGCATGACCATCGAGCGTGTTGAGATCGCTAAGACCGCAGGCACCTTCGACAAGTATGCTTACATCTCCGACACCGATGCTACCACCTACTGTGGATTCTTCAACCTCCGCCGTGCAGCTTTCGTTACCGGCGATAACGTTGGTCAGTCCCCCAAGACCGAAGAGGAAATCGTCCGTACCGGCGCTGCCATGCTGAACCAGCACTTCCGTCTGGCTTTGGCTATGTCCATCGACCGCGGCACCTACAATGCTCAGTCTGTTGGCGAAGAACTGAAGATGAACTCCCTCGTCAACTCCTATACCCCCGGTAACTACGTCAACCTGCCCACCGAGGTCACCATTGCCATCAACGGCACCGAGAAGACCTATCCGGCAGGCACCATGTACGGCCAGATCGTTCAGGATCAGCTCAATGCTGACGGCATCGCGCTGACCGTTTGGAACGGCACTGCTTCCACCGGCTTTGATGGCTGGTACAGCATCGAGAACGCAGCTGCTGAGATGGCTAAGGCTATCGAAGAGCTGAAGGCACTCGGTATCGAGATCTCCGCTGAGAACCCCATCTATCTGGACATCCCCGTACGCGGCGACAGCGAGACCTCCAAGAACCAGAAGAACGCCATGAAGCAGTCCATCGAGGAAGCTACCGGCGGTTGCATCAAGGTCAACCTTATCGAGTTCGCAACCCGTGACGATTATCTTGCTGCTACCTATCGTTTCGAAGTCGGTGCGGATGCAAACTTCGACCTGAACGACGGTTCCGGTTGGGGCCCCGACTACGGCGATCCCAGCACCTACCTTGGCACCATGCTGCCCAACTATGCAGGCTACATGACCAAGTCTCTGGGTATCTTCTAATTTTAGGAAAAGCTTAGATATTTTTCCAACGACAAGGAGGATGGGCGAATTGTCGCCCATCCTCCAGATTGGCGCTATGGCAAAGCACGGTTTTAAAGGAAATGCTGCCCTCAGTGTTCCTTGTGGTTTGGTTTTATCCGCCGGGAGTATTGAGGGCAGTGTTCCCTACTGCCGGGAAATTATAAGCTGTATGTGTTATCCTAAGAGACAAGACGAAGGAGACTGACTATGACAAAATATTTAATCAGCAGAATCCTGCGGGCGTTGTGCTCTGTTGTCCTTGTGATTGCGGTAATCATGGTAATGATATACACATTTCTGGACAGAGAGGCAATTTTCTCCGCGGATCCCTCGTACCAAAAGCTGCTGCTCAACTCTAAAGAAGTTTACAAGATGCAGCAGTGGGAAAAATATGGTTATCTGGACTATGTCCCGTTTGCCGACTACCTTCAGGATGAGCTGAAGGCGGGACGCCTGACGCAAGAGGATGTGGATGCGGCGATTCTTGCAAAAACTGCCGAAGAAGACAATGAGCATACCAAGGCTCTTGCGGAAGCTTTTGCTGCAAAATATGAAGCGGAAGGCTACACGGTCGAGCGCCTTCCCGGTTCTTATAAGATTGGTACTAAAAAGTACAAAGAAGGCGGCGAACCGCGCCTGTTCGCTTCCAAGGATATCCCCCTTGCCAAGCGCCTGCTCACATACTTTACGGGTCTTGTGAGAGTGGATAATATCCATAATGTCGAGGATATCGAAGGGGAGAGGGGACTGACCTTTACCTGGTACGATCCCGCATACGGCGGAGAAAAGTTTTCTCCCGCAATTATGGGTAACGGTACAGATCACAGGTATCTGCTGTACTGTGATGATGTATTTCCCTACATTCACCAGAACCTTGTAAAGATTCATCTGGGCGTTTCCTACTCCGTAAACAGGGATATTGATGTATTCAATACGATGACGGATCCGCAGGGTCCCCAGAAGCACAGCACCATTACCTATCCGAGCGGTGTTGTGGAAATGACGGCGGATAACATCCATTCGCTTCGCTACATTCCGGGCTCGAGAGATCAGGGTCTGCTGAATCAAAAGTATTATATTGACGACTATACCGGTGTTACCACCGCCAAGTCCGGAATGTCCCAGATGGGATACTCGTTCAGCATCGGTATTATTTCCGTTATTCTGGCATATCTGCTGGCGGTACCGCTGGGCGTTATGATGGCACTTAATAAGGATAAGCTGATCGACAAGCTGGGCACGTTCTACATTATATTCATAATGGCTGTGCCTTCTTTGGGTTATATCTTTATCTTCCGCGCCATCGGCAGCAGCTTCAAACTGCCGACAACATTTGACGTGCAAAATCCGACGGTGCTGATGTATATTCTGCCGGTCATCTCTCTGGCTCTGCCTTCCATTGCGAACCTGATGAAGTGGCTGCGCCGCTATATGATCGACCAGATGAATTCAGACTATGTCAAGTTTGCCCGCAGCGGCGGTCTTTCCGAGGGTGAGATATTCAAAAAGCACATTCTCAAGAATGCTATCATCCCCGTGGTCCACGGCATCCCCGGCAGTATCCTGGGTGCCTTGACCGGTGCGATCATCACCGAGCGTGTGTACCTGGTGCCCGGTATCGGTAATGTTCTGACCACCGCTATCAACAAGTACGACAACGGTGTTATCGTTGGTGTTGCATTGTTCTATGCACTGCTGTCCGTAACATCGTTTATCCTGGGTGACGTGCTTATGTCCGTCCTTGACCCCAGAATTTCCTTCTCTTCGAAAGCGAGGTGATACGTAATGAACGAAAATATGGTAAATCTGAGTGAATTTAACATGTCGGACGAAGAGCTGTTTGCTCCCGTTGACCATGATAAGCAGGCCTCTGAGCGTATTACCGCACCCAGATACTCCTACTGGCGCAGTGTGTTCCGCGTATTCTTCCGCAAGAAGATCAATATCGTCGCCCTGGTACTGCTGGCTGTTTTGGTCGCCTTCTCCTATGTGTATCCCGCTGTTATCGGCTACGATGCGGAGGTCGATCCTTACGTCAACCTGAGGGACGATACCACCAAGCACCTGAAGCCGACCGAGGCCATTGAGAGATTCGGCTTCAACCTGAAATGGGTTTTGGGCTCCGGCGCTTCCGGAAACTCCACGTTCGACGCCATCTGGTACGGCTCGAGCATATCCATTTCGCTTGCGCTTGTCTGTGCGGCAATAAATATGTTCGTGGGCGTTGCCATCGGTGCGGTTTGGGGGTTCAGCAGAAAATTTGACATTGTGATGACGGAGGTTTACAACGTCGTTGCAAACGTACCGTATATCCTGCTGATCTCCGTCATAGTTCTGATCATGTCCGCCAGCTTCTGGTCGATGGTCTTTGCGTTGACCGTTACCGGATGGATAGCCATAGCCTACTTCATCCGTACCCAGGTCATCATCATACGAGACCGTGAGTACAATTTGGCATCCCGCTGTTTGGGCACCCCGATCACCCGTATTGCAACAAAGAACATTCTGCCCTTCATGACCTCTGTTACCGTTACACTGGTCGCTACGGAAATGCCCGCGTACATCTCCTATGAGGTGTTCCTGAGCTTCTTCGGCATGGGCCTTTCCGATATGTCTTTGGGCAAGCTGATCGAGTCCGCAAAGAGCGCCATGATCACCCCCGGTTGGGGATTTGAGTTCTGGAGCCCCGTTGCGGTGGCATCCATCATCGCTGTGGTGCTGTATGTAGTCGGACAGAATCTGGGCGACGCATCTGTCCCCAGAACCCACATGTAAGAGGTGACGGATATGGAAAACAAGAAAGTATTGGTGTCCGTTAAGGACCTTGAAGTCAAATTCCGTGTTCGCGGCAGAATCCTGACTGCGATCAGGGGTGTTTCATTGGACTTCCACGAAAACGAGTCCGTGGCGATCGTTGGTGAGTCCGGCTCCGGCAAGTCCGTATTTACAAAGACCTTTGCCGGTATGCTGGAGACCAACGGCTATATCAGCAACGGCTCTATCATCTTCAGCGATGAGGAGCTGGCCGACACTTACGTTGAGCTGGACTCCGCCGCACTGAGGACGATCAATAGCGCCAAGGAGACATTGAATCGTTACTCCAGGCTGGAGGCGGGCGCAGGGATTTATAAGCAGATTTTGGAGCTGGAATCCGAGAAGAAACAGCGCGCTACCATCAGCGATGAGGAGGAAAGGGCGACGACCGCCGAGATCGATGATCTGGTGTTCAAGCGTACGGAGCTGTTCAATCAGCGTCAGACCATTGACTCCAGGCATGAAAAAGAGCGCTACCGTGCGATGGGAAATGAGATCTCCGACCTGGATAAGCAAATCAAAGAGCTGCAAAAGGCCAAGGCTGACAAGATCAGGAACCATCAAAAGGCCATGCGTTCCGATTCTGCTTACCTCAAGCAGTATGACGCACGGATGAGCGAGCTCAAGAGTGCCTATGCCAAGGCCATTAATTGTGCTGTTTCCGACGAGATAAAGGCACGCAATGAGATAATTGCCAAGGAAATCTACCTTTCCATCGGTCGTTTTAGCGCATATAAGCGCAATCGTTACCGCACCAATCTGCTCAAAGCCATAAGGAAGGCGATGCAGCTGGGTGTTGATCTTGGCGATGAAGATCAGATAAACAGCGTATTTGGCAATGTTGTATTCCGGGTAAGGTATCTGGATGAGACCCCCGAGAAGCTCCACGGCACCTGCGTACTGAACCTTGCAAGGATCAGCGATCCCAAGGACTGGAGCCGGATCCGCGGCGGTAAGATAGCCACCGTATTCCAGGACCCGATGACCTCGCTGAACCCGATCATCACCATCGGCAAGCAGATTACTTCCATCATCCTGAAGCATCAAAAATGCACGGAGCTTGAAGCACGTGTCCGTGCGCTTGAGCTGATGAAGAAGGTTGGCATTCCCAATGCCGAAGGCCGCTTTGACGACTATCCCTTCCAGTATTCCGGCGGTATGCGCCAGCGTATCGTAATTGCGATTGCGCTGTCCTGCCAGCCTAAGATACTGATATGCGATGAGCCGACTACCGCACTGGATGTTACCATTCAGGCGCAGATACTGAAGCTGATCAAGGACCTGCAGAAGGAGTTCAACTACACGATCGTATTCATTACCCATGACCTTGGTGTTGTTGCCAACGTCGCTGACCGTGTTGCGGTTATGTATGCCGGTCAGATCGTCGAGGTAGGTACGGTTGAAGAGGTTTTCTACGATCCCAAGCATCCTTACACTTGGGCGCTGCTGTCCAGCCTGCCTCAGCTTGCACAGAGGAATACGACTCTGTATTCCATTACCGGTACGCCGCCGTCTTTGTACAACAGCATTGTCGGTGATGCCTTCGCTCCCAGAAATCCCTACTGTCTCAAGGTGGATACGCTGAAGGAGCCCCCGATGTTCAAGGTTACCGATACTCACTATGCCAAGACCTGGCTTTTGGATCCCAGAGCTCCTAAGGCGGAAAAGCCGGAAATCATCCGGAATATCCACGAAAAGCTTATGGAAGCATTCAACATATAAGGAGGGGTGTGTCATGTCAAAAGAAAAAACGAACAAGACTGCCGCTTACTTGCCCGAACACGGTCCGATTGATGAAAACGGCAGGGAAGTGCTGCTGAGCATTAAAAATGTGGATATTACCTTTGGCAAGGGCGACAACGCAGTAAGGGCCGTTAAGAACGCATCCTTTGATATTTACAGGGGCGAAACCTTCTCGCTGGTTGGCGAATCCGGTTCAGGTAAGACCACCATCGGACGTGCCGTAATTCGTGTCAATCCCTGTGCTGCCGGTGAGATCAGGTACAAGGGCGTGCGTATTTCAGGCAAGACCAGCCGTGGACTGGACCGTGAGGTTATCCGCAATATCCAGATGGTATTCCAGGATCCCGCTGCATCGCTGAACGAGCGTGCAACGGTGGATTACATCATTTCCGAGGGTCTTTACAATTTCCATCTGTACGAGAATGAGGAAGACCGTATTCGCAAGGTAGAGAAAATGGTGGAAGAGGTCGGTCTGCTGCCGGAGCATCTGACACGTTATCCTCACGAGTTCTCCGGCGGTCAGCGTCAGCGTATCGGTCTGGCCCGTGCTATGATAATGGAGCCCGAACTGGTCGTTGCCGACGAGCCGATCTCTGCACTGGACGTTTCCATCCGTGCACAGGTTTTGAATCTTCTCAAGAAGTTCCAGAGGGAGAAGAATCTGACGTATCTGTTCATTGCTCATGACCTGTCGATCGTGCGGTTTATTTCCGACCGAATCGGCGTCATTTACAAGGGCAACATTGTGGAGGTTGCAGAGGCTGAAGAGCTGTTTGATTATCCTCTGCATCCCTATACGCGCAGCCTGATCTCCGCAATCCCGATCCCCGATCCCAGACTGGAAAAGCATAAGGTGCTGTTTACCTATGATCCGTCCGTCCACGATTATTCCGAGGATAAGCCGGAAATGGTAAACATCGGCCATGGACACTATGTATATGGCAATGCCAAGGAGATTGAGGAGTACAAGGCGATCCGTGAGGCGGGCGTGCCGATGAAGTCCATCACTATCATGGATCCCGATACTGCGGAGACTGATGCACCGATCGGGAAAGAAATCGACTGGAACAGCAGTCAGTTTGCACTGCAGACACCCATGCACGACACGGGAAGCCTGTGGTACAGCATAGGTTCCTTCCTGCTGCCGCCGGTCGGCATTATCGCCGGTCTGCTGTTTAAAAAGTACAAGCACCTGCGCAATGCAAAGTCCTGCTTCAAGGGTGCGTGGATCGGACTGGGACTGCTGGGAGCGATAATTGTGCTGTTCGGCATCTTCCTGCTGTCCTCGCTGCTATGATGAAAAAGAAGAGAAATCTGGAGGGCAACCGCCTTCAACACTTCGAACTGTCCGATAAAAATCGGACAGTTCGTTGGATTTTTATAATCATACTGATGATTGTTGCAGGGGTGGCACTGACCATAGGCATGATGGGTGTGCTGAAAACCCCCGATGGCTGGGATACGGTAGAGGTCAATTCCGTACAGCTTAATTGCGGTTCGGAGTTCATCCTGCACTACGAGTACGGAGCCGGGGAAAAGACCGCCACCGATGAAAGCAAAGCGCTGCAGGTGCTTTACGGGGAAACGGTGGAGGATGCGTGGAAGCTGTTTTTCAACGAGGCCGGCGTGTCGGATCTTAAGGGCATATATGAGATCAATCGGCATCCGAATGAGGAGGTTACGGTTGACAGTGGTCTCTACCGTGCTCTGGAGCAGGTGGTAAACAGCGGTAGCAGAGCACTTTACCTGGCGCCGGTATATGCAGAATACAACCGGGTGTTTTACAGCGAAGGAGAGAGCTTTGCCCGACAGTATGACCCGGGGCAGAACGACGACCAAAGGGCATACGTCAAGACGCTTGCGGACTTTGCAAACGATCCGCAGGCGGTTCAGCTTGTGCTTATCGGCAACAACAAGGTAATGCTGCGGGCGTCAAGGGAATATCTTGACTTTGCCAAGCAAAACGAGCTGACCCGCATGGTGGACTTCGGCTGGCTTCGCAATGCCTTTATTGCGGACTATATTGCCTCCGAGCTGACGGAGAACGGTTTTACGAACGGCTATATTTCCAGCGCGGACGGTTTTACGAGAAATTTGGATCTGCGTGGGAATACCTACAGCCTGAGCCTGTTTAACCGCAGCGAGGAAGGCATCGAGGTGGCGGCGGTTATGGACTATACCGCACCGAAAAGCATGGTATTTTTGCGAAGCTATCCAATACATGCGGCGGATTCGCAGCGCTATTATCGCTTCTCGAACGGCAGGATCGTCACGATGATGATCGACCCTGCTGACGGACAGAGTAAAGCGGCAACGGACAACCTGGTGGCATACAGCACAAGACTCGGCTGCGGTGAGCTTGTGCTTTCCGTGATGCCGGTGTATGTGGCCGATACGCTGTCGGAAGATGCGCTGAACGCCCTGACGGAGCAGGATATTTACAGCGTATGGTTCAGCGGCAGGCAGCTTATGCACAATCAGGAAGATCTGAGGCTTACCGTCTATGAGCCGTATTATACGAATTAGCCCCGACATCTGCTTTGAGCGAAACAATAAAAACGGCAGGCATTTTTTGAGCCTGCTTTTTTGCGGCATTGAGTCGATCCTCTTTGCGGAGGAATGATTTATTCCGGCTGAATGCAGGATTCATAAGGCCCCGTGCAGAATGCCTTTGGGCGGGAGCAATACTCGGCAGTTGTGGCGGTTCCGGCAATTCTGCCCATTTTAGCGGAGGTCCTTGACAGTGAACAAAATTCCATAGAGACCACATAACAAAACCCCCTTGACAAAGCCGAAGCGAGGAGGGGGGTCGTTTTTAGGTTAGCAAATTTTTACTGCTGCTGCCTTTGTGCCGTGCTGCGGCTTCTTGCGGCCTTGCGGCGCTTGTTCTCCAGAACGGTCAGAATGACTATGGCGATGATCGAAAGCACCGCAATGACTATCAGTATTTTGAGCGCAGACGTCAGCTTGCCCGTA
>JAZUPE010000031.1:0-21794 GCA_045605025.1 Acutalibacteraceae bacterium
TTATGGCGAAAGCGGATTTTTTTGTTGGCTTGGTTGGCGCACGAGGCTGCGAAAAAACTGCCGCGCACAGAACAAATAAATACGCAGCAATAAGTCGGATCGTAGCCATGTCGTTCTGTGAGCCAAGGAGTTGATTTATGACATTGTCTTCCTAAGTCCGCTTGGCCTCCGACTTTTTATGGCGAAAGCGGATTTTTTTGTTGGCTTGGTTGGCGCACGAGGCTGCGAAAAAACTGCCGCGCACAGAACAAATAAATACGCAGCAATGCCATCAACCGACAGTTTTCACGGTGAGACCCAGGCGACTTGTCACCGCCGAACCTTGTAGGCCGAGTATCCCACGCCAGCCAGTAAGCCAGCACCATCAAGCCGCTCGAAGGCTTTGACAATGTGCGTTTTCTCTGCACTGAGCACGCTCACAACCGTCGAATTTATCTCCCGCATAAACAGCCGCCAGACAGTGCTAACGCACCTCCGGCGGCTGTTTCATCTTTCGTCCCACGTTAATCTTTCTTTACCCCGTGTCTGTCCGCGCTTACCGACAAGCAGCAGGTGCGGACAGACACACCCCATCCACAATACTGCGGCATTTTCAACGCTCAGTCTGCCTTATCAGACAAACCCGCAACGCCGCTATGATCGAGATCCTTCCCCCCATATTTGTAGATGACGCTTATTCGGCCACCTCCCTGACCGTCCAGCGAATCTGAGGCGGCAGACGGGTGATGAGCTTGTCAAGTCTGGGGTTTCTCCCCCACTTATCGAAAGCAAGGATCTCCGATTCCGATCGTCCCGCATTCGCAAAGTACTCATATACCCCTTTGGAGTAACGAACAGTAAACATATAATATCTTCCCATCCCGATAATTAATAGATACACATGAATCCGATCCCTGTCTTTCTCGACAATCACCCGTCTTTTCATCATGGCCACCTCTTTTCCTGACAATCAGTTGTTCGATCTACGATCTGTTATTAGTTTACAATAAATATTTATTGATTGCAAAAACCAGAATAAAACCGCGTATTACAATCTGCCAACCGGATTAAAACCGGCTGATTGTTCCGCGGTTTTACTTCATATTCTCAGAATCTTGTCCACCAGTCCGTACTCCACAGCCTGCTCTGCAGACAGAAAGGTATCCCGGTCTGTATCGCGTGCAACGTCTTCGATCCTTCTTCCTGTATTTCCAGCCAGAATGCTGTTAAGAAGATTCTTGACTCTGTTGATGTGCTCAGCCGCCAGCTGGATATCGGAAGCCTGCCCCTGCACGCCACCAAGAGGCTGATGAATCATAACCTCGCTGAGCGGCGTGGCACAGCGCTTTCCTTTAGTCCCGCAGGAAAGAATGAGAGCACCCATGCTGGCAGCCATGCCTGTACATACGGTGACAACATCATTTCTGCATCTGCGCATTGCATCCACGATAGAAAGGCCCGCTGACACTAAACCTCCAGGGCTGTTGATGTAAAGCTTTATTTCTCCATCTCCGTTGCGGTCAAGATATTCAAGCTGCGTGATTATCTCCACAGCAGAACTGTCGTTGATCTCTCCGGTAAGCCATATACGGCGGTTGTCGACAAAATCATTTGAAACGATGTCAATCGCTTCTTTTCCTCCCTTGGTAATCCTTACAACGGTGGGAATCATCTTATCTTCCTCCTGTTTGTTATTCCTGCTGGGCTGTGTTTTATCGCAAGTTCCCGGTTTACATCAAAAACCAGTTTATGTCGTCTTATTCATCTTCGCCCTACGCTTTCTGTTTCTGACGTTTCTTCTGAACGGTATATCGATTTCTCCCACTTCAATATCGCTCATAAGGTTTGCTGGCGAGTATGCCTCAACCGGTTTACGCTTCTGTCCTTCAATCACGTACGGAGAGTCACCCGAGTATGGTTTGAGGAATTCATAGCAATCAATATCCGGAAGTGTTGCGAGGTACACAAGGTCATCTCGGATGATAACAGCCTCCTTGTACTCATAGGTTTTTCTGAGCTTTCTCAGACTGTCCACAGGAACAAGAGGCTCACCGCACTCGCTGAGTGATACTGCGGTCACTCCGCAAAGATCACTTATATACTTAAGCATCTTCGGATCAGATGACTGAAGAAGCATGATGTTTTTGCAGTTTCCGATGATGGTAGACGCTTCATTTTCATAGGCTTTTTCAAGCTGACTCAGTGACTGGCAGATAAAAAACCAGCGCATGAATCTGCTGCGGCTGGCGCTGATCTTGGCCTTCATGTCGTTGATTTTCACATTGCACGCCTCATCGCAGATAAAGTTGATTCTGCATCCGGGAGAATGTGAGTTCTGATATGTCTCGGCATATTTTTCCAACAGCTGACTGTAGAAATTATCGATAAGCATGCCGGCAATGGAATCATAGGCGCTTGATTCATCAGGCAGCACAATGAAAACCATTGTACTTTCTTCGTACATACTTTCCGGAGAGAATGTGCTTACAGAAAGCATGGACGCAAGATTCTCCTGAACAATAAAATCGCGGAGCATACTGGAGGTAACTGAAACGATGGACGACTTTGTGCGGTCCGGAGTGGCAAGTACGCCCTTGAGCATGAGTGTTGTGTTTGTGTTGACATCGCTCAGATACTCAGCTGCAAATGTATCAAGATAATAAGTTCCGTACTCGTTGGCGAAAGATGCCACAGAGAGCATATTGACGTACTTCTCGTAGTCAGGATTGCTGATTGCCATCTCCATAAGCATATGAATCACAGGGATCATGTGCTGCTCTCCCATCAGCTGCCAGTACGGGTCGCACTTGGCATTATTGTAGCGACTGCTCAGGGCACTGACCAGATTGGTAACGCCCGCCACAGCCTTATTTTGCTTACCGGCCTTATATAACTCCATTGCGTGCTGCAGGATGTTGTAGCCATCGTGATTGAAATTACGGAAATCCAGAACAACTTTTTTCACTCCCTTCTCATCAAGATATCTCATAACCTTGGGATCTGAAGACAATTCTCCTTTGATGTCTATCACGAACGCCGATTCTTTCGCGCCAGCGCACATCGCAATCAGCGGTCGAACTACGCAGCGCGTTTTTTTGCAGCCGGTTTCGCCGAAGACGAGATAATTCTCGGTTTCATTGTTGAGGTACGCATACTCTCCTTCCATCAGCAAAGGAATACCTGCTCCGCTGAATCTCGCTTCTCCTGTATCCACCCGGGTAAACTCATTGCGTACATCTTCGTCCGTAGCAATCCGTGACGGAGAAGGAGCAAAGGCATACCTGCCCCAATCACTTTCATAATTATACATAGCCGATCTCCTCTCTGCGCCTGAAGGTGCAAATGGAATTAACCGCTCTCTGACCTCCAATGATCTCAAGGGAGTTCCCTTCCTTACGGACGTAATCCATCAGATCGGCAACCGACACCACGCTTCCTCCCGTGTCCGAGAGAATCTCTGATGCTATGTCGTTGTAAAAGACTGCGGAGCGACAGCAGCTGAATTCTTCGGCAAACAGCACTTCCGCAAGGCAGTCGGAAGCAGCACTGTCGAAACTGCAGTCGTGTAGTTGTCTGCTGATATCCTTTATTTCACGACAACAACAGTTTTGGATCAGTTTTCCGTTCATGTAGCATCTTGCCGCAGCGTACATTCTTCTGATCGTTTCAGAACTGCCGCCTCTGATGACAAAGATATATTCCCATTTGCTGCTCATGTCGCTGAGGAACCTGAGCGTGGTTACGAAGAACTCTTCAGTCTCATGACCGAGATACTCGGTAAATTCTATCGCCACGACCACACCCTGCTTTTCGAACACATCATGCTTTCTTACAGCTAACTGAATCCCTTTGATACCTGTGAAGCACTCATAAGGCGGGGTGTACGTCACCTTGTAAAGTACCGGATCAGGAGTCATATCGTAGATCGCCTGATCACCTGCATTCTCTGATAACACCAGCATAGTAAAGTTATTTTTCATCGATGTAACCCCTTTGCAGATAGCATCGTTCCCTGGATGCTGACCGTGAAAGTCAACGCCCTTCCGTTTTGCTATATTATATCAGGAGTACTAAAGTTATGTCTAACACCAGCAGCAAACCTGCAGGCACATCTCCAAACCATCGCATACCAGCACAACACACATTAGAATAAGACAGCGCACCGACCGGAACAATATCCGCTGATGCGCTGTCTCATTGATATTTTATTTACAGAATTTCCCTCACCTGTATTCGTCATATAGCCTGCGGAGCGCAACTCCGAAATCATCTTCAAGATCATATTCCAGACCAATACGGGCAGGATTGCCGAAGCATACGCTGTAAATGCTGTCGTATTCCGGAGACTCCGGGTGGAAAGTATCACAACCGGGGATTTCTGGATATTTCAGCATAAGCAGCTGCTTGATCGGCATAATCGCGTCAGCATCGGTGTCGCCGTAAGCGCCCGAGAGATAACATAATTTAAAGATCAGCATGAGTTTTCTTGTGTTGTCGCCTCGCTCATCTTCATCGTGAGAGAAGCCCTGCTGCACACCGTTGTTGTCCACTCCGCCGTTCTTCAGCCATATTTCATGGTAAAGCTGCCTGCGGGCATCATCGGCACAGCGACCGTAATCAGAACGGGTAATGTCGATCACAGTCATAGCCCGGACACCTCCGCAAAGGCAGTTGTGTCCGTTTTTTCTTTTCGCCAGACGTCCGTGATAGTCTGCACTGACGATGTTCTCCAGATAATTATCGTGCAGCAACACGCTTAGATTGTCCATAGGTGCAACAACCTGAAGCTTACCGTTCTTCTGGATCGCCCTGCAATGAACCAACGAATAACACACCTGATTAACCAGCCGCTGGGTATCTGCATGACTGTCACCAATATAACTGAGAAGCGAAAGGAGCAGTTTGACCTGTTCTTCGCTGATAGTATCACTGGCACTTACGGCATCATTGCTGTCACAGGTACCGATTCTTGACATCCGCTGGCGATGCAGCGATTCGGCAATAACGGTATCTCTTGCTGCCATCCAGAAATGTGAGCAGAACGCCGACACCAGCATCATGAGCAGCGGAGCCTCAACCTTTCCGTAGATGGCTTCGTTGATTCGTTCGCAGAGGACATTGATATTGTTATCCACCGGCACTCCGCTTTCAAGACGATGTGATATCTCCTCGAATATTTCATCCGAATGGAACTGGTCGTAATTGGCCTGCAGACTGGCAAGACTCTGTGTCAGCGGCATCCAGTTGAGCGCGATATATCCCATAAGCCAGTTAAAACTTGGAATAGGATACTGATTGAGCACGCTGTTGTAGAATCTTGTGTAGATGTGATTAAAGAAGGTCTGCTTGCGCGGCGCGCTCCTGAGTATGCGCCTGATGTCATCCAGCTGTTCATGGTAAAGCGAGTACTCCAGAGCCGCATCAACAGCTTCCTTCCACTTCTCCTCCGGAAGGATCGGGCTTCTGCCGAGAATGCGCACAAGAGTGAAAACCGCAAGTTCCCTGTATCTGCGGCGGTACACATAAGTAGAGGAAGCAAGTTCGACAAGCACATCCACATATTCAGCTGCACCTATGCGGCTGATAATGGCGGCGTCAGCTATAATACGCACACGGCGGCGGAACTTGGACTCGTCCCGGGGCTCGGTGAATCTGCAGAATGACGCAAGACCTTTATCTCCTGCAATGAGTTCCTTGACCGATTCGGTACGGCAACCTTTCCCGATCGCATAAGAACAGAAGTAATTCTGGAAGATCGGAGAGGAGAAGGAGAGGAACTCACATTCAACACTACCCTCTTCCGCCGTGACATACTGCTTTGTGATGTTAATGAACGGATACTTGTTTTCTCCTTCAGAAAGCTGCCTGAAGAACTGTGCAAGCATTCCGCGCCGGACATAGGACTGATCGGTCAGATAGGGATCCATCGCCGGAGCAATTCCATTGAGCACCCCCTTGGGAAACAGGATATCCTCCGCCGAACAGAGATACTCTCCGCGACGCGATCGGTAAAGCGGAATCTTTTCGTAGTTGTGCTTGGTCATGGACAGCGCGATATACGCAAGCGGGATTTTCACATCATACTTGTAAATCAGACGGCTGCCCTGACGCTCTAAGCCATCAACCGGCTCGTCATGCTCAACCGCAATAAAGTTCCTGGTCGCGATATCAACCGTGGCACTGATGAGCATAAGTTCAGACATAGAAATATTGGTTCTGTCTGCTGAAACGGTTGACAGGAAGCAGGAGAGCAGCATGGGCAACTCAAGAAGCCCGCGCAGTTCACTTGTATTGATGGTTCTTGCAGATGTTTCCGCAAACTCGTCCGTACGTCCGGTCAGCTTGCTCCACTTGCGGCAGAACAGAACCACATCGTCATCTGAGAATGGCGCAAGCATATACACCTGCGCTGACATTTCCCGGCTGTATTCATAAAGGCTCTTGTCTCCGCAGTAGGTGTCCGGTGCAGCGGTGAGTATGTACTGAACACCGGGATGAGCGTCAATAAACCCTTTGAGTGCATCAAAAAACAGCTTGCGGGCGTTGTCTCCTCCTCGTGAACTGACCTCGCAGTTCAGATGATCAAGACCGTCGATGAGCAGCAGCAACTTTCCGGCTTCAGCATCCTGCATCACATTCTTATAGTAACGATGACATTCGTATGGGTCCGGCTCCACACCGGAAACCTGCCCGTCCTCTCCGGTGTAACGAATACGTCTGATGCTTTCCTCAATATAGCGCTCAAACCTTCTTTTTTCCGGAATACCTGAGAAGGAATCATTAATATCGCCGCACTGCATGACAAAAATATGCTTATCACGGAGCTTTGGTATCATAGGAAACGCTTCGGCATCCTGTTTGTCTTTTTCGCATTTGCGCATGGCAACAGAATGCAGGGCGATAGTTTTTCCGCTGCCGGATTTTCCGAGCAGGAACATAGATTTGCTGTTTTCTATCGCTTCATCAAGCGAAACAGTATCCAATTCTCTGATCACCTCGGGAAGCTGACAGAATGTGCGGTCGACCACTTTGGGTGTGCACAGCCTTGTAGGAACGTAAAGATCCCTCAGTTCACATGATTTTCCGTAACCCGGGAGCGAAGATGCCGGCACACATCGACAGATATCACGAAGAACATCTATGCTCAGAAAGCCTCTTGCCGAAGACTGTGAATCCTCCTGAAACGGAATTCCTTTTACAATGCACTTTGTCCGGCGAATCACAACATCGCAGAAATCATAGACAAAGTCGCAGATATACACTTTGCGGCCAACCGCCTCTGTGGTTTTGCCATCCTGAGTTTTAATTGCATTGTCGTGCAGATATCTGGAAAGGCCGTTACTCTCCAGAGGGTAGCCGTTTTCATTGAGCCACCTGTGAAGATCTTTAGCAAACGCCAGTGATGCTTTGATATAATCCTTGTCGTTTTCATTCATAAAGCGTTCGGCAAACACCGCTGTCAAGCCCTTGCTCAGCTGATCAGCAGACAGATTATCCGGCGCCTTACTAAACTTTATCCAGTTGTCCACTGCCGCAGTGGAGTAGTATTCTTCGTTTCCGTAACTTGATTTTTTGACAATTGACAAACCGATTTCCTGCCGGGCTAAGAACTTTCCTTCTCGCTGGTTGATATGATTTCGGTACTGCTCAATGGTGTGGAAGGCTATTACCCCCTGAGGAGGGGTTCTGGTTTCTTTGCTCATCACATTGACCTCCCGGTTGTTTTCATGTTCCAAACCGCATGTTTTTATGTACAAAACATCGGTTGTGTTTAAATTATACCAAACTTATCTAAAAACACAACCCATTGTCGCAAAACCGATCAAACCGCATAGCTATGCCGTTTTTATTCTCCACACCGCACTGCAACGCCTACAAATCAAACCATCCCAAACTCTATCGCACCGATCGGTTTGACGCCAGTGTTTGAAACCGCTCTTCAAAAGAGGCATAATAGCACCACCCTGTTGTAAAACAGAGCACCAACACACAACGCCATATGCCTCGCATCGAAGATCGGCCTTCTAAGTTCTGGTACACTACTACAAGAGCAGCCGATCGTTCCCGACGGCGCAGATTTCCGAAAACAATGTCCCCAATGCACAAAGCATAATCTGATGTTAAGAGAGGTCACAAACAATGCACAAAAACTCACTTCTCGTTTTTTATGATCTTCCCATCGAAGATCTTCGCAAGCGCAAGCCTATCCTTAAGCAGCGCTGGGACGAAATCATCGCTTCCGACGAAAAAAACGGTCTGAAAGCAGACCGTCTTCAGAAACTTTCCCGCGAAGAAGCACAAGTCAACACAGGCATAATTTATCACTATTACCGCAGCGGAAACCTCAATGCTTTTCTAAGCAGTAGCGCAGGCGACTGCGCAAAAGCACTGTATCGCGATGAAGTTCAGCATTTACGGATGATAGCAGCTCTTTGCAATCTTCTCTCTTCACTCGACATCAACAGAATAGGTGCGGATTCTCATCTTTCTTATCTGTACCATCAGCTTCGTCTTGAGGTCGATGCACATAGAAATCCCAACGGTGCCAACAACTGCATTTTCAGCTATAAATTCTGGGACCTTTACTTCCGGTTCGCTTCTGCATACAACAGCGAAGAAAACTGACCGGCTTGGAGTATATGCCCAAACAGCTGCTTGAGCATAATGTCTTGAGCAGAGCTGCGAAGGGAACGGAACTTGAGCAACGCATCCGGAGCAGACTCCCTCCTAACAAGTTGTGCCGATAGCAGTTTCAGCAACCGGTTGAGAGCCTTGAACGCCATTCACTCCGCTTTCCGGTACGGTGTTATCTCCGGGTGAATGTGCCTCCTTCAGCTGACAAAAAACGACCTCCCGCCAGTAAGAAGGACGGAAAGGAAGGAGCTATCCTTCATCTTCACATCGTGCAAATAACGGAACCGTAAGCCTTTGCTGCCTTGCGGTTCCGTACACTGCTGTGATAGAATGAAAGCGATAAATTTGAATTTGTTGAACTCAGAAAACCCCAGCAGAATTTATGCTGACAGACAGGAGTATGTAAAAAAATGAACGACATTCAAAAGCCATTGATTATCAGAAAAGCCACGAGCACGGATGCTGGACAAATTGCAGAAATCGTAGTTGAAGACTGGAAAAATGCATATAGGGGCATCATAGACGATGAATATCTGGATTCCATGAGCGTGGAAAAACGACATCAGATAGAACTGCAAAGATACCAAAAATATATGGTTGCTGTGGTTGAGAAGGAGGTACTGGGTTTTACCTGGAATGAGATTGCCGACGACGAAGATTCAGACTGTGAAATTGTTGCTTTATACGTCAGATACGGAAAAAGAAAAAGCGGAATAGGAAGAGTACTGTTTCAAACTTCAATTGATTTCTTCAGGGCATTGGGTAAGAAGAAAATGATAATATGGTGCCTCAAAGAAAATGATGCCGCCAGAAAATTTTATGAGAAAATGGGCGGAAAAGCGTACAAGACCAGTACTCATAAATGGGGAAACCGCGAGTACGATATGATATCTTATCTCTACCGTCTGGATATATAGTCGTTTGAATTTTTCAGTTTAACGGAGAGATAAATCCCAATTTTTCGAGCAGATGAAAAATGAGTTCCCCATCATTTCAGGAGGGCGCAATTATACGCACTGTACCAGTGCATTGCGTTTGTTGGGGCACATAAGCAAACGAGCATCCGGCATATTCGCCAGATGCTCGTTTTTTCGTTTTGGGATAAATTCATCCTTAAGAACTCTCCCACCAGAAGGCGCAAGGTCGTTTTTACTTAGAGCAAATATTACTCCAGTTGCTTCTTGCGATATTTTACCCGTCGGCAAAATTTTATAGCAGAATTAATCCGGTAGTATCGCGTCCATAGATTTCGTTTCTTTGTGGTGATTATCAAACAAATTTCACTGCCGTTCCGTATGCGATCACTTCAGCAGCACCCTGCATCACCGCAGAAGATGCATATCGAATATTTACTACCGCATCAGCCCCCATTGCTTCAGCTTCTTCAACCATACGCTTTGTGGCAAGTGCACGCGCTTCGTTCATCATTTTGTTATAGGATTTAAGTTCACCACCGACAAGGGTCTTAAAGCTCTGCGTTATGTCTCTTCCTATATTTTTGGTCTGTATGGTACTTCCTTTAACCAAGCCAAGCATTTCAAGCGTTTTTCCGGTAATGTAGTCAGTATTTACCAAGATCATCTTCAATACCACTCCTTATCTCTTTGATTCTTTCAACGCATACATAGATCAGAACTCCTGCTATTGCAATCGTTACGATCAGGAACACGCCCGCCATAACATTTGGAAGCAATGAGGCCAGTACACCAAAGTAAAAAACTACGTACAGCACGAATATTACCGTTATCACAATTGGTGCTGCATAGCCTTTTTTCTTATTCTTTTTCACACAGATCACCTTCTGCGCTCATTATAGCACAATCGAGAACACGGCACAAGGATCAGTTCAATCACACGGAAGGCTTATTCTCCGGTGATTTTCGCGGTGGTTCGTGCGCACCTCTGTGCAGACAAAAAGCCGACTCCCTGCATTCATGCGATGAGTCGGCTTTGTGTTCGGACTGCAAAAAAGATGACACTCAAAAATCTTTTGTATAGATTCGAATGTATGCGTGACACTTACCGGCAAATCATATAAACAAGCTATATGAACGCAACCTGATCCCCTTTGCCAATTCTCAGAAGCAACCAGAGAATATAATTGATATCTCATAACTGTTTATACTGCCGATATATTCTGACTATAATGCGTTACGTGATTTACGAATATGTACGTGTAAATTATTCTACGAATTTGACAGCCGTACCGTATGCAATAACTTCCGCCGCACCCTGCATAACTGCGGCAGATGCATAGCGTATATTAACAACTGCATCCGCACCCATTGCTTCGGCTTCTTCAACCATACGTTTTGTAGCGAGTGCGCGTGCTTCATTCATCATTTTGTTATAGGATTTAAGTTCACCGCCAACCAAGGTCTTAAAACCCTGGGTGATGTCCTTTCCAATATTTTTTGTTTGTATGGTGCTCCCTCGCACCATACCCAGCATTTCCAGTGTTCTGCCGGTAATGTAATCAGTATTTACTAAGATCATCCTCAACACCGCTCCTTATCTCTTTGATTCTTTCAACGCACACATAAATCAGAACGCCGGCTATCGCTACAGGCACAATTAGAAATATGAACCCCAAAACTCCGGGCAGCAAAGAAATCAGCACACCAAAGTAAAGGGCTAAATACAGTAAAAACAGCACCGTTATAACAACGGGAGCGACATAGCCTTTTCGCTTCGATTTTTTCATGTAAATCACTCACCTTTTCATTTATTATATCACGACAGCAGCTGTCGTGCAATATTGAAGTTAGACATGTTTTGCTAAGTAAGAATGATAGGGAGTTTCAGCCACCAGTAATTCTTTTGTCCGGATTCGAACTGACGCGCAATTATTTGCTTTTCGCCGTGTTGAGTGTTGCGTTCAGGATGCGTTGCTGTTTGCCCGGTGATTTTCGCGGAGGTGCGTGCGCCCAACCGAGCTGAC
This sequence comes from Acutalibacteraceae bacterium, assembly GCA_045605025.1. Lineage (GTDB taxonomy): Bacteria > Bacillota > Clostridia > Oscillospirales > Acutalibacteraceae > SIG598. The sequence goes on from JAZUPE010000031.1 coordinate 11,555, forward strand.
GAAAACAGCGCCCGGAGGGATTCGAATGCCCCCAAGGTTCGGCTGCGCCTCACCGTGAAAATCACCGGTCTAACCCTTGTTCGCTGTTCCATAAGCTTGTTTGCCCGGTGATTTTCGCGGGGGTTCGTGCGCACCTCTGTGCAGACAAAAAGCCGTCCCACCGCCAAAAGGCGATGGAACGGCTTTGGCCCGCCCGGAGGGATTCGAACCCCCGATCTTCAGAATCGGAATCTGCTGCGTTATCCAGCTACGCCACGGGCGGAGATTATTAAATTATTCCAGCTTCTCAACCAGCTTCTCAACATGCCTGTATATTATATCACCGTCAAACTTGTATTTCAACTGTTTTTTGTCGAAGATTAAACCTCCTCTGCCCCCGCCCTGACCGCTTGAATTGAAGAATTGCTCATGATATAATAACTTAGCAGTTCTTGACGCACTGTTCATTTTTTCGCACAGACAGGCTGTGCATTCGGAGTGAATATAATGAAGAAGCAATCCTCTATCGTTTTCACCGGGGACATTGGGTTTGACCGATACATGTACGGACAATGGAACGATCCAGAACTCCTCTCCGGTGACGTTCTTGATTTCCTGCACAGCGCAGATCATGTTGTAGCAAACGTGGAAGGACCGGTGTATGAATGTCCTGCAAATACGACGACTTCCGGCGCCGCGCAGCTGCTGCACACTATTGATCCCGCAGCGGTGGCGGTTCTGAACAATATGCATGCGGACATCTGGAACATCTGCAACAATCACATCATGGACGCAGGTCCTGACGGGCTTGCAGGAACGCTGGAGCACGCAAAAGAAAACGGAGTCCTTACCATCGGCGCAGGCATGAATATAGAGCAGGCGCGAAAGCCTGTCATTATTGACGAGGCAGGCGGCATCGGAATGTTCGGCGTGGGATATCAAAGAGCATGCAGAGCCGCCGGAGATGAAAAAGCCGGCTGTTATAGCTGGAGCGATCTCGAGGCAATCCGTCAGACCATTTCCGATATCAAGAAAACCTGCCGCTGGTGCGTTGTGGTTGCCCATGCAGGCGAGGAGTTCACTGCCCTTCCTTCCCCATATACCAGAGAGCGTTTTCATCTTTATCTGGATATGGGTGCGGATATCGTAGTCTGCCATCATCCTCACGTTCCGATGAATTACGAAACGCGCAAAAAGGACGGAAAGGTTATTTTCTATTCGCTTGGCAATTTCATTTTTGACACTGATTATCAGCGTGCGCAGTACAACACGGACATCGGTCTGCTGATTAAAATCAATTTCACCGAAACAGATTTTTCTTTTGAACCCTTGGGTCTGAAAATCGTGCGTGGTCCTGAGCATGTCGAAAAAGGCGAGCTGCCGAGAATCTTCGTAGACGTGCAGGAGGAGGAATACAATCTTCTTATACCTCTTTCCACCCGAATGTTCATCGAAGCAACCAAACGTCAGCAGACCTATCTCAACCCGGCTGAATTCAAGGACGCCACCGAAGAAAAATGGGCGGAGCATTTTTCTCTGCCGCTGCGTACCGGTCGTGTGCCCGGAGAGACACTGGATTTCTTCATTCTCTGCCCTCTTGCGGAAAAAGAGAGCGAAAAAGCGTGGCAGCACAGCAAACTCGAAGCAGTCAAGGAATATATCCTCGAGCAGATGCATCCGCTGAAGAAATGACCTGATTGGATTATTCATGATAAATAACACCCACAACTCGCATCATTGTGCGAACTGTGGGTGTTTTCAATGTTTCAGGAAATACTGCCCCGTTGTCCCAAAACACGGAAAGGCATCAAAAGCAGCATGATCGCCCTGTTTGAAGCCGGAATTTGGCACTGAAAAAACTGATAGTTCCAAACCTTAACGAAACTAATTATTCTTATTTAAAATATACACACCATAAACCGCGAGAATAACGTAGCATACAAGACAGGTTATCAATGCTATCGCAGGGTACTGATTACTTGTTGAAAAAGAAAACGGAATGCCACATAGATTGATAATAAAATGCAGTATAATCGGAACCCACAAATTTTTACTTGCCACATATACTGCACCAAAATAAACACCCAGTGCGGTCGCCCAGACAGTTTTAGCTATTATTGTTACAACCGGCTGTCCCAATGCACCGAAAATATGTCCTAACCCAAACAATACAGAAGCAATCAGAATTGCATACAATGTTGCATTCTTTCGCTTTCCGAACCACTTTTCCAATATGTTCTGCAATAAACCTCTTAAATACAGCTCTTCCATGATACCGACACCCATGTAATACACAATTCCTTCGATAACAACCCGCCATATCGTTGGTTTATTATCGAATGGTGCCAATCCGACACAGAAAGCAATTGTTACCAGAACAGTTGCTATCACTGCCGGTAATCCGTAATTCCTTAAACCGGTTAATATCCCCTTAAAATGCAATCCAAAGCGCCAATCTTTGATAAAGATATTTTTGCACAACCAGCAAATCACAAAGGCCAGCAAAAAATTAACCATTAAAGTAAAATATACAGGATTGATGTCCAGTATTCTTATATTGCAAAATAACGCCGCCGGCAGCGCGGTCATTTCCATAAAAGTCATTATTAGCGTTAATATCACTACCACCGCCGCCTTACTTCTGTTTTTCATTATCTCACCTGCAAACTCTTATTTATCAAATCAATTATACCACAAGTCAATGCTTTTTCAACTGATGCAATAGTATCCCGGACAGCTGTCTGAGTCTGACATGGTATTTGTTAAGATACAAAAACCTCTCTTATCCTTACAGACAAAAGAGGTTTTTCATTTGGTGGAGCGAAACAAGCAATATCCGAACCAAGTTCAATACGGTTGTGAGCAGGTTAGGCGTACAGTTCAAAAAGGGAACAAGTGTGATAATATATCTTTGAACCAGATAAGTACGCTGATTTGTCCACCTAACTAGCGTAGTAATTTGAATAAATTAAAACGAATTGCTTCTTTTCCTCTTTACTTCACTCAATTGCTCGCTAATACAAAGAGAATTAGCTCAGCTTTCTGATTCGTCTGACGAAAAATATGACCGCGTAATATGTGCACCAGATTTAATCAGTGCCTTTTGGCATTATTCATGATATTTTTATTTGCAATTGCGAAACAGATAATATATACTGTAAAAAAGGTAGTATGCATATACTGAATACGCGACTATTTTGAGGGGATGGGTATCACTATGTCATATAAAGTATTTATTTTGTCGGAGAAGACCGAAAAAGCAATCAATATCGCAAATGAAATAAAGTGTTCGCTTGAAAAAATAAATATACAAGTAACCTTGTCTTTCGGAAAAACCAACTCGATCGATTTAAAAAACAGAGCTGGGCGATCCAGAAAATTCATCTTGGTCGCCAGCAATGAAGAAAGCCTGAAATCCTTGATGGTCGACAATACTTTTATTCAATACGCAAATGACCATCATATTCGTTCGGACACATTAGCTCAGAAAAAGGTGCTGGGAGAATCCGATTCCTTCAACAGCGGTGTCTATCTGATAACGAACGTATCGCCTGAGTGTCTTTCACAAAACGGTTACAACTATGAGCATTATAGTTTTGAAGAATATGATCCTGCTATATCATCAATAACAGTTGATTGCAAACGAAGCAGAACCAAAAATTTAGTTATCGGACTTCTGGTAGTGCTAATTTTTGTGATTATGGCGATCGCATTTGCGGTTGAGGTGTTATCAAACACCCGCGATCTGCTCCCGTTTTCTTTGTCAAACTTCTTTGGCTGCACAGAAGAACAAAAGGGAAACGATTATCCTCAAGAGGATACGATTATTCCTGTAAGCCAGATATCGCTTAACCGTAGTGACCTTACTCTTTCGCCCAAGGAGAAATATGATCTTGATTCGTTTGTGTCACCGGATAATGCAACAGTATTTGATGTCAAATGGATGTCAAGCGACAAATCTGTTGCGGTTGTCGATTCCAACGGGACGGTCACAGCGGTAGACTCCGGAACCGCGGTAATTACTGCGCGGACAGAGGACGGATCGGTTTCCTGCGACTGTATCGTGTTTGTTGAAAGCGATGAGGAGGAAGAAAAGACAATTACTTTGGGACCGTGGAGTCCCTGGACTCCTGATTACCCCGGTGGACATGATTCTATCGAAAGCAAAGTGCAATATAGGAGCAGAGAAATTATTTACCAAGAAAGCACTTCTCCCAGTCTCAATGGTTACACACTCAGGACAGATATAACAAATCCAGAAATATCCTATGGCTCATGGGGCTCAGTACAAAAGTCTGAATCAAACCCGGGAAATAGTGACACCGTTCAGGTTACTAACAGCTATGTGAGTGCCTATCACTACTATCATTATTGCTGCAATTGGTACGATAATATGTGGAATGTAGACTCCATTGCCTGCGGATCCGGTCCTCATTATTACCATACATTGAGCACCCAGTGGACGCTTCCGGAGTGTTACGGATACGATCAGGGAGGTCAGACGATATACGGAGGAAAAAGCTCCGGATGTTCACCTTGCTCAGAGAACTTCTATTTCTGGTTTCCTAACGGAACAACTACAACCTATGAGTATCAGACCCGGAAAAAAATCACAACGTATTATTTCCAGAAATTTGGTTCATGGTCTGCGTGGAGCGACAGTCCCGCCTCCGGTGACGAAGTAGAAACAAGAACGCTGTACAGATACCGTGATTTTTCCTAAGGATGATTTTTGTATCGCACAGAACGTAACTCTATCGTAACCGCAAACACAATAACGCCGCCGTCAGGGATCATCACCAGATGGCGGCGTTATTTGTTGTGATTTTGATAAATCTCCTCATCTGCTGATCACCTCATGATAGGGTACAATTGTTATTTTTCATATACGAGTGCGATTAAGCAATAGAGATTTTCAAAAATGCTTGTTAAAATATGTAATAGCGGGACAAGAAATCAATCTCTTGTCCCGCTATGCATGCGGCTGTTTATTGCTCAAAATATACAACAAATCCGAACCCAGTGCCAATCGGCATCAGGTTCGGATTTGCTTGTTGTGGTGGACACAAGGGGACTCGAACCCATGACCTCCTGCGTGTGAAGCAGGCGCTCTAACCAGCTGAGCTATGCGTCCATAAAATGTGATTGTTATGCGATTTTTCAGCAAGAGCGCCTGCTTGTTTACGAATCACAACGCCTACTTGCACCAGCAGGCGATATTATATCACGTACGGTATTCATAGTCAAGGGGAAATTTTCAGCCGGGCCGTGCCGGTGCCTCGGTCGGACTGTGCCGCCGGCACAGACACGGCAGCCCGTTTTCTTTCATCTGCGGAAGCCCGTGGTGCTCACCGACGCAACCACGTTGCCTTCGGCATCACTGACGGTCACGATAAAATGGCAGGTACTTCTGCCGGAACGCACACACCTTGCCTCGGCTGTCAGCTTACCGCCTCTTGCCGCGCTCAGATAGGTTATGGACGACGTAAGAGACACCGTATTCATCGCCTCGGAATTAGCCGCTACCGCAAAGGTAAAATCCGCCAGAGTGTACACCGCTCCGCCCATTACAACTCCTGCGGCGTTGAGGTGTCTGTGGTCGGTCTCAAGGCTGCATTTAGCATAATCCTTATCCGCGGCCTCTATGACTATTCCGGTAGTTTCCGTGGCGTATATATCACCGGAGAATTCTTTGCGTGCCCGCTCGAGATAATCCATCAACGTCACTTTCCTTTCCTGACATACTGCTTTGTTATTGTATCCGGGACCTGACCGGTTGATTCTCTGATCCCGCATGTTACAGTATATCTTCCTGACACCGATCTGTCAAAGCTTTATACTTCTTGACATGATCTGAGGCTTTTCATACAATGAAAACGACTGGAGGAATAATATGCGCAATCTAAAAATGCTTGGCAGCGAAGCAATTACTGTCATCGACCCGTTTATTTCTCATAGTTTTGAGCTGGAAACAGCCTATCTGCTTTCTCTTGAGGTTGACCGGCTGCTGGCCGGTTTCCGCCAGACCGCCGGTCTGCCCTCCCCCGCCGATCGCTACGGCGGCTGGGAAAGTACCGAGATACAGGGACACACTCTCGGGCATTATCTGACGGCTATGGCACAGGCATGGGCAGTCTCCGCGGACAGCCGTATTATGGCAAAAATCTCTGAAACTGTGGACGGTCTGCGTAGCTGTCAGCGAGCCGATGGTTATCTTTTTGCTTCTCCGGACGAGTTGTTTGACCGGGTGGAGCGAAAAGAGCCGGTGTGGGTGCCGTGGTACACCATGCATAAGCTTGTCGCAGGTCTTGTATCGGTGTGCAGGCTGACCGGATATGAACCTGCGTTCGATGTGCTGCGTCGTCTTGCAGACTGGATTGCCGACCGTGCGCTGGGCTGGACGGAGGAAACGCGACTGACCGTGCTGTCGGTGGAATACGGCAGCATGAATGGCTGCATGTATGACGTGTTTTCCATCACCGGAGACGAGCGTCACAAACTCGCCGCCCATCAATTTGACGAGATTGCTTTGTTCGAGCCGCTCGCCGACGGCAGGGATATTCTCAACGGATTGCACGCCAACACAACCATTCCCAAGATTCTGGGCGGACTCAAGCGATATGCTCTGTCCGGCGAGACAGAGCCTCTCTATCTGCGCTGCGCCGAATCGTTCTGGGACATGGTCATATCACATCACACATACATCAGCGGCGGCAACAGCGAATGGGAGCATTTCGGTCTTCCTGATATCCTTGACGCTGAACGCACCGCCTGCAACTGCGAAACCTGCAACACTCACAACATGATAAAGCTTTCCGATCTGCTGTTCTCGCTGACCGGAAAGAAAAAATACGCCGACTACAGTTCATGGGCTTTCGTCAACACCATTCTTTCCTCTCAGAACCACGAAACAGGAATGACCACATATTTCCAGCCCATGGACAGCGGCTTTTTCAAGGTGTACTCCCGTCCATACGATCAGTTCTGGTGCTGCACCGGCACGGGCATGGAGAATTTCACAAAGCCGTGGGAAGGAATTGCGTTCGTCTCTGATGAGGCACTGTATATCAACAGGTTCGTTTCCGCTGACATAAGCTATGAGGGCACTGCCCTTTCGATTGATGCCGACTGGCTGAACCGCGACACCATGACGCTGACCATCTGCAGCTGTCCTGCAGATCGGTGTATCGCTCTGCGTATTCCCTGCTGGGCGGCAGCGCATGAAATCACACTGCCTGACGGGATCAGCTGCCGCGAGAAGAACGGATACCTTCTTCTGAGCGGAAGCTGGGAAAGCGATATGATTATCAGCGTGCGCTTTGTAATGGAACTGCGCCGTCACGGTCTGCCTGACAGCGACAATGCAGCCGCATTCAGCTACGGCCCGTTCATGCTAAGCGCCGACATGGGCAATGAGCAGATGGACACCGGTATTACCGGAGTGGACGTCACCGTGCCCACAAGGAAGAGGACCGTGCGTGACTATCTAATTGAACCGGAGGTCATTCCCAGCGGACGTCACGCTCACTTTACGCTGCGCAGCGCAGACGGTTTTGAACTGGAGCTTACCCCTCACTACCTGAAAAACCAGGTGCGCTACGGAATATATCTGCGCTGTTTTGAGAGCGGAAGCACTGCGCTTGCGAATTATCTTTCCGGAATTGACCGACTGCGGAGTATTATGGAGAAGCAGTACGACATTATCCCCATTGGCAACGACCAGTATGAGCTTGCCCACGGTGTGCACGTCGAAAAGACCGACTCATTTGCCGACGGCATCAGCCGCGGACGGGTTATCTCTCCGGACGGCTATGTTTCCTATACACTTGCTGTGCCCGACCGTAAATGTACAATCCGACTGGATTATTCGGGCGATCCGCGCATCGATCTTGACGGCAGACAGCTTGATGCGGCGCCGGTAATGAGCGTTCCGGATGATTTTTTTGGACGTGAAGTGCGTATAACCATCCGCAACGCTTCCGGATCACAGACTCTGACACTGAACAACGTACTTTATATTGAAGGAGAAAGCGATGAATAAGAACCAGTTTGCCCCGCTTCCGCCACGTGGCTGGAACAGCTATGATTATTACGACACCACCGTCACCGAAGCAGAGGTGCGCGCCAACGCAGACTATCAGGCAGAGCATCTGCTTGAGTATGGCTACGAATATGTAGTCGTGGATATCCAGTGGTATGCCTATGACCCCGGAACCCAGCGCGATGTACATCAGTACATTCCTTTCTGCAAATGTGAAATGGACGAATACGGACGCTATCTGCCCTGTGCCGCCCGATTCCCGTCTTCCGCGAACGGCGCAGGTTTCAAACCTCTTGCCGATTACGTGCACAGCAAGGGCATGAAGTTCGGCATACATATCATGCGCGGTATCCCCCGTGAAGCTGCACACCGCCACCTGCCGGTGCTGGGCACCGATACGACGGCGGATGTCATCGCCGACCCCACCGCCATCTGCAACTGGAACCCGGATATGTACGGCGTGCGCGACTGTCCCGAAGGACAGAGTTACTACGATGCCCTGATGGAACTGTACGCGGGATGGGGTGTGGATTTTATCAAGTGTGACGATATCTGTATCACTCACGCATTCGCCGACCGCCCGTACATGGGACGGCACGAGATTGAAATGCTGCACAAGGCTATCATGAAATGCGGCAGACCCATCGTGCTCAGTCTTTCTCCCGGACCCGCCCTGCTGGAGCAGGCCGCACATTACTGTGCCAACGCCAATATGTGGCGCATAACCAACGATTTCTGGGACAGCTGGCCCACGCTGCGCAATATGTTCGACTACTGCGAAAAGTGGCAGTACGTCATCGGTGACGGATGCTGGCCCGACTGCGATATGCTGCCCGTGGGCAAGGTCGGACGCGGTTTCTGTCACGAGCGCACCACCAACTTCACCCGCGACGAGCAGCAGACCATGTTTGCCATGTGGTGTCTTTTCCGCTCTCCGCTGATGATCGGCGCCGACCTGCCTCAGCTGGATAAATGGACACTTGATCTGCTGACCAACAAAGAGCTGCTGGATCTGCAGAAGGACGGTATGCGTCCCCGTCAGGTGAACAAAAACGACCGTCACGCTGTGTGGCTGACCGATTCACTGAAGGACGGCAGTCTTTACGTTGCCGTGTTCAATTTTGAGGACGAAGCATCGGTTATCGAAACCGGTGTCAGCGACTGGAACAACTTCAGCCGTACGGAAACCTCTGCGTTCAGCGGTGAGCTTCCCTGTCTGATCGGAGGCATCAGTGTTACCATGACCGACGGTGTGTGCCGCGTTGATGTGCCCGCGCACGGAACGGTTGTTTTCCGCGTGCGCTGACTTGCCTGCCGTACTTATCAGCATCCAATCAAAACCACTAGTAAACTAGTGGTTTGCTCAGACCCTAGAAGGGTCAACACGTGCTGACCCCTCTAATGGGTACTGAGGGTATGTCATCGCATCAATATTACAGGCAGCCGCTTAACAGCGGCTGTTTTGTTTTTGCCTTACTTATTTCTGACACCCGTAAACGGGTCGGCAAATTCTTTGAGCTTGAGTTGATCTTTTGCAAAATCTTCTTCAAGTTGATTTTTGATATAGTTGGCTATTATCTTTTCGTTCTTGCCTACCGTATCGACAAAGTATCCTCTTGCCCAGAAGTTTCTGCTTCCATATCGGTATTTTAGATTTGCGTGCCTATCGAAGATCATCAGCGCACTCTTGCTCTTGAGCGTTCCTACGAACTGTGCTATACTCATATACGGTGGAATGCTCACAAGCATGTGGATGTGGTCAATACAAGCTTCTGCTTCGATTATCTCCACTCTCATTTCGCTGCATAGCTTTCGAAATATCTGTCCAATATCTCTTCGTATTTCCTTGTATATCACCTTTCTGCGATATTTGGGTGCAAATACAATATGATATTCACATCGGTAACTCGAATGCGCTGTATGCTTTACCTCATTTTTCATTGCTAAAAACCTCCATGTTACGTTTTTTGATGCGGTCGCCAAACCATCATCAGCGTAACATAGAGTTTTTTTGTTTACCAAGGTATTTTTTACCCACCACTGGTAGAACCAGTGGTTTAGATTAAGCCTAAAGGCAACAATCAAAACCACTAGTGAACTAGTGGTTTGCTCAGACCCTATAAGGGTCATCTCGTGCTGACCCCTAAAAGGGGCTCTGAAAATTACCATCGCATCAATAGCCCTGCAACTGGTAAACCAGTCAAATTCGGTTACTATGAC
>JAZUPE010000032.1:0-14457 GCA_045605025.1 Acutalibacteraceae bacterium
TTGCTCTTATTTCCGGCAGAATCTTTTGAATATGTGTGTATCTTCTCTTTGACATGATAATACCCCCTGATGTAGTACTTCTATTTTCCTACATCAGGGGGCTATTTGTCTATTGTCCGTTTTTACTGGACCTGTTCAATCGTGCAGGCTCGGGGGGATTTTTCCGGCAGGGAAAAGAAATAATGCTATGCTCTTTCTTTTTCCCGTAACCGGAGAAGATAATCGTTATAGGTATAATAACTGTCACTCTGGCAGACGAAATCATCACAGCAGCTGCAGACAGATACGGTCTGCAGACTGTGCGGTTCATTTGCATCGAAATAATCGTGGACATCCTCAATGCTTCTGATCTCGTGACCCTTTGTGCAATAAATTCGGTCCACGGTGTTCCCGTAAGGACACATATTGCCGTGCCGGCAGGTCATGCAGCAGGCGATTATTGATCCATGGGGGAGTGTGCGCTGCAAATCAGCAAAGGTATCCGTCAGCAGATAATCGTTTCCGTTTCCCTGATAAGCAGCATTGTTGTGCCACAGGATCATTTCTGACAACGATTTGCCGGCGGGTTCGTTGTCAGAATAATTTATCTGTACAGGAACGGAAACCCTGCCGGACGGCTCAAGCAGAAATATCTGCGATTTGATGGTCTTTTTCATCGTTATTGTTCGTAAGTATATTTCAGTTCTTCCATATTGTCTTCGATTAAACCTGTTGCCTTAAACCCAAACGAAAGATATAGCCGTTTTGCGATTTCATTTCCGACAATCACACCGGTATACATTTCCTCCGCGTTGAACGCGTTACGCGCATAATCCGCGGCGAGTTTCAATGCTGCTTTTCCGTATCCCTTGTTCTGATATCTTTCATCAATCAGAAATTTCCAGAGCGTGTGCTGATTTCTTGACTTGTAATATCCTAACATCACAAAGCCAACCGGCACATCATCATCATATATCGCGAAGGGAAACGCCGTGTCACGGTAAAGCCATGCCTGCGCCAGGGAATCTGCCACAGTTGAAACATAAGCTCTCTGGTGCTCTGCGACACGCAATTCCAATATTTCATAGAAATTGTGACCCGTTATTTTTCTCAGCTCAACCATGTCATATTAATCCTTTGCAGTGGTATGAGGAATCAATGTGTGCGGCTTTGAAAAAACCTCTCTTGCCCTGTAAGACAAAAGAGGTTTTTCTGGCGGAGAAGGAGGGATTCGAACCCTCGAGACGTTTTTGGCGTCTACACGATTTCCAGTCGTGCGCCCTCGACCAAGCTAGGCGACTTCTCCATTTGTTATTAAGTTTTACCCTCATTCCTGAGCGCTCAATTATTATATCGAAGTTCGCTTGTAAATGCAAGTGTTTTTTTGATTTTTCTTAAAAAATTTTTCGCGTATGTGTATATTATTGTAAACTGCAAAAAAGTATGGTATAATGAACGCGAAGATAATTAGAAACGGAGGTAATCGGTATGGCAAAACCGAAGAATGTTATCACAAGCGAAAGAAAGCGTTGGGGCTTCCTGGGTCTGCCTTTCACTTTCACCGTCTATTCCATCACTGATAAGAAGCTGCTTATCAAGAAAGGCTTTTTCAACAGAAGCTATGACGAGATTCTGCTGTACAGAGTTACCGACCTTCAGCTTAAGAGCACCTTTGCCCAGACTGTGTTCGGTCTTGGACTGGGAACCGTAACTGTCTATTCCAAGGATACTTCCGATGGAACCCTTGAGATCTCCAACATCAGACACGCCCGCAATTTCTATGATTGCCTCTCCGAGAATCTGGAGAAGGAGCGTCTGCGCTACGGTGTACGCGCCAGCGAGCTTATCGGTCACGACGGCGGTCCTATGGACGGACACGGTCACGAGTTCGATTCCTTCGACGGCGGCGCCGCTTTCTGATTGATCAATTATTTCCACGCCACAAAGGCTCACGGCTTTTGTGGCGTGTTGTCCTCTTGAGGGAGATTTTTCCCGCCATCGCTGCCGGCTATGACGCAGTAAGGCCTGATCTGCTCGAGCAGCTTTGCGCCGATGCCGTCAACTTCGATCAGTTCCTCCACGCTGCGGAAACCTCCTGCGTTGTCGCGGTACTCCACGATCGCTGCCGCCTTTTTGCTGCCTATTCCCGGCAGCAGATCATCAAGTTCCTGCGCAGTGGCGGTATTGATGTTGACCGTGTATTCAGCGGTGCCCGCGTCGGAAGCGGACACATGAGGGTCGTCCGGCTGCTCGCCGATGACCGCTGTCAATTTCGTTCCGGCTTCGGTCTCAAAGGAGACAATGCCGGTCTGCGCGCTCTCTCGATAGAGCAGCGTACCGCCGAAAGATTCTATCGTCATACTGGCCACGCAAATCAGGCAGAAAATAACCGCCGCAGCGATCAGTTTGCTGTATTTTGACTTTTCCATAATTTTATACCACACAAAGGAGTGATTGTTGTTTATGAGTAAGCTCAGAGAATTCACTATCAAGACCGACGAAACGGGTGTATACAACATCACCAGATCTGTCACCGACGCTATCAAAGAGTCGGGTGTGGAGAGCGGAATCGCGGTCGTTTTCTGTCCGCACACCACCGCAGCGATCGCCTTTAACGAGAACACCGACCCCAACGTGGGTCCGGATATGCTGCTTGGACTGGAGAACGCTTTCCCGAAACTGGAAGGTTATCGCCACATCGAGGGCAACTCTCACGCCCATATCAAGAGCAGCAGCCTCGGTGCTGAGCTGATTGTGCTCATCGACGACGGTTGGCCGCTGCTCGGTGTATGGCAGAATATTTATTTTGTCGAGTTCTATGGTCCCCGTGAGAGAAAATATTATGTTAAGATAATCGAAGATTGATTATTGATTGTAATCATCATAATAATCATCGTATCCGTTATAATATCCATCGTTCTGTTCAGAGCCGCCGAATTCAAAAAGGCGGCTCTTCGCTATTTCCATACGCTCCTCACGGCGCCGTCTGGAGGCAGAAATGATTATCAGAGTTACCACCGCGGCAACACCAATAAGCACAGCGCAGAGAATGACCACCGCGGCCCCTAACCTGCCGGTCTGACGCAGGTTATCGATAAGGGATGAAACCACAATCTCCACCTGCACAGGGTCGCCGGACAGACCGTCCGTATCAGTGACCGTAAAGGAGAAAGTGTCGGTGCCGGTAAATCCGCTTCCGGCGCGATATCTGAACTCACCAGTGACGCTGTCCAGTTCAAGCTGACCGTTGGCAGGCTGCTCAACTACGCTGAAAACGCTGATTTTACCGTCGATGTCGTAGCCTGTAAGTCTGCCGGTGCAGCTTCCGTTGCGGCTGCAGTAGAAAACTCCGCTGTTTGCGACGGGACGCTGGCTGGGAATAGTGGCGATGGAAACAAAACCCTCAGCGGTAACCGAGCCGTCCGGCATAACCGCGACAAAGGTGAAGGAATCGGTTCCGGAGAAGTCCTGATAGGGATGATAGGTGACAACGTCCGGTTCAGATTCGCTGAACTCGCAGGTTCCGTATACCGGATGACTGATGATGTTGAAAACGGGAGCGGGAGTGACCGTTTCGCTGCCCAGCAGCGCAGTGAGCCTGATGCTGCCCGGGGTGCTGCTTTCGGTGATGATGGTGGAGTTGCACACCACCGCTTCTTCCATCATAACAGGCAGAGTAATGCGTGCAATGTTGCTCTCGTCACCCATGTTATCAATGGCGTAATAGCTGAAGCTGTCGATACCGACAAAGCCTTCTTCCGCCTGATAACTGAATTTGCCGTCGGAATTTAGCACCAGAGTTCCGTGTTCGGGACGCTGGGAAATCTTGAGTGAGGCAATGTCTCCGTCGTAGTCAATGACACTGACCTGCTCGATGAAATGCTCATAACCGGTGACAGGGAAGGTGGCGCTGCTGGCGATAGGCGGCTTGGAGGCGGTGACAAACACGGTTATTGTCACCGGATCGGAAACCGCGCCGTCACTGTTTTCCACCGTGAATTCAAAGGTCTGGAAACCACGGGTGTAATCAAATGCCGTGTAGGTGAAGGAACCGTTTTCCAGAAGCTCAAAGGTTCCGTCTCCGGTGGCTTCGCTGAGCTTGAAGGTTATTTTGTCGTCATAGCTCTGACCGAAAAGCAGCCATGAAAATGATTTGCCGGCGGGGATATTATAGGAATTGGCGCGTCCGACCGGCTTGGAAGCGTACTGACCGATTCGTGAATAATCGGCAGGGCGCCATTTGCCGTCGTACCACTCAAAGGTTGTGTCCTGAGGCGTACCCTTGGCGTGTTGCTGGGTGAGCACAGGAGAGAGGGCGGTGTGGTGGGCGTACAGCCAGTTGGATTTGTCGCTGCCGGGAGCCTCCCATGAATATTTGCACTCAACGGCTTCTTTCCACCACAGTTCGGAGTTCTTTTTTTCGTCGTGGCGCTTCCAGGCGGACAGACGTTCCACATTCTGGATAATCATGCGTCCGTTGTCGATGAAAACCGCGCGATCCGAGCTGCTGCGGATGTCAAAGGAGCCGGCGCCGTCAATATAGAAATCTCCGCTGGTTACCTCAACACCGAAGCGCGCGCCCTGTATGTCCGCTGACGCTCCTCCGGTAAGACTCAGGGAACCACGTTCCACACGGATTCCGGAGTCCAGTCTGCCTTCGCAGAGCAGGGTGGAAGTCTCGGACACAAGAACGCTGCCGCGTGAGGAGAGGATTCCGATGCCTCCGGAACAGCGGAGTATCGAATTACCGGAAACGTTGATGTTTCCGCCGGAAGCAAGCAGTCCGATGTCTCCGTCGTTGATGACGGTTACATCCGCACTGCTCTCAAGCGAAAGACCACCGCCACCGTAAACTGCTGCTTTTTTATCCGCTTTTACTGAAGAAGTGTTGCTGATTGTCACGGTACAGCCGGCAAATGATATGTTTCCTGCCTCCGATTCAGTCAGCAGAGCGGGCGCGTCACCGGCAGAGGAAAGACTTACCTTTGCTCCCGACGAGACAGCAACTTCGCTTTTCGCCTTGATTGCGCTGCGGGTAGCAGCGATGTCGATGGTGCTGTTGGAGCCGATCTTTACGCCCGTTGAAGCGCTGATGCCGTCCGCGGAAACGTCGTTTATGTCGATAGTGCTCTTATCGTGAGTTGTAAGCTGAGCGCAGGAAATGCCGTATCCGCCGCCGTTGGTGGTTACCGAAGCTGCTGCGCCGACGGAAACATTCCCCGACGAGGCGATGGCTGACGCGTTATCGTTGATTCCGCGGTAAATCACGCCGGCGAGTGATTCCAGATCAATCTGTCCGCCGTAAAGACCTGTGCCGCAATTGGTTCCGGAGGAACCGATGGTGATTTTCGCACCAGAAAGGCAGATCAGCTTTTCAGAAGCACTCAAAGCGGCGCAGCGAAGGCTTTGCTGGTCTGTTTTACTGTCGCACTGGGCCGTAACGGTGCTGTTGCTGCCGATGGTTATGTTTTTTGCAGAAATACCGCAGTAGCTTCCTGTGATCCCAAGTTTAGTGCCTGAGCCGCAGGAGAACAAGCATGTGGGCACGTTGACTGCCGCTCCTGGTATTGCTTCAGACTGGTTATATACTGCCTTGGGTGCGCTTACTGAGAAAACTGCGTTGTCCTCTACAGCGATATCCGGTCCTGCAGAATCAGGCGGACAGAACACCGCACAGCCGTCTGCAGCGATAATATCAATCGTACCACGCATGTTGATCTTGCCGCTGCCGTTTTTCATCCGCAGCAGATCAGACGAGCCTTTGGTCTGGGTTAGCCTGATATCGTAGATAAGCACACTTCCGCCGGAGGTTTCCACTGTCACTAACGACTCCATCCCGTCAGCTGCGGTAACCGCAGCTCCGCCGGAGGTCAGCTCACTGCCGCTGCGCAGCAGAATTCCGTTTTTTCCGCCAAACATCACTTTTTCGCCGATGACCAGCGATCCGTTGACGGTTATGGAATTACCTTCCGGGCTGTAAAGACTGACATCACTGATGGTCAGCTTATTTGCCGCGGCGACCACAATTCCGGCGTCTGCTGCGAAATTAACTGTTGCGCCTTTGCCGGTTAATGTCACAGGACGGGCAAGCTCTACTGCGCTGTCTATTTCATATATCACGTCGCCGTACAGCTGGATTGAACTGCATGTCTGGTCACTGAGCGCTGCAGCAAGAGCGTCAGAGCCGGTAACCAGACGCGCAGCGGATGCTTCTGCACTGACCTGCGGTCCGCCAATCAGCAAAAATGCGGACATTACCGCTGCGGCAAATAAGAACACAATTAGCCTGAAGGACATGCTTTTTTTCATAAGCGGTTCCTTTCTGCTCCAAAACCAAGTCAACACCGCACAAATGCAGAAAAAGCTTTGTGCGGTGTTGAAATAATCGGATTTACTGAGAAATCTTGCGAACGATGGCGATGGGAGTCTGCTGGGAGGCCTGTCCAAGGGGGTTATCCTTGAAGATAGCGGCCAGTTCCTCGTCGTCCATCTTGCGGTCGGGCTTGCCGAGGATATTTACGCCGATGTCGTTGGCATCGATGATGACAACCTTGTGGCCGCCCATGGCCTTGGTCAGCTGCTTTGCGACCTCGTGGGGCTTATCGGGAGCCATCTTAGCGTAGGTGTTGTAGGGAGGGAGAGTGTAGTCGCAGGGACCGTCAATGGCGCGCACACGTTCGCCCAGCATGTTGTAGAACACGCCGCGCTTACCGAAGAGCTTGCAGATACCGGCGATAATGGCGCAGGCAGTGATCTTTACCTTGCCGACCTCGCGCACAGCCAGTTCCATGGTCCACGGGCTGCCCAGACCGATGCCGTAAGGGGATTTATAAACGAACTTGACCAGAAAGTTTGCAAGCTTGGAGGGCTTGATCTCGTCGACGGGGAAAGCGCGGCCCTGGCTGATGGCAACGATCTTTTCGCTCATGAAGATCATATCATCGCCCTCGAGGTAAGGCTTGACGCACTCGTTGAGAATCTCAACCAAATCATCGCCGTCCATAACGATCTTGGTTCTGACCGGATAACGCTCATAGGAGCCGTTGGGGGTCTCGATTACAAGATTTTTGCCTTCGTTGGGTACAAGCTGTTTGATATCCATATTAAACGCTTCCTTTTCGCAGTAAAAGTTTAGTTAACACACTTGTATATTCTATCATAATCTGCCTCCGGTATCAATACTTTGCATGCAAAAATTGAATTCATGGCACAAAAATCGCCTGCCGTGATTTCAGGCAGGCGAAAATAATCAGAACAGACGTCCAATAAGCATTGTAGCGATGAAATACACAAGAATAATTACAAGGACAAGACCAAAGTTCGAACGTCCATGCTGCTCGAGTTCAGACTGATAATGTTCATCATCAAGCCACTTGCGGCGAATTTCGCGGATATGCCTGATGCACCAGTTCATATAAATCCGGTTGCTGAACAGCGCCGTCAGGATGGCAATGGCGTACGATAGTAAACCGAAAATCAGCGAGCCATAGAAGGGAACTGGAGCCTCAGCCATGACCTTCTGCAGACCGACGGCATCAAAATTTGCAGCCACAGTATAGATCCTCTGGATATCATCATAGAAAAACATGGTGAAGAAATTGCTCACAAGATTGAACAGTATAATGAGCAGACCGTGGATGTACATCTTGTGATTGAGGTACCAGAACGAGGGAAAAAACAGACCGATGATGTTAAAGGAGACCTTCCTGTTGGTCACGTGCATCTGATGGAACATCGGGGCATAGATCGGGCCGGATGTTCCGATATAGCTGCTGAAATCTTTGAGGGGGATTTCGTGGATCCTGTACTCGATGCCCTGTTTTTCGCCGGTGCCAACACCGGCTTCGTTGCCGCCGAGCGCACTGCCGCAGCTGCAGCAATACAGACGACCGGGATTATTCTCCGCGCCGCACCGGCTGCATTCGATCATTCCATCGAAATCGTCTGCGCGTTCCCAGCTGTAATCACCGTGGCGATATTCATTAGCACATTCGCCTTTTTCATTGTAGCAGCTTCTGTGATGAGGCGAACCGCAGACGGGACAGGTTACGACATCATCGTTCGCTGTAAACTTTTCTCCGCAGCATACACAGCTGTTTCCTTCAAAATAGAACATTATTTCCTCCAATTATACCGGTTGGGGTGAATTATATCAGCGAAATGTGACGTATGCGTGATTATTCGATGTGCAGCACAATTATATTTCTTTACATAACTATTATACGATATATTTTATTAATAGTCAAATCTGCGTTGACTGAATCAGAGCTTATGAGGTATAATTTTGTTATATATTCTGATTATCTGTGAGGAAGTATATGATTATACCGGATTTTGAGAAATCAAAGGAGCGGGCAAAGCGGCTGCGCGATGAAATCGAACGCAACAACCGGCTCTATTATGACCTTGATTCTCCCGAACTTGAAGACAGCGAGTACGACGCACTGACCCGTGAGCTTCGCGCCATCGAAGCGGAGTATCCGCAGCTTGTTACCGCCGATTCTCCAACCGCGCGTGTAGGCGGCGAGGCGCAGGCTAAATTCTCTCCAGTGGAGCATCAGGTGCGCATGGAGAGCCTGCAGGATGTTTTCAGCAGGGAAGAAGTTGTGGATTTCTGCGCTGCCATGCTGGAAGAATACACCGACACGGCCTTTGTAATCGAGCAGAAAATCGACGGTCTTTCGGTCTCCCTTGAGTACCGTGACGGTGTGCTTGTGCGCGGGTCAACCCGCGGCAACGGCGATGTTGGCGAGGATGTCACCGAAAACCTGATGACAATCAAAAGTATTCCTCACCGTATCGATAACGCTCCTGAGTATCTCGAGGTGCGCGGCGAGGTGTATATGCCCAGAGCGGCCTTTGCTGAGCTCAATCAGCGGCAGGAGGAAGCCGGACAGAAAACATTCCGCAATCCCCGCAACGCGGCGGCAGGTTCACTGCGTCAGAAGGACGCTTCCGTCACCGCCGGACGCGACCTTGATCTCTTTATCTTCAATGTTCAGCAGGCGAGGGGAATGACCTTTGAGAGCCACTCACAGTCCCTTGACTGGCTTGCGCAGGCAGGTTTTCCTGTTTCACCACGTCGCAGACCTTACCGAACAATCGAGGAAGTGCTTGCCCAGATTGATGAAATAGGGGAGGAGCGGCATTTGCTCGCCTTTGACACCGACGGAGCCGTGGTTAAGGTCGATTCCCTTGAGCAGCGCGCTGAGCTTGGATCAACATCAAAGTATCCCCGCTGGGCGGTGGCATATAAATATCCTCCTGAGCAGGCGGAGACTACACTTCTGGATATAGAACTGACCGTGGGCAGAACAGGAGTAATCACTCCCACTGGTATCTTTGAGCCGGTTTCTCTGGGAGGTACAACCGTCTCACGTGCTTCCCTGCACAACGAGGAATACATCGCTGAAAAGGGCATCCGCATCGGTGACCGCGTTATTCTGCGAAAGGCAGGCGAGATCATTCCTGAGGTAATCCGCGTGGTAAGCCACGGCGAGGATTCCGTGCCCTATGCCATGCCGGAGGTTTGCCCTTCCTGCGGTGAACCCGTAGCGCACATCAACGACGAAGCCGCCCTGCGCTGCACCAATATGCAGTGCCCGGCTCAGCTTGAGCGTCGGCT
Source organism: Acutalibacteraceae bacterium (assembly GCA_045605025.1). Taxonomy (GTDB): domain Bacteria; phylum Bacillota; class Clostridia; order Oscillospirales; family Acutalibacteraceae; genus SIG598. The sequence continues at coordinate 9,605 of JAZUPE010000032.1, forward strand.
GATCCATTTCGCCTCCCGCGAGGCGATGGATATTGACGGTATGGGCCCCGCGGTCATCGCTCAGCTCATCGACGCGGGTATGCTGGCTTCGCCTGCCGATCTCTACCGTCTGGAAGCGGATAAGATTGCCGGACTTGAGCGCATGGGCAAGACCTCTGCAAACAACCTCATCAAAGCTATCGACAAATCACGCTCCAACGATCTTTATAAGCTGATTTTCGCCTGCGGTATCCGTCACATCGGCGTTGCTGCATCAAAGCTGCTGTGTGATGCTTTCGGTGACATGGACGGCATTATGAATGCCACCACTGAGCAGATGTCCGCCATCGACGGCTTCGGCGGCACTATGGCTGCGGCTGTGAGCGAGTATTTTGCCCAGCCGGATTCCCGCAGGCTCATAGAGGAACTGCGAGAGCTGGGAGTCAATATGACAGCGGCAAAAAAAGAAACCGGTGACGGCTCGCTAAACGGCATGACCTTTGTCATCACCGGCACTCTCCCGAACCTTTCGCGCACCGAAGCCGCTGCGCTCATCGAGCAGAACGGCGGCAAAGTCGCTTCCTCCGTATCAAAAAAGACCAGTTATCTGCTGGCAGGAGAAAAAGCCGGCAGCAAGCTTGACAAAGCAAATCAGCTTGGCGTAACGGTTATCAGCGAGGAACAGCTACACGAAATGATCGGATAAACATTCATAATATGAAAGCAGCCTGTGCAGTTATTTCACCGCGCAGGCTGCTGTTTTTATTGATCTTCTTTGAGCTGCTTCAGCTTACCAATCGGGTTTGCCGAGGCGGCTTTTTTCATCTGTTCGCTGGATACGTGTGTGTAGATCTGAGTGGTGCTGAGGTTTTCGTGACCCAGAATATCCTTGAGTACCCGCACATCAACGCCCTCCTGATACATCAGCGTGGCGGCTGTGTGGCGCAGTTTATGTGTGGAATAACCCTTATCAAGGCCGATACCGGACAGGTATGTTTTGACCAGATGCTGCACGGTTTTCGGGCTGATACGCTGCCTGCGTGAGCTGAGAAAAAGCGCGTCCTTATCGATAACACCGTCTTTTGGGCGCACAGCCATCCATCTTTTGACAGCTTCCATGCAGGCGCTGTTGAGATAGACAATCCGCTCCTTGTTGCCCTTTCCCAGCAGTCTCAGACGTCCGTCATCGGAAATGTCGCGGTAATTGATGCCCACCAGCTCGGAAAGACGCATTCCGCAGGTCAGAAACAGCAGGAGAATGCAGTAATCCCGCTCTTTGTTTTTGCCTTCGATGGATCGTAATAAATCGAAACTTTGTTCGAGAGAAAGAAAATGAGGCAGGGAAGAGCGTAATTTGGGATTTTCCAGATGCAGCGTGGGATTTACGGTGAGCTGATTGGTTCTGGATGTGAGATAATTGAAAAAGCTGCGCAGCGACGAGCATTTGCGTGACTTTGCGGCATTTTTGTTCTTAAGTACCGTTGTTGCGTAATTCAGAAACAGATGAATGTCTGCCAGCGTAACCTGAGCGCACATATCAATGTCAACGTCCAGAATATCAATCTTGTTGAAGTCAGCATCAGCCGGAACGTAACCTTTGGATAATTTGAAGTATCTGAAAAACGTGCGCAGATCCATAAAATATCCATCAATTGTATTTGCTGATTTACCTTTTACAGTTTCCATGTAGCCGAAAAATTCTCTGAAAACCTGCGGAGATTGCTCCATATATTTGATATTCAGCTTTTCCACCTCCCTTAATTATACTAAATATTCATTTAGTATAATTGCTGATATAAGTATAGCACCTGACTTCTTCTTTGTCAATAGTCTGCTACGGCTGCTGATGACCATAATCAAAAATCCTGCCGATGGTGTCACTCTGATCGCCGACAACATAAGTATACGCGTCCGGAACTTCGCCGACGACTACCGACTGCGCCAGCGGCACTGTTGTGCTGAGTTGTGCCGAGAATCTGCAGCCCGGCAGTATTACATAGTAATCTGCAGTCGCTACACAGTCTATGGTGTGCAGCGACTGGTTGATTCCGGTTTCCCGCAGATCGCTGATAATGTCAGTTGACACCCCTCCCCTCAGTTCGAGGCGCATTTCAAGCCTCGGCCCCAGACCGGCAAGCCATTCGATGCCGGTGAGTGTTCCAAGAGATACAGTTATCGGCTGCGAAGATAATTCACGCAGCTTATCAATCATAATTATGGAAACCTGTGACTTGATGCTGTTGATCTGCGCAGTGTCTGTTTCGATAGACACAATCTGTCCTGATTCAGTGCTGTTTACGTGTACCAGTTCAAAGTTATTATCACCAAGCACATCACTGACAGCCCTGGAAACTGCAGTTGAAAATGCGTTTTGCGCATGAACTTGCGCTGCATCTTCGATTATCCTGCGCAATTGCATGTTCAGCGTAATGAAAGCGGTAAAAAACGCTGCCAGAGATATAACTGCAGCAAGCCTTCTTCTCATCCTCTGCCCTGCACCTCGCCGGTGTTTTACATAATACATATACTCCCTCCGCTGGTTCTTTTTCTATATATTATTCATCATCAGCTTCCTTGACACAAAAAAGCACCCTGACAGGACGAATTCGTCCCGTTGAGGTGCTTTTTTGTGATTATTCAGTTGTTATCAGACGTGCCAGATCTCCTCGGCGTACTGAGCGATGGTGCGATCGCTGGAGAAGTGACCGGCGTTGGCGATGTTCATCAGCGTCCTGCGGGCAAAGGCAAGGATGTCGGCGTAATCGCTGTTGACTCTGAGCTTTGCGTCCACATAGGGAAGCAGATCGTAGAGCAGATAATAGTTGTCTGCTCTGTGCCAGCTTGCACCCTCAAGCAGGGATTTGCGCAGCTCGGCAAAGGAGCCTTCACCGTCTCCCCACTCGCCGCCGTCATTGAGTGTGCCGTCGATAAGCGCGTCAACAACGCGCTTTATGCGAGGCTCGGCGTTATAGAGAGCCATAGGATCATAATCTGCGGCGATGCGCTCGATATCCTCCACACGTGCGCCGAAGATGTAGTTGTTGTCCTCGCCTGCCTGCTGAACGATCTCCACGTTGGCGCCGTCATAGGTGCCCAGAGTGGCCGCGCCGTTGAGCATGAACTTCATGTTGCCGGTGCCGGAGGCTTCCGTTCCGGCGGTGGAAATCTGCTCGGAAACGTCAGCGGCGGGAATCAGCTTCTCGGCGTAGGAGACGTTGTAGTTGGACACGAACAGCACCTTGAGGTACTTGCTGACCTCGGGGTCGCTGTCCACCAGACGGGCGATCTCGCCGATAAGCTTGACGATACCCTTGGCGCGGCGGTAGGTCGGGAAAGCCTTTGCACCGAAGATGAACGCGGTGGGAGTGAAGTCCTTTATGCGTCCTTCCTTGATGCCGTAGTAGATGTCGAGAATGGAAAGCGCGTTGAGGAACTGGCGCTTGTATTCGTGCAGGCGCTTGACCTGAATGTCAAAGATGAAGCTGCTGTCCAGCTGCGCGCCGTCGTGGTCAAGAACGTGTTCGGCAAGGCGCTGCTTGTTGCCCAGCTTGATATCGGCGATTCTGCGCAGAACATTCTCGTCGTCGGCAAATTTCTCAAGTTTTTTCAGCTCATCGAGGTTGGTGATCCAGCCGTCGCCGATAAGTTCGGTGATATATGCCGAAAGGCCGGGGTTGCACAGCGACAGCCAGCGGCGCTGGGTGATGCCATTGGTCTTGTTGTTGAAGCGTTCGGGGTAGATTCTGTACCACTCGCCAAGACAGCTGTCCTTGAGAATCTCGGTGTGGAGCCACGCAACGCCGTTGGTGGAGAAGGTGGCGTAGACGGCAAGGCGGGCCATGTGCACAAGACCGTTATCCACGATGTGGTACTTCTTTGCCTCCTCGCCGGTAATGCCCAGCTTGCGCAGGTCATCGCGCAGACGACGGTCGACAAGGATGATAAAGTCGTAGATCTGGGGAACGGTGTCAAAGATCAGACGGGCTTCCCACTTCTCCAGAGCCTCGGGCATGACGGTGTGGTTGGTGTAGGCAAAGGTGCGCTGGGCGATGGCGAATGCCTCGTCGAAGCTCAGCCCTTCCCCGTCCACCAGCAGACGCAGCAGCTCAGGGATTGAGCACACGGGATGGGTGTCGTTGAGCTGAATCACAAACTCCCCGGGCAGTTTTGAAAAATCGCTGCCGTGCTTTGCCTTGTATTTCTTCAGGATGCTCTGCAGGGAAGCCGAGCAAAAGAAATACTGCTGCTTGAGGCGGAGCTGACGACCCTCGTAGGTGCCGTCGTTGGGATAAAGCACCGCGGAGATCTGCTCGGCGGCATTTCTCTGTGCAAAGGCTTCTTCCCTCTTGTTCTGATTGAAGGTGTCGAAATTGAACTCCTCCACCGGCTCGCTCTGCCACAGACGCAGGGTGTTGACGCACTTGCCGCCGAAACCGATGACGGGAGTGTCGTAGGGCACTGCCTTTACCTTGCTGCCTGCGAATTCCACGATGACGGAATCCTCGTCGCGGCGGAAGGACCAGGGATCACCGAAGTTCTGCCACACGTCCGCCTGCTCGCGCTGGAAGCCGTTTTCGATGAACTGGCGGAACAGACCGTAGCGGTAGCGGATGCCGTAGCCGTCCAGCGGCACGGAATGGGTGGCGGCGGAATCAAGGAAGCAGGCGGCAAGTCTGCCAAGACCGCCGTTGCCCAGCGCGGCGTCCTCGATGTCCTCAAGGGACGCGAGATCGACGCCCTTGTCCATGAGCCGAGCCTTGACCTCCTCCAGCACGCCCATGTTATAGAGATTGTTGTACACGGCGCGGCCCATCAGGTATTCCGCGGAGAGATAGACGGCGTCGCGGCCCTCCAGGCACGCCTGATAAGTCGGG
>JAZUPE010000033.1:0-9175 GCA_045605025.1 Acutalibacteraceae bacterium
TTGAAACAGTATCCGGCAAATAAGATCAAAAACGTCGTTCTCGCCGGTCACGGCGGTTCGGGCAAAACCTCGCTGGCCGAGGCTATGCTCTGGCTGTCCGGAGCCGCTGACAGAATGGGTAAGACCGCTGACGGCAACACCGTCTGCGACTTCGATCCCGAAGAGATAAAGCGTAAGACTTCGGTCTCCACCGCAGTCGCACCGCTGGAGAGGAACGGCCTGAAAATCAATCTGCTGGACGCACCCGGTCTGTTCGACTATGTCGGCGGCGTCAACGAAGGCTATCGTGCCGCTGAAACCGCTCTGATCGTCGTCGCTGCTAAGGACGGCGTGGCTGTCGGTTCCGAAAAGGCCAACAAGCTGGCTCTGACCACCGGTCGTTCCCGCATTTTCTTCATCAACAAGCTGGACACCGAAGGTGCCAACTTCTATAAGGCATACGAGGCTCTGCGCGAGGCTTTCGGCCCCAGCGTCTGCCCGGTCGTCGTTCCCTACTATGAGGGCGATGCTCTGAAGTGCTATGTCGACATCATCGAAGGCAAGGCTTTCACCTTTGCAAACGGCAAGGCTGCTGCCTGCGATATGCCCGCTCTGGATAACCTGGATGAGCTGAAGGATCAGCTCAACGAGGCTATCGCCGAGACCGACGAGGAACTGATGATGAAGTTCTTCGACGGTGAGGCTTTCACCCACGACGAGATCGTCAAGGGTCTGTCCATCGGTATTGCCAGCGGTTCCATCGCTCCCGTATACTGCGGTGCCGCTCTCAACGCCGAAGGCGTTGAGCTGCTGCTCGCCGGTATCGAGAAGTACGCTCCCACTCCCTGTGACGTGGCTCCCGAAGTTTCCGAGGAAGGCACCGAGATCAAGGTCTCCGAAAGCGAGCCCACCGTTGCCATCCTGTTCAAGACCGTTGCTGACGCATTCGTCGGCAAGATGAGCTTCTTCAAGGTTCTCGCCGGTAAGATCTCCTCCGATTCTCCGCTGGTCAACATGCGCACCGGCACCAACGAGAAGTTCGGTAAGCTGATCACCGTCCGCGGCAAGAAGCAGGAAGATGCCAGCTGCATCCCCGCCGGCGATATCGGCGCTGTCACCAAGCTGGGCAACGCCAGCACCGGCGACACCTTCTGCGATCCCAGCCGTCAGGTCACCCTGAAGGGCGTTGACTATCCCAACCCCCTGCTTTCCAAGGCTATTCTGCCTGTCAAGAAGGGCGAGGAAGACAAGATCGCTTCCGGTATTGCCAAGCTCATCGACGAGGATCCCTCCATCAAGTTCGTCACCAACGCTGAGACCCATCAGATGGTTCTCTCCGGTCAGGGTGACCAGCACATCGACGTTATCGTCTCCAAGCTGAAGTGCCGCTTCAACGTGGACGTCATCCTTGAGACTCCCCGCGTTCCCTATCGTGAGACTATCCGCAAGACAGTCGAGCAGCAGGGTCGTCATAAGAAGCAGTCCGGCGGTCACGGCCAGTTCGGTGACGTTTACATCCGCTTCGGTCCCTCTGAGGCCGAGGGTCTGGAGTTCGTTGACGAAGTCGTCGGCGGTACTGTTCCCCGTCAGTTCATCCCCTCTGTTGAAAAGGGTCTGCTGAACTGCATCAAGAAGGGCGTTCTGGCCGGTTATCCCATGGTCGGTCTGAGAGCCGCTCTGTACTTCGGTTCCTCCCATCCCGTTGACTCCTCCGATATGGCTTTCCAGATGGCAGCCTCTATCGCCTACAAGGAAGGTATTCCCAAGGCAGCTCCCACTCTGCTCGAGCCCATCGGCACCCTGAAGGCCATCATCCCCAACGACAACATGGGTGATGTCATGGGTGAAGTCAGCGTCCGCCGCGGCCGCGTGCTGGGTATGGATCCCGCCGAGGACGGCATGCAGATTCTGTCCGCCGAGGTTCCCATGGCTGAAATGGGCGACTTTGCTACCTTTATGCGTCAGTGCGCACAGGGCAGAGGCACCTTCACCTTCGAGTTCGCCCGTTACGAGGATTGCCCCTCTCAGGTTGCTCAGAAGGTCATCGAGGAAGCCAAGGAGCGCGGCGAGATCGAGTAATTTTTCCTGCGCCGGCTTTCCAAAGCCTGTAAACTTGTTCCCTATATTAAGTTACCTCCCAGAAACTTAATAATTTTCTCCGCGCCCCCGATTAACGTCGGGGGCGCAAGGCATTTTAAAGCGCAAAAAGGACTGCAGCAAACGCGGCCAGCACTTTGCTGCAGTCCTTTTTCTGTCGGAACTTATCAATCCTCGTTAATCATAACCAGTCTTACACCGGGCACATTGTTGAGCGCTTTGAGAATGCCGTAGATGGCTTCATTCGCGGCATCGGGGTCAGCTCCGCCCACATCAAGATATACACTTGCCTTTTCTCCCGCGTCTGTCACATCAATGTATCCAGGGAAGATATCCCTTGCGTTGTACGGCTCAACAAATCCATCAATGGCATCACGGACATCCTGAATGTTCTGCCCGCTCATACCATCCTGAAAATACACACTGTAGAAAAAACATTCACCGTCGATGCCTGCCATGTGCACCTCATAGCCGAGACCAAGCCGGTCAAATCCCATCATGCCGTCCAGTTCGTAAATCATACGCTCCTCCTTATACAAAACGGTTTCCTTTGCCTCAATATACCATATCAGGCGCTTGCCGTCAACATCATTCCAAAAACCCGGCTGCATAATGCTGCCGCCGGCCGCCCATAATCTCCCCGTCACAAGGAGGGATTATCATGTCCTGCGCGATACCTCAGAAATGCGCTCCCCGCTACCGCACACTGCTGCGGCTGTATCTGTGCGCGCCGCTGCTGGTGAGCATTCTGTGGCTGGTGCTGGCCCTGGCGTATCTTACGCCGCTGGACAGGCTGATATCCGGCGTGGTTACAGGCGCGCTTATCGCGGGTGTGGTGTTTCTGCCTGCGATGTACTACGAACGGCTGTACTACACCCGTTACCGCGAGTGGCTCAAACTGGAGAAAGGGCTGCTCTGGCGCACTATCATTCTTATCCCGCGTGGGCAGATCATCTGCACCCGACTGCGGCGGGGACCGCTTGAGCGAATGCTGGGGCTGGCAACGGTCATTCTGGTCACCACCGGCGGACGGGTTTCTCTCCCCGGTCTGACCCGTGACGACAGCACCCGTCTGCGCGAGCTGGTGGACAAAGGCAGAGAAACCGACACTCCGACCGGACGAAACCATGATTCTGTGGAGGTATAGGCATGCAGACTTCGCACTGGGATTTTTCCACCTCGCACGCCGGTCAGTTGCGCATGAGCGAGCGTCCGCTGCCGGAGCGCAGAACAAAAGTCAACCGCGGTAACCGTCAGAGCGGACTGGCTATACTGTACACAACCGCACGCCGGCTGCCATTCTGTTCGGCAATCGCCGCGGCGGCGATATGGGCGGTCGCCCATCTGCTGCCGGAATACATTCGCTGGACGGTTGCCGCGTGGTCGGCAGGTCTGCTGGCTCTGGCGCTTGCTCTCGGTTCCGCGGCTGTGTCGTGGTCGGTCACCCGCTGGCAGCTGACCGACCTCCGGCTGTCCATCTCCTCCGGCGTGCTGACCCGTAGGGAAGTGACCATTCACCGCAGCGCCATTCTGTCCGCCGATATGGTAAGCACTCCGTTCACCGCTCTGTTCCGCTGTTCGCGGCTGTACATTCGCACCACGCAGAGGGGTGATCGCCGTCCGGACGCGCTGCTGATGAGCACCCGCGACGCGGTAATACTCTCCGGCAGGCTGATGCCGGAGCAGCCGCCGGTTCCAGACAGCGATACCCACCCCGACTGTCACCGGAACACTCACCGGTTTCGCGCCGACCGCGGATCATTGCTGATGGCAGCGGTTGGAGGAGAGGGACTTGCTGCCTTCTGCTCCGCGGCGGCTTCGGCGTTCTCCCTTTTGCGGGACAGCGTCGGCGTGGCACTGGGAGAACAGGTGTCAATGATCTTGCGCTCCCGCGGCGCGGCTACTGCCGCCTTTGCGGTACTGGCCGGCGCATGGCTGCTCAAGGGCGGACACACCCTGCTCACCCACGCGGGAATGAACTATACCCGCACTGACCGGCTGCTGGTTATCAGCCGCGGAACCATAAGCAGACGCTCCTTCCGGCTGAGGATTGACGGAATCTGCGCGCTCGACCGGCGGCGCTCCCTGCCGTCGGCATTCTTCAGACGAGAAAGTGCTTCGCTGCTGATGTCCGGCGGACAGCGATATGACCTGCTGCCGCCTGTGGACAATCGACGTTCACGCATTGAAGCAGCAGCAATTATCCCCCGGGGCAGACCGGTTTGCGCGGTGTCACCCATGCTCTCTCCTCTCGCCTACGCTGCGGGACGGCTGGCGGCCTGTCTATCGGTGCTGCCGCTGATTACTGTTCTGCGGCGGCTTATTCCATCATGGAACGGCACCATCATCGCGGCTGGCACTACGGCGCTGATACTGCTGTTGTGGAGAGCTGTTTCCACCGCGGCGTGCGCTCCCTGCGCGGGGATGACGCTGTTCACCGACTGTGTGGAATTGACCGGCGTACGGCGGCTGACCATTCACACCCTGCGGATTTTCCGTCCGTCAGCGGGATTGATCCGCATCACACGATCGCCACTTAACCGCCTGTCCGGACGGTGCAGCGTGCGCATTGTGCCGCGTGGCGGCAACGCGGGCTCATCGCTGAGCTGCATTAAGCTGCCCTTTGACCGGGCGATGGCGGCGTGTGAACGGCTGGTGTGAGGACGCTGTTTATACAAAAAGGTCTGTCGCCGGTAATGAACTGCACCCCATTTGTTAGACGATATGATATAATGTCTAACAAATGGGGTGATTTAATATGCCAAGAGGAAAACCAAACAAACGATACACACCGGAATTCAAGGTGCATGTAGTCAAGACGATGCAAGAAGAAAAATTAAGCTATAACGAAACAGCACGACGTTTTGAGGTAAACAGTCATCGAAGGATACAAGAATGGGAAAGAATATATCTAACAGAGGGAGAAGACGGATTTAGGATTGAGCGTCGTGGACGAGGCGGTACAGGTCGACCTCGGACATTGCCCAAAGAGGTAGAGGAAGATCTACTTGCAGAAGTGCAGCGTCTACGAGCGGAGAATGACTACCTAAAAAACTTGCAAGCCTTGGTTTTGGAAAACGAGCGACACCAGCGGAAAAAGCGCAGGTAGTCCAAAAACTGAGGCAAGCACATTCACTAAAGATACTTCTGTCAATCGCTCGGCTGCCCAGAGCAACCTTTTACTACCATCTGAAACGTATGAGCAGTGCCGACAAGCATGAAACGGCAAAAGCAGAAATCTCAGCAATATACCATGAGAACAAAGGTCGATATGGATACCGCAGAATTACAGCCGAGCTGCGAAACCGTGATATCCTTTTGAACCACAAGACAGTTCAGCGGTTGATGAAAGAGTTGGGCTTGGTTTGCCGTGTTCGGATTAAGAAATATCTCTCTTACAAGGGCGAAGTAGGTAAAATTGCTCCAAACCTGCTGAATAGGGATTTCCATGCAGAAAAACCGAATCAGAAATGGGTTACCGACGTAACAGAATTCAGCTTGTTTGGAGAAAAGCTCTATTTGTCGCCGATTCTCGATTTATGCAGCAGTGATCTGGTCAGCTATGCAATTTCGGACCGGCCAGTGTTGAGCATGGTCATGACCATGCTCAACACTGCGCTTGACACCATTCCGGACGGAACCAACCTCATACTTCACTCTGATCAAGGCTGGCAGTATCAGCACCAGCAATATCAACAATCACTTGCAGAAAAAGGTGTTCGGCAGAGCATGAGCAGAAAAGGAAACTGTCTGGACAATGCTGTAATCGAAAACTTCTTCGGATTACTCAAAAGTGAACTGCTTTACTTGCAAGAGTTTGAATCTATGGAACACTTCAAGCAAGAACTGATTGAATATCTGGACTATTACAACAACAGACGAATCAAGGCAAAACTTAAGGGTTTGCCGCCCGCTATTCACAGGCAACAAACCCTTTCGGTTGCTTGAACAATTTTATGCTTTAATATTTGTCTAACTTTTTGGGGTCACTTCAGTAATCAGCAACAGACCTTTTTCTTCACATTATTCTACTGTATCTCCGCGCAGAAGGCGATAATCTCGTCCTTTCGAGCCAGCGCGTCCTGCCGGCTTTCCACCGAGCATAGCCCCAGACTGCCGCTGCAGGCGATGTGCAGGTGTCCGTAGAAGTGCTCCACCGTCCGGAATATCTGCTCGCATTCCCTCATGGACGGACCGGTGCGCAGGGCGATGGTGTACCCTCGCTTACCATCGGACAGCCTGGCGTAGGGCTCATGGGTGTCGCACCACGGAGTGCAGCGGTCGATGAACACCTTGAACTGCCCGGGCACATCCGCCCAGTAGGAGGGCGCGACGGAGATTATCACCTCCGCCCACTCGTAAAGCTCCATAACTTTACGCGCGTCGTCGTCAATCACGCACCGCGCGGTGTGGTGACAGCTCCGGCAGCCCCTGCACAAGGCTATGCTGAAGTCATCAATGCATACACTTCTGACTTCAGCGCGGCTGCTGAGCTGCTCCGTCACGATATCCGTAATGCAGGCGGTGGCTCCGGCGCGCACCGGACTGCAGTTCATTACAAGCACTTTCATTTGCAGATTCCCCTTAATTATAGATGCAGCCCTCTATTCCGGGCAGCAATCTATATACCGATCGTTTGATTATGCCCTCGAAATACTCTTTGTATTCAAATGTTTTGTTCCAGCGTTCCACAGTAAACGGAAAAACGCCGTATCGTCTGGTCACGTCCACAAACCGTTTCTCCAGAACGCAGAATCCGGCAGCCTCACCCAGCGCGTCGCAGAGGATTATCAGTCGGTCGTAGTCATCGTACTCCGTGCCTGAAAGATAGTCGCGCACAAACGCGAACTCTTCGCCGGTGCAGTCCCTTTTACTTATGTCCTTTTCGGCATCGGGCACCGGATAGGAGTGGGTCAGGCATATCCTTGCCACCTCGTCCCAGCCGTTGGACATGGCGAAGTTGTAGCCGTCGATAATGTGGCGCATACCGTATACGCCCTCCCGACGACCGATGTCGTGGAGCAGTCCGCAGACGTATGCCTTCTCCGCGTCCATGCCGCAGGCGCGGGCGATGGCTTCCGCAGCGGCTGCTACGTTGAGGGAATGGGCCGTCCACGGTCCGGCGTTGAGCTGTCCTGCCGCCTCCAGCTCACGCAGGGCGGTTTGTCTTTCGGGGTACATATGCTTTCCTCCTGCTATTGCGGTCGATTTCTTCTGCCCCTACGGCTTGCGCGCGGTCTGAGGGTAAACCCCGGCGGCTCCTCGATCATCCGACCCGGATACGGTTCCTGCCGGCGGCTGTCCATATATCCGCAGCTGCCGCAGATGTACACCGTCTTACTGTATCCCACAGACAGCGGCTCACCATGGGTACTGATCACGCTGATCTCCCGTGAGCGGCATCTGGGGCAGGACGTCATCATCTCTGCTTCATTGAGCGAAGGCGCTCTTCGCGATCCGCGCAGGACGGATTCTCTGCTGGGGTACATACGCCTGCTCATCACCGATCACCTTCGGTCTTTACGCGCCTGACCGGCCGGACGCGTTTGCTTTTTCTGAGCGTTTCCAGATCGTACTGCAATATCCACGTCTCCGAAAACCCGCAGCGGCGGCAGATATATCTCTGCGGCTTGATGCCAAACATAATATATTCACGGTATGGTACTGACACGATATCCTCCGAGCCGCACTTGGGACAGATCGCAGTGTTTTTCATTTTACGTTCCTCCGTTATCTTGATATTGAGCAAGCCGCCGCGGACACAATATCCGCAGCGGCTTTGATTATCTGATGATTACTGAACCTTTGCCGCCCAAGCCTTGCGGATGACAACATCCTCGATGGGCTTGTCACTGGGACCGGTCTCCACGGCAGCGATCTTGTCAACAACGTCCATGCCGCTGTAGACCTGACCGAAGACGGTGTGACCCAGATAGTTGGTCACGTTGGAGAAACCGCCGTCCAGAGAGGGGCAGCCGCCCTCCTTGCCGTAGGTATCGGCAGCCCAGCGGGGCCAACCCTTGGCGATGAGAGAGGTGGGGCTGTTCTGGGCAGACTTTGCCTGAACGATGAAGAACTGGGAGCCGTTGGTGGTGGGCTGTCCGGTGTTGGCCATGGACAGAGCACCGCGGAAGTTGAACAGGTTGCGCTCGAATTCATCCTCAAAAGCGCCGCCCCAGATGCTGTGACCGCCGGTGCCGTCGCCTTCGGGGTCTCCGCCCTGGATCATAAATCCGTTGATGACGCGGTGGAAGGTGATGCCGTCATAGAAATGCTTCTGGACAAGACCGATGAAGTTCTCGCAGGCAACGGGGCACTGCTCGGGGAACAGGCGGATCTTGATGTCACCCATGGTGGTTTCCAGAATGACTACTGTGTCGCCCGAATGGGGGCGCCTGGTCTGATCGTAATCTTCGGCTCTCTTGAATTCTGCCATTATCGTGTCCTCCTGTGGTTATATCTGTTTGATTATGTGCAAGGAGACGCCGGGAAGCCCGACGTCTCCTGTTGTAATTTCTGATGAAAAACGCCCGTGATTACTGAGCGTCGGCAGCGGAAACATCGCCGCCGGAGACATCGCCGTTGGATACGACTACCTTGACAAAGTCCTTGACATAGGCCTTGGTGATGATGACATCCTCAAGGGGCTTGTCGTTCTCGTCGGTCTCAACAGCGGCAATCTTGTCGATAACATCTACGCCGTCAAAGACCTGACCGAATACGGTGTGAGCAGGAACTCCGCTGCCCTTTCTTGCCTCGGCGTCCAGAGTGGGAGTACCGCCGAACATGCCGTAGAAGTGAGCAACGCCCTCGTCATAACCAAGCTGGGTGATGAGCTGGTCAACGGTGAACTCGGTGACAGCACCGGTATCGTCCATGCCGGCAAAGATCTTGTCGGACTGAACAATAAAGAACTGGCTGGTTCCGCTGTTGGGCATGCCGGTGTTGGCCATGGACAGAGCATATCTGAAGTGATACAGACCGTTGTCGTATTCGTCCTTCAGAGCGCCGCCGGTAAAGGTGGAGCCGCCGGCACCGGTGCCGGTGGGATCGCCGCCCTGGATCATGGAGTCCTTGATTACGCGATGGAAGGAGATGC
>JAZUPE010000034.1:0-24942 GCA_045605025.1 Acutalibacteraceae bacterium
TCAGTTCGAACATTCCGGTGTAAAGCTGATAGAATTATCCGCGCAGACGCAGCAGATCGTCGTGATCGCCGCGCTCGATTATGCGACCGTTTTCCAGCACCATGATGGCGTTGGAGTTGCGCACGGTGGACAGGCGGTGGGCGATGACGAACACCGTTCTGCCCTCCATGAGCTTATCCATGCCCTGCTCGATGAGTTTTTCGGTGCGGGTGTCGATGGAACTGGTCGCCTCGTCCAGAATAAGCACCGTTGGATCGGACACCGCCGCTCGGGCGATGGAGATGAGCTGGCGCTGGCCCTGAGAGAGGTTGGCACCGTCGGAGGTAAGCATGGTGTCGTAGCCCTGCGGCAGGTGGGAGATGAAATAATGGGCGTTGGCGGTTTTTGCCGCCTGTACGCATTCCTCGTCGGTGGCGGTAAGACGACCGTAGCGGATGTTATCCATGACCGTGCCGGTGAACAGATGGGTATCCTGCAGCACCATGCCCAGCGAGCGGCGCAGTTCGGCTTTCTTTATGCGGCGCAGCTCGATTCCGTCGTAGGTAATGGATCCGTCACTGATGTCATAGAAGCGGTTGATGAGATTGGTGATGGTGGTTTTGCCCGCGCCTGTGGAACCGACAAAAGCGATCTTCTGACCGGGTCTGGCATAGAGGCTCACATCATGGAGCACCTGTTTTTCCTCGGTGTAGCCGAAGTCCACGTCGCTCAGGCGGATATCACCCCTGACTTCGACGTAATCAAAACCGCCGCCATCGGGAACCTTCCACGCCCAGCGTCCGGTAGCCGCATCACTCTCGGTGATGGTTCCGTCGGCGGCGATGCGGGCATTCACGAGGGTAACGTCGCCCTCATCCACCTCCAGCGGAGAGTCGATCATCTCAAAGACGCGCTCGGCACCGGCGAGAGCCAGCATGATGGAGCTGAACTGCTGGGAAATCTGGGAGATGCGGTCGGCAAACTGGCGGATGTACTGCAGGAACGCCATGAGCGCGCTGCCCGCGGTGAGCATGAGCACGCCCGCGGTGGTGATGATGGCGTAGAAGATGTGGGAGAGGTTGTTCATAACGGGGCCGATGATCTTGGCGTAGAAGCTGGCACGGGTAGATACCACGCGCAGCTCCTCGTTGATCTCGTCAAACCGCTCGAGGGTGGCTTCCTCGTGGTTGAAGGCCTTAACCACCTTCTGACCCACGATCATTTCTTCGATATAACCGTTGACCTGAGCCACCGACTTCTGCTGGGCGCGGAAATTCTTCCGGCTCTTGCCGCCCACGATGCGCAGGGTAAGATAGACGCACACGCCCATCACCGCGATGAAGGCACACAGCACGAGGGACAGCTTGAGCATCATGGCGATGATGCCCACAAGGGAAATGGAGGAGATGAGCATCTGGGCGATGCCGTGGTGCAGCATTTCGCGCACCGCCTCCACGTCGTTGGTATAGTAGCTCATGAGTTCACCGTGGGTATGGGCATCGTAGAAGCGCACGGGCATACGCTCCATGTGCTCGAACATTTCCACACGCATACGGTAGAGTATCCGCGCCGAGCAGGTAAGCATCAGGCGCGCCATGATGTAGTTGGTGACCACTGCCAGCGCGTACATCGCAGCCATGAGCAGCAGCACCGCCAGATATTCTGCGTAGACCTTTTCGGGAACGATATCCTGCTTTTCCAGCAGGGCAACGGTGGGCTCCAGCAGATAGGAAGCCCATATCACCGCGATGGAATACACCACAACGGACACCACCGCAAGGGCGAACGGCACCTTACAGCAGGAATAGTAGCCGAACAGTCTTTTCAGCGTCTTGAGGGGATTTGCGGCACGCTTGCCGCCGGGATTACTCAGTCTCGCCATTTTCGGCCACCTCCTTGCCCTGGGACTGCCATACCTCGCGGTATACTCTGCTGCGGGCGAGCAGCTCGGAATGGCTGCCCACGTCGCTTATCTTTCCTTCGTCCAGCACCACGATGCGGTCGGCGTCCATCACCGACGCGATGCGCTGGGCGATTATCAGCTTGGTGGTTCCGGGCATCAGCGTACGCAGGGCGTCACGGATGCTCTGGTCGGTGGCGGTATCCACCGCGCTGGTGGAGTCGTCAAGGATCAGGATCTTAGGATTCTTGAGAATTGCCCGGGCAATGCACAGGCGCTGCTTCTGACCGCCTGAGAGATTGACTCCGCCCTGACCGAGGACGGTGTCGTAGCCATCGGGGAAGGACATGACAAAATCGTGGGCACAGGCAAGGCGGCAGGCGTTCTCCACCTGCTCGTCGGTGGCGTTCCTGTCGCCCCAGCGCAGATTGTCGCGGATAGTACCGGAGAACAGGGTGTTCTTCTGCAGCACCATGGAAACGCTCTGGCGCAGGTTGCCCAGAGAATAGTCTTTTACATCGTGTCCGCCCACCAGCACACGTCCGGAAAGGCAGTCGTAGAAACGGGGAATGAGCTGAACGAGGGAACTCTTGCCCTCGCCGGTGCCGCCGAGGATACCGATGGTCTCTCCGGAGGCGATATCGAGATTTATGTCGGAGAGGTTGAGATTCTCAGGATCGTTGGTGTAGCTGAAGTCCACCTTCTCGAATCTGATGGAGCCGTCGGGCACCTCAAGGTCGCTGTCGGCGCCGATGATGTCGGTAGGCTCGTCCAGCACCTCGCTGATACGGGTAAGGGACGCCTTTGCCATGGACAGCATGATCATCATGAACGCCACCATGCCAAGGGAACTGATAACCTGAGTGGTGTAGGTGATGATGCTGACCAGCTCGCCGGCTCCCATGCTCTGTTCAAAGAGCACCAGTCTGCCGCCCAGCAGCAGCACCACGATGGTGCACGTCCACATGACGCACATCTGGATGGGTCCGGACAGGGCAAACAGCTTCTGGGCGTGGACCTGCATTTTCTGCAGTTGTTCCGCCGATTCGCGGAATTTATTGCTCTCATGCTCCTCGCGCACGAAAGCCTTGATCTCCCGGACACCCACCACGCTTTCCTGCACGTCGGCGTTCATTCGGTCAAAATGCTTGAGCATGCGGACAAAACGGGTGTGTCCGATGAGCACCAGTGTCACCATTGCGCCCAGCAGCAGGGGCAGGGCGACGATGAACACCACCGACAGCCTTGAATTGATTCCGAACGCCATGACCGCCGCCATGATTATCATGGTCGGGCAGCGCACCAGCATAACCATCAGCTGGGCATAGGTATTCTGCAGACTGGTAACATCTGTGGTAGCACGCATGACCAGCGTAGGCGCGGAGAATTTATCCGTGTTGGCAAAGGAGAAATCCTGTGTGCGCTCAAAGATCTTTCGGCGCAGATTGCGGGCAAAGCCCATAGAGGATGTGGCGGAGGTGTGGGCGGCCAGCATACCGAACATAAGCGAGCAAAGGGCCGCAAGGATCATAAATCCACCCAGCACGATGGTCAGCATTCTGCGGTCGTCCACCAGTGCCTGTGGCAGTATGTCCCTGAGCATGAATTCCTCTTTTTTATATAGACCGCCGTCCACGATGGCAGCCATGAGCATGGGAATGAGCACCTCCAGCAGCACCTCGAATACGAGGAACACCGGGGTGAGCAGTGTGGAACGCTCAAAGCCCTTTATACATGGTATCAGATGCCTGATGCCCGAGACGTTTTTCTTATGCTGACTCAAAACACTTACCTCCATGATTTACTTGACGCTAACTATATATTATATACCTGTGCGGCGGTGTTGGCAAGATTCCGATGTCCACAGAAAACCGGTTGTCACAGCCCGTTTTCATTGGCAGATAAGCAAAATCCCGACGTTCAGCGCATCGCGGATCGTCGGGATGTGTCGTACAGGTGTTGTTTACGTGAGCATCGTCACGCTTTCCTTACGGGATGGCGGATGACCGTTTTCTGCTTTTCCGTCGGAGTCTTCCGCGGATCGGAAAGATATATCTCATGGTGCAGCCGCTCGCCGTTCATGTCGTTTACATAGCCACCCGCCGCAAGAAATTCGTCCATCTGCGCCACGGTGGCCGGCTCGTCGTCGTAGGAGCCGATGTGCATCATCTGCACGCACAGCCCCTCCTCTACGGTGATGAATTCCGCCGCGCTGCAGTCCAGCTTTTTCTTTTTTGCTGCCTGCTCCACCGCCCAGTCAAAATGTTCGCGGGTGATGAAATCCGGCAGACGGATCACCGAAATCCACTCGAGGGAGCCTTTGTCGGAATAGTCCATGCCCTCTCGCCCTTCCTGCCTCCAGAATCCCTCAAGCGGCGGCACCACGTACTCAAAGAAGCCGTCGATGCGGTAGTCGGTCTTGTAGCTCATCTTCAGCGTATACGCCACGGCGTACAGCACGGCTATTGCCTGCTGATATGTCCCGCCCTCCTCGTTAGGGTCGCCTTTGCCGCGCACGGCGATGTAGTTTGCCGCTGGAACTTCGATTAACATCGGTTTATTCTTCGGCGCGTATAGCTCTTTGTATTCCTTCTTGAAATCAAAAGCCACACTGTTCCCTCCCGTTTTTTTCTGTGTTCATAATTATAATGCCTTAACCGCCGGATTTCAATCATATTACATTGCCCTCCCCCCGTTGACTTTCCCTCGCGTATTTGATAGACTTCAGTTGAAAATCTGCCCGAACAGGAGACAGTGAATTATGAAAGCATTCAGAAGCACTCTCGCACTTGTGTGCATACTTGTCACGCTGGTCAGCCTCTGCGGCTGCACTATGCCTGCCTTTCCGACCTTTTCGGATAACGAATCCGCTGCCCCGGTGATTCCCGACATTCCGGAGCTGAATTCTTCTCTGCCGGCCATCCGCATCAACACCGGAGACGGCAAATATGATTTCATCACCAAACCGGTGCGCGAAGACAAGATGGCGGACAACATCCACTACATCGACGCCACCGTGGCAGTGGACAACTGCGACGAGGAGTATGTCATCTCCCCCACCGATGCCCAGGTCAAGGCCCGCGGAAACTGGACACTGAACTACCCCAAAAAGCCAATCCGCATCAAGTTTGGCAAAAAGCAGGGTATGCTTGGCATGAATGAGGGCCGCGAGTTCAAGAACTGGCTGCTGCTCGCCGACTGGAAGGATCTTTCTATGTCCCACAACTACACGGCGCTGTATCTTGCCGACGGTATTCTGGGTTCTGACGGCTACTATGTTTCCGACTATATGTATGTGGACGTATATATCAACGACCACTACTGGGGAATGTATCTGCTGGTGGAGCAGCAGGAGATCAACGACGGCCGTACCTCGGTCACCGAGGGCGAAAAGGACTACACCGGCACCGACATCGGCTATATGTTTGAATACGATGCCTATCACCGCGAAGAAAACAATATGCCCAATAACGCCGGTGACCCCACCTTTGAGATCAACTACGGTCTTTTCGCCGGAAACAAATCCGGCAAGCCCCACCCCGACCCCTATCAGGCGGAGGGTATGCACGGCTACACCATGAAGAGCGATATCTATGACGACGCTCAGCTGGAATTCATCGCAAATTACACCCAGTGCGCCTACGACATCATCACCCGCGCCATCTATAAAAACGAACACTACGGCTTCAACGAGGATTACACCGGCATCGTGCCCATCGAGGGCAAGTCCGTGAAAGACACCGTCTCTCAGGTCATCGAGCTGCAGTCGCTGGTGGATATGTTCCTGCTCAACGAGATCGTAATGAACCCCGATATCGCCTGGTCCAGCTTCTATCTCTGCCTTGACATGAGCGAAAACGGCAGCAAAAAGCTGATCTTTGAAGCACCGTGGGATTACGATTCCTGCTTCGGCATCCGCGCCAGCACCCCCACCTCCCCCGGCACCGAGACCAATCAGGGTATGTACTGCGCCAGAACCAACAACCCCTGGCTGCGCATCTTTGCCGATCAGGAGTGGTTCATGGACATGGTGTCCGACAAGTGGAATGAGATCAAGTCCGCAGGTCTGCTTGACAACTCCCTCACTCTCATTGAGCGGCAGCGTACCATTCTTGCCGACAACTACGCACAGAATTACCGCCGCTGGCAGGATCGCGTGTTCTATGGCAACGAGGAGCTTATTCCCGAGCTCAACAAGTGCAAGAACCAGCGCGAAGCTTCCGAATTCCTTTCCAAATGGCTCACCGGACGCTTTGAGTATCTGGACAGCCAGCTGGGAAAGCCCGCTACTGAATAACTTTGCTCAATAAATTCCGCGCCGCAGCGCTCCGAAAGGATGCCGCCGCGGCGCGGTTTTTTATGTGCTATTCTTCGTCGTCATCAACGTACTCGAAGATGTCTCCGGGCTGACACCTGAGCGCACGGCATATGCCGTTCATGGTCTCAAAGCGTATGCCCTTCATCTTGCCGGTCTTGAGGTTGGAGAGATTGACGTTGGTCATGTCCAGAGCCCTTGCAAGGTCGTTGACCGAGATCTTGCGGTCAGCCATCATTCGATCCAGTCGGATAATTATGCTCATTCAATCCCTCCTTA
Organism: Acutalibacteraceae bacterium; assembly: GCA_045605025.1. GTDB lineage: Bacteria > Bacillota > Clostridia > Oscillospirales > Acutalibacteraceae > SIG598. The sequence continues at coordinate 6,474 of JAZUPE010000034.1, forward strand.
CGCTATGCTGTCGGAGTCTTCCTGCAGCTTCACTCCGTAGTCGAACGCCTGCGCAATCATTGCGATGACAAAGGCGATGATAAGCATGTAGAAGCTGTTAAGGGAAAACGTGCTGCTGACATAGTCGAATCTTGCAAATGTCATTATCAGCTTTACCGCTCCCGGCACAATGGCAAGTGCCAGCTGCAGCAGGCTTATTGCCCGTATGCGACGCACGTTGTCTTTTGTAAAAGGAGTACCCCTCTGGGTGCTCTCGATTATTTTGACTACCAGCATAAGCATGGCGCCCAGAATCGTTGCGTAAACAAGGCTGCCGACATCTTCGGTGAGCGCGCAGTAGCGGAAGTCGGTGTTTCCTTCGCTGTCCAGAAGATAATATCTGTTTGGATCTACATCACTCATATATGCTCCGTCCTTGTACAGGCGGTAAACCATCTGACCGTTTTCCAGATTCTCTTCAGCTTCATATCTCACTTCATAAGAAGCACTGTCTGCTACGACGGTCACGATGAGATCATGAGCCATGAAAAACAGCAGAACTGCCAGCACATAAGATATCACCTGACACACGTTCGACATAGCTCTGGATTTCTTTGCGCCGTTTCCGTTTTTGAAAAAATCCATAATTCCAGCCTCCCATTCCGCTTAAGCAATGGAATCCATGCTGTCCTGAAGTTCATGACCGTATTTGAAAATTTCGGAAACAAGTCCGCACACCACGCCGAAAAGCATTACGCAAAGGCTTCTGGCGTTGAGCAACTGGAAGGTGTCGTAGGTTGCGGTGGGGTCAGCGAAGCCAACCAGCCCCTTTGCTGCCTCGGGTATGACGCTGGCAAAGATCAGTATAAAAGCCATTGCACGGAAGCGGTTGACGTTCTTCCGGGAAAAGGGCTTGCCGGTGCGGTGTATCTCTCCGAGAACAAGGCTGAGCATAAGCATAGCCCACGCAATGAACATAAACAGCAGTGCTTCGCTGAGAAGGTCTCCGGGAACGCTGCCGGTGTATGCGTCACCTGCCAGACGGACGTTGTCCAGAGCAATAAAGAAATTTACCAGCCGGACGATGGAGAACAGACCCATCACGCCGGAGATGATGTAGGTTAAGATGGTATCCGAGTGCAGTCTCTTCTGCAGGGATGTCTGTGCGGTTTTCATTCGCAAGCCCTCCAATTAAAGTGTTAGTTTAATTTTTTAAGCAATTCGTTTAACCGGTTGACTGTAATATATCACCGCAGTTAAAGTTTGTCAACAAAAATTTAAAGAATCACTTTAATTTTTCCAACCTTTAGTTATCAATGCATACATATTACCGCTCTGAAAAGCCGGATAAAGCCTTTCAGCGTACAGACACGGAAAACCGCCCCTGTATCCGGAATGGACACAGTGGCGGTGATGGTCTGATGTCAGTATTCTCCCGTCCAGCGGCCGGTGGTGATCTCCACCGCTCTGCCCGCGGCAAGGCTTGCCGGGACGTCGAGTATGCGCTGGTTGCGGCTGCCGCGGAAATTGAGTTCAAGGCTCTTTTCCGCCATTATGAACGGTCCGTCGATGAGCACGTCGATGGCGCTCAGCAGCTCACGCTGCTCCGGTGTGCCGTTCATAAGCTGCTCAAAGGTGTAGCCCGAATAGGAGGCGACCTCATAGCCGGAGGCTTTCAGCTCTCTTGCCAGCGCGGCAAAATCCACCGCCTGGGCAAAGGGCTCGCCGCCGGAAAAGGTCACTCCGCGGCACAGGGGATTGGAGCGCACAATCTCCGCAACCAGTTCGATATCCACCTGCGTGCCGCAGCCGAACTCCCATGTTTCGGGATTGTGGCAGCCCTCGCAGTGATGGGGGCAGCCCTGAGCAAAGACGGTAACCCGTATGCCGGGACCGTCAACGATGGAGTCGGTAACTATGCCGGAAAGATCAAGCATTCTTGTCCAGTCCGTGCTTTACGCGGTCGCGCTCCTCGGCGCGCTTGGCGTCGTTCCACTTGTCCATGGTGCCTACGAGATATCCGGTGATGCGGCGGATGCGCTCAAAGGCGACACCCTCGCCCATTTTTTCAGACTTGGTCTTAACGGTCATGGTTGTTCTCCTTTTCTGCCGCTCAGACGGCGGCGGTCGTTATTCGATGCCCTGGAATGCAGGCATTTCGGGATATTTCTTCCTGAGTTCTTCCACGCGCTCAAAGGGGATCATCTCGCCCTCACGGCGTCCGCAGCGGGGACAGACATCGCCGATGATGCCAACGTAGCCACAGATGGGATCGCGGTCAACGGGGTGGATGATGCTGCCGTAGCCGATGCCGAAGTCGAGCATGCAGCGGACAACTGCCTCAAAGGCTTCCACATTGTGGGCGGTGTCGCCGTCCAGCTCGACGTAGCTGATGTGTCCGGCGTTGCACAGCGCGTGGTAGGGCGCCTCCAGACGGATCTTGTCATAGACGGAGATCTCATGCCACACGGGAATGTGGAAGGAGTTGGTGTAATACTCCCGGTCGGTGACGTTCTTGATGCGGCCGTAGCGCTTCTGATCCATGCGGATGAAGCGTCCGGAAAGTCCTTCGGCAGGGGTGGCAAGGAGGGAGAAGTTCATCTTCAGCGCCTGAGACTTGCGGTCGCAGTAGTCACGCATGAAGCCGACGATTTCCAGACCCTTCTTCTGCAGCTCCTCGCTTGCGCCGTGGTGACCGCCGTAGAGAGCGGTCAGCGACTCGGCAAGTCCGATGAAGCCGATGGAAAGGGTACCGTGCTTGAGCACTTCGGACAGATCGTCCTGAGTGGTCAGTGTATCGGAATCCAGCCACACACCCTGTCCCATAAGGAAAGGGAAGTTGAAGGTACGCTTGCTTGCCTGAATCTCAAAGCGATCAAGCAGCTGCTGTGCCACCAGTTCCAGCATGGCCTCCAGCTTTTCGTAGAAAACCTTCTCGTCGCCCTTTGCTTCGATGGCGATACGGGGCAGGTTGATGGAGGTGAAGGACAGATTGCCTCGGGAATAGGCGATCTCACGGGTGGGATCGTAAACGTTGCCCATGACGCGGGTGCGGCAGCCCATGGTGGCAACCTCGGTTTCGGGGCGTCCGGGAACGTAATACTGCAGGTTGAAAGGAGAATCAAGGAAAGTATAGTTGGGGAACAGGCGCTTGGCGCTGACCCTCATGCTCAGACGGAACAGATCGTAGTTGGGATCGGTCTCGTTGTAGTTGACGCCTTCCTTGACCTTGAATATATGAATCGGGAAAATGCAGGTCTCGCCGTGACCCAGACCGGCATCAAGAGCCAGCAGGATGTTGCGGATAATCATGCGTCCCTCAGGTGTGGTGTCGGTACCGTAGTTGATGGAGGAGAAGGGAGTCTGTGCACCAGCGCGGGAATGCATGGTGTTCAGGTTGTGCACAAAGCCCTCCATGGACTGATAGGTGTCGCGCTCGGTCTTGCGTGCAGCTCTGCCGCGGGAACGGGTGATGATGCCCAGCATACGCCCGGCGGTATCGCCGTACTTTTCTGCAAGCAGTCCGGCAACGCAGGGGTCGAAGCCCTCACCGTTTTCCAGACGGGCGGTCTCGCCGGTGGTCTCCTCAGCCTTGGCAACGATTTCCTTGACATCGTCAATGATGCCGTCCAGATCAAAGGCATCCTCAACGGCCTCAGCCAGCTTGCGGATGTATGCCTTGCGGTAGGTCTTGGCAACGCCCTCGGCCATGCCGTAATCGAAGTTGGGTATGGACTGACCGCCGTGCTGGTCGTTCTGATTGGACTGGATGGCGATGGCTGCCAGCGCGGCGTAGCTCTGGATGCTGTTGGGCTCGCGCAGGTAGCCGTGGCCGGTGGAGAAGCCGTCCTTGAACAGCTTGGTTATATCGATCTGACAGCAGGTGGTTGTCAGAGAATAGAAATCAAAGTCATGAATGTGGATGTCGCCCTCGCGGTAGGCCTTGGCGTGCTCGGGACGGAGCAGATACATCTCGTTGTATGCCTTTGCGCCAGCGGAGCCGATCTGCAGCATGGAGCCCATGGCAGTGTTGCCGTCGATGTTGGCATTGTCGCGCTTCATGTCGCTCTTGCGCGCATCGGTATTGGTGATTTCCTCGATGGTGCGGATAAGGCTGGTGTTGGCCTCACGGGCACGGGTACGGGTGGCGCGGTAGAGAATATATGCCTTTGCGGTGGCACTGAAGCCATGATTCATCAGCTGGCGCTCAACGGCATCCTGTATAAGCTCGATGCTGGGTGCATCGCTGTTGAGCTGATTTTCCAGTTCGCGCTGCACGTCGTTGGCAACGCGGACGGCGTCGTTGGCATCACCCTCGCGAGTGGCCTCGAGAGCGCGGAGAATTGCCGCGGCAATCTTGTTCTGGTCGTATAAAACAACGCGTCCATCGCGTTTGGTAATGCTGTGGATCATGGTGCGTCAGTCCCTCTTTCCTGATATTCAGCCAAACTATATCTGGTGGCTACATATTGTGTCACTCAAATAATTAACCACATATTGTGCCAAAAGTCAAGACTGACACACTATAAATATGGCACGCAGGATATTATTTTACTCTGTTATATAATTCCGTGTTGTTGCATTTTGTTTTCCACCGTCACTTTGTATGTTTTACACATTGTTTCTTTGTGCGAAATGCGATTGGGCACTTTAATTCGTCAGTGAGAAAAAACAATCCCCACCGACAACTTGTTGTGCCGATGGGGACAAATACTACATATTGTAATCACGCCCTGCGCACGGGGCGGACGTATTTCCAGAAGCGTTTGCAGTCGTGGTAGAAATAGAACACTCTGCCGGGCGCGGTGTCAAGGATATATCCGGAAGCGGCATAATCGAACTCTTTCATCGCTGCCTCAATCTTTGCTTCCACCGCGGCGTTTTCCGTTTCGAAATCAAAGGGGCCGTGCTCAAACACAATATATTCGCCCTCGGGAACGTCCATGAGCATCATCTGTTCGGGCACCTCTCCGTCGTAATCCGCCGGCAGCCGCACACCGTAGCTTTCGGCAAGAGGAATTCCCCAGCTGCAGATTCTGCCCTCCGGCTCGTTGATGAACGCCATCACCTGACCGCTGCCGCTGTCGGCTTCACTGCCGCCGTTGTCGTCCAGTTTGCCGGTGATGCTGTCCAGCAGACCGCAGATTGTTTCGCAGTCCTGTCCGGGAATCAGGCTCTGTTTCTGCCAGAAATCCCAGTAACCGATGCTCTCATAATTTCTGATGTGCAGAAATTTATGCGCCGGAATGTTGATAAAATAGGTTTTGACCTCTCCCGCAGATGCACTCATGTTAAACTCTCCCGTGTCTAAAAGATAGCAGTCAAAAGGACGGATTACAGTTCTCAGCACCACCGGCACCGGATGCCTGCGGTATTCCGCAGGGTTGATGCCGTACGCCTCCCTGAACGCCCGTGTCAGCGCCTCATGCGAGGAAAAACCGTGATCCAGAGCGATCTCCAGCAAGGGCTTATCGGTATCGCGCACGGCTTTGAGCGCAAAAGCAAGTCTGCGGTAACGCAGATAATCCCGGAACTGCAAGCCGGATATCTCCCGGAACTTACGCGAGAAATGATATTCGGAATAGCCCAGTTCACCGGCAATGGACTGCAGTGTCAGTTGCTCGTCGGCGCGGCTTCTGAGGTGCTCGTCGATCCTGCCGATGATGGTCTGGATGTGTCGGTTCCACTCGTTCATTCGCTGTCTCCTTCCGGCTGCTTCATGGATATTTTATCACAGACATGGACGCGCGCGCTTGACGCGGATTGCGGTGTTGATGGAGAAAATGAGCATTCTGCTTCCGGACTGTGCGCATTTTTCGCCTTGCTGATGTGAACAGCGGTATAGCGAGTCCAGCAGATCACTCCCGCAGATAACAAAGCGGGCCACACTGCCGGCGTTTCGTCCGCGGTGTGGCCCGGTTGTTTCTTATTCTCCGTGGGCAGATCGGATATATGTGCTTGCAGCGCTTATTCGGCAGGCTGCTCAACGGAAGCCTCGGCGGGCTGCTCGACGGGAACCTCGTCGGGCTGCTCAACGGAAGCCTCGGCGGGCTGCTCAGCGGGAACCTCGGCAGGCTGCTCGACAGGAGCCTTGACAGGCTGCTCAACGGGAACCTCGGCGGGCTGCTCGACAGGAGCCTCAGCGGGCTGCTCAACGGGAGCCTCGGGAGCGGCTTTTGCCTGCTTGATGTTCTTGAAAACATTCTTCACAAACGAGAAAGCGCCTGCAATACAAAGCAGCAGACCGATGATCAAGTCTTTAATATATGCTCCGGCAACCTCGCCGTCCTTGAGGAATTCGGGGGCAATTTTAACCGCATCGATAAAGGATATGGGAGCGCTGTCCTTAAATGCCTTGTATACATCAAAGCACAGGCACAGATACCACGCCAGAGCCATAACCAGCACAGCGGCAAGAGCCGAGATAATGATGCCCTTTATGCTGATCTTTTTTGCGAAAATTGTGTAGCCCGTGATGGCGCAGACGATGCCCACCAGACCGCTGATCCCTGCCAGAAAACCGATCTGATACAGGACAAACCAGCAGATTCCTCCGGCGAGAGAAAACAGCAGGGCACCGATAATGCCTGCAAGAACATTTTCTTTTTTCGGGGCGGCCTTGACATTGTTGCTCATAATGATGCCTCCTGATAATGTGATGGTTCTGTTATGGCCAATTATACAGGCCGGACCGAAAAATGTCAACACAGTGATTTTATTCCGCGACGGCTTCAGCGTGAAGCATCTGCCTTGTTTCAAAGCGACGCCGGTTCTGTTCTTTCATGGCGCCGCTTTGGTTGTCCGGTGTGCCGGCAGTGTCAGAATTTCGGTCGGTTGCGGATTCTCCCGTAACTGCCAAACCCGGAAAAGCATAAATCAAAACACAAAACCCGTCGAAAACGTGATGCTTTCAACGGGTTTTGGTTGCGAAAGAGTAACCAAACGGAGCAGAACAGGGGTAAAAGTAACCAAAAGTAGTGTATCGGCTCTGTTCGGTAAATTGGAATTTACCTGTTTTCTTTATCTTGTTTGGAAACCAGAATGATTGAAGAGACAAGCAAAGCAACACCAAGAGTGAAAAATACACACCCTATTACAGTATTTAACTGATTAGCAAAAAAGCCAATCATTCCAGCACCAGCAGCACAGCAAATCACTTGAAACACCTTTTTCATATAATTCCCTCCAACAAATTATAGTTTGTAATGAATTTACTGTTGTTTATCATTTTTCTTAATTGTTATGCTTGATACAATAGCATAGGTGATAGTAATTATAATAACTGCTACCACTATGTAAAAAATCCAACTTACTTTAAGAAGTGTGGCGAGAGCATTTAATAAAAAAATCAAACCAAGCAATAAAAAAACAATAGCTGATTGGCGATAATGTGGCTTTTTATTCATTTTTTCTCGTTCTTGCTTAGATGCATAAATGTAGGCATTATTAAAAAGAATGCCTTTTTCCATAAAAGAACGGACACTCATAATAAACGCAAATATGGATATTGCGAAAAGAATGCTTGCCGCAATAATTTCTTTCATTAATAATAACCTCCGTCAAATTCTTATTTTTCGAACTGATTATAGCATAAAATTTGTTGAAATTCAATTATTAGTGAAGTTTGGCTCTGCCAAGTGAAGCAGCGGCGATGCCGCCGTGAAGTATTGTGCTTCGCACGATGTGAAGTTAAGTGTGCCACCCGCGCCCGCAGGCACTTCACTGCGCAGCAACTTCACGATGCGTTAGCATCGCTTATCGTGCCGCAAGGCACACTTAGTTGAAAAGAACCCACACTTGTCGTAGACAAATGTGGGTTCTTTTCTGGTGGGAGAGGGTGGATTCGAACCACCGAAGTCGTCGACAACAGATTTACAGTCTGCCCCCTTTGGCCACTCGGGAACTCTCCCATATTCGGTTGTACAGCGGTGGAGCTGGTGGACGGACTTGAACCCCCGACCTGCTGATTACAAATCAGCTGCTCTACCAACTGAGCTACACCAGCATTACCACTCAATCGCGGCGCTTTGTGCGGCGCTCAATTAATATACAATATCCGCAAGCAAATGTCAAGCATTATTTTGCGGATTTTTGAAAAAACATTCCGTCGCCGTCAATTTCGCGGTAAATTCCCGCCGAATGCGACTATCCGCGAAGGCAGGAACTCACCATTGTTATGACGATTATCCCGATCACCGCCAGCACCAGCGCCGCCACGAGGCTCTTGTGCTCAAAGGTGGCGACACGGTTGCTTATGCGTCTGAGAGTGCGTTCTGCGCGAACGCCCCACAGCTCCAGCTTTGTCATAGAGGTATCCTTTTCCGGATTCTGCGATACACCCCACTGACGCAGGCCGCAGCTTCTGCATATTCCGGTGGCGTAATCTACCTCATGTCCGCATCTTTTGCAGCGCAGCATATTTCCCTCCTGATTCTGTGATGTCCGTGCGCTGTTGTCCTTCAGCGCGTTTACCTTTTCCGGCTTAACCCTCCAGCTGCAGATCGGAACCGGAAACATCTCCCGGTCCGGCTGCATCTTCACCGGATTCGCTGTCTCCCAGCAGATTGTGCAGCAGTCCGCCTGAACTGCCGGTTCCTGTCTGCGCGGTTTCTCCGGTGTCGCTCTGTGACACCGCCGGCACAGCGCTTTGCGTGCACCCGTCACACCCGCCGCAGGAACAGCTTACGCAGCCGATCACTGAACCTGCCAGCACAGCAGCGGCTGCAATGACCGCAACGATAAGCAGTTTGCGTTTTTCCCTGTCAGCCATGATGCCGTCAAGGGTATCGTTAGCCTTCGCCAGAAGCTGATCGCGGTTCTTTTCCCAGTCGCTCTGCCGTGTTCTGCGATAAAACTGCTGAGAACGGCTCCGGCGTGGGGATTTTCCCGCGTTTTTGCCCAGCAGCTTTGTCCCGCAGCGGTTGCACACAGCGGTATTGTACGGGCTGTATGCTCCGCATCTGGGGCAGATCATGGCAGGCGACCTCCTTTTGGCTTTCAGAATCCCGGTATGGTAATTAACGGCATATCAGCCTTTGATTTTTTTGTATTTTATCCCCATTGCCCTGACGGTCTTTCCGAGTCTGGAGAAGATGCCTCCGGGGCCGTAAACGGTGACGTTTTTACAACAATTATCAAATGTATCCGGATAAATTTCTATATATTCGTTGAGTATCGTGATCGATTCAAGGCTGTCACAATTCCAGAATACATTCCGCCCCAGACTCTTTACGTTTTCAGGTATAGTAATCGATGCAAGGCTGCGGCAAGTCTCAAACACACCATTCCCGATCTCTGTTACGCTGTCAGGGACAGTGAACGAAACAAGGTTGCAGCAGTTCTCAAAAGCATAGTTACCGATACTGGTTACGGTGTCAGGGATAGTGATCGATTCGACCCTGAGGTAACCCTTGAACGCTTCATCGGGGACGGTTGTTGCTTCTCCCAGAATAGTGATCGACTTAAGCCCTTGGCACCTCATGAACAGCCGCCAGCCCATTTTCGCCGGGAAATTGTAAAGGTAAATTGAGGCAAGGCTGTCGCATAGACTGAACGCTTTATCCATGATGCTTTTTACGCTTCCGGGGATCGTAATGGAAGTGAGGCTGGAACAGCCCGCAAACGCATTATGTTCGATGGTTGTCACTCCGTCCGGGATAGTCACAGAAGCAAGACTGGTACAATCAGTAAACGCGCTATTCTGGATATGTGTCACTCCACGCGGGATGACAAACGACGTGAGACTGGAACATTCCTTGAACACCCCACCCGCGACTTCTGTCACGCTTTCGGGAAAAACAGCCTTCAAACGCATTGAAGCGAATGCTGGTCACGCCTTCGGGAATATTAATCGAAACGAGGCTGGTACACCTCGAAAAGGCGTAGATTCCAATTTTTCTCACGCTGTCGGGAATAGCGATCGAAGCCAGGCTTGTGCAGCCGGAAAACGCCCACTGTTCGATTTTCGTCACACCGCAGGGAATTGCAACCGAAGCCAGGCTTGTGCAGCCGGAAAACGCCCACTGTTCGATTTTCGTCACGCCGCAGGGAATTGCAATCGAAGTGAGGCTTGTGCAGCCGGAAAACGCCCTTCCCTCGATATCCGTTACACTGTCGGGAACAGTTATCGAAACAAGGCAGGCGCAATCAGCAAACGCCCATCCCCCTATGCACGTCACTTTCAGCCCGTCAACTGTATCAGGAATATCGTAACTGTCCGCGTTTCCGATGTACTTTTTCAAGGTCATTCCGCCGTCCTGATTGCTTTCCCACTCGCACTGCAGCGGATCGCTCCGGCGGGCAGACTCTCCCGCGTTTTCACCCTCAAACTTTGTTCCGCAATGGCCGCACACGGCGGCAGCGGCATTGTCTGTGATATACTCTCCGCATACGGGGCAGATCATGGTCGGCGACCTCCTTTGGGTTCCGGATATTATATGGCGGATAACGGCAGATGCCGTCTGTGTTAACCTTTGATTTTCTTGTATTTTACCCCACTCTTTCGGGCGGCTTTCCTGACCTTGGAGAAAATGCCGCCGGTACCGTAGATGGTAAGGTTTTTGCAGCCCTTAAACGCGTCTGGTCCGATCTCTGTTTCGCTGTTAAGTATGGTGACCGAGGTAAGGCCAGTGCAATGAGCGAACGCCCCGCCACCGATGTTCGTCACACTGTCCGGAATAGTAATCGAGGGAAGACTGAGGCAGCCATAGAACACTCCATCACCGATGCTTGTCACGCTGTCCGGAATAGTAACCGAGTTAAGACCGAGGCAGCCATAGAACGCTCTATCACCGATGCTCGTCACGCTGTCCGGAATAGTGATAGCGGTAAGATCGGCGCGGCCCTTGAACTCCAGACCGATGATGCTGTTCATGGCGTCAAAAGAATCGGTGTAGCCAGAGAACGCCCAGTCGCAGATTCTCGTCACCCTCCGTCCGTTGACTGTTGCCGGTATGTCATAACTGCTTGACTTTCCGATGTGTTTTTTCAGGGAAATTCCGCCATCAGGGGCATCTTCCCATCTGCACTGATCAACTATCGCCTTTTCTGTTGCTTTTTTTGCTGCTTCTTTTTCCAGCCTCTGCCGCTCAGTCTCTGCCGCTTCCTGTGCTCTCAGTCGTTCCTCTTCTATTGCTTTAAGCCGCTCGTTAATCGCAGCAATCAGCAGCTCATATTCACCGCGCAGTCGCGGTTCAGTGTGACCGAAGCAAGATTCAAACTGCTCTGCCTGTCCACGAAGCTGAATAAAATCGTTTTCTCCGGTGCAGCGATCAAAATCATTCCGGAGTTTTTTCATGACTTCTGTCCACTGCTGAGATTTCGCTCCGGTATACTCTGCCGAGGCGAGATTGTCGGCACCGGAAGCCACCACATAGGAATAATACTTTGCCGCTTCCCTGAACTGTTCGAGCAACCCGTCATAGCTTTCAGCCGGGAACGCAAAGGCACACATGGCAAGACCCAGCCAGCCGCGGTAATCGGTAGGCTCCTGCTCGGTCATCTGTTTCAGATAGCCCATGGCGCGATTGAAGTCCTCTTTGTTGCCGGAGCGTCGGAAGTTCATCAGGAACATCTGAGAGTTCTTCCACAGAGTTTCCACAGAGGAATGGCTGACGGCAGAGGGAGTGTTGGTCATAGCGTTTCGGGCAGCAGCAAGCACCTCAGCGCACACGCTTTCCTGCGTGCCGATATACGCACGGACACTCTGCCGCTGCTCAACATATATCTTTATCGCCTTGTTAAGCAGCACCTCGATATCCAGTCCCGGCTCGAGATGCACTGCAACGGTAGGCCTTTTGCAGACACGCGCCTGAGTGGTCTCCAGCGGTATGACCGTGGACTGCGCCACCTTTGCCGAAAGGAAAAGCAGTACGGCTTTGCAGTGGGGCTTTTCGATGACGGACATCAGATAGGACTCCCAGTCCACACCAGAGTGCAGTCCCTCGTCGTACCAGACGTTTATGCCGTTCTCCACCAGATGACGCGCATACACCGCCACCTGCTCGTAATCCTCGCTCTTGTAGCTGATGAAAACAAACTGGTCGGTGCATCTTTCCACATCGTATGCTCTGAAGCCGAAATCGGTAGCCATGTCTGTCCCTCCGTTTTGTATCGATTTGTTTACATTATTATACCCTACCTCCCGTTTTCCGTCAATACGCCTGCTCTTGCTACAGCCGTGGCAATTTGTATATATTTTGTAACCGCCGCAATTATTGACAGCAATGGAAAAACATGGTAACATAAGAATATTACAATGAGGGAGTAGTCTGCCGCGGCGCAAGTCGTGTGCGGCAAGTCAACAACACGGTGGAAACGCCCTGGCTTGCCTTAATGGACCAGACTCATGCACGGCAATCCGGCCGTACATGGGCTTTTTTTATGTGTTTTTCGCACTTTACGCAACCCTGCGGCGGCTGCCGCACATAATAAACTGTATTCTATTAACCGGAGGAATCGAAATGACTGACAGTCAAAAGAAGCTTCTCGCTTCGCTGGAAACCGACACCACCATCGGTCTGAGCACGGTGGAGGCCGCCGACCGTCTGGCGCAGGACGGACCCAACCAGCTTGCTCAGAAGAAGAAAAAGACCCTGCTGGTGCGCTTCCTTGAACAGTTCAAGGACGTAATGATCATCATCCTGCTCATCGCGGCGGCTGTTTCCTTTGCCGTTGCCATCAAGGAGGGTCACGCCAAGGAGTTCTTCGAACCGGTGCTTATTCTGCTCATTGTCGTGCTCAACGCCGTCATCGGCGTGGCTCAGGAGAGCAAGGCTGAAAAGGCTCTGGAGGCCCTGCAGAACATGTCCAGCCCCCACGCCCGCGTCATCCGTGACGGCAAGGAGCAGGTCATTGACTCCTCCGCTCTGGTTCGCGGCGATGTTGTCCTGCTGGAGGCAGGCGACTTCGTCCCCGCCGACGCAATGCTCATCAGCAGCGCCAGCCTCAAGTGTGAGGAAGCCGCGCTGACCGGTGAATCGGTTCCCTCCGAAAAGGACGCCGACGCCGAAGTGCCCGAGGGTGCTCCTCTGGGCGACCGCGTCAACATGGTCTACTCCGGCTGCTCGGTCACTTACGGCCGCGGCGTTGCAGTGGTTACCGCCACCGGCATGAACACCGAGATGGGCAAGATCGCAGGTCTGCTCAACGACGAAAAAGAAACCGCCACTCCGCTGCAGCTCAAGCTGGCTGAAATGGGCAAGTATCTCGGCTTTGTGGCTCTTGCCGCCTGTGCCGTGGTCTTTGTGGTTGATTATCTCATCAACAAAAATGCGCTCCTCGACACCTTCATGACTGCCGTTTCCCTCGCGGTCTCCGCAATCCCCGAGGGTCTGCCCGCCATCGTCACCGTTGTTCTCTCCATCGGCGTGCAGCGTATGGTCAAGCGCAACGCCATCATCCGCAGCCTGCCCGCCGTTGAAACTCTGGGCAGCGCTTCCATCATCTGCTCGGACAAAACCGGTACCCTCACCCAGAACAAGATGACCCTTGTTCGCGCCTACAGCGACGAAACCGGCGAGGACAGCGAGATCAGCGAAAACAACTCCGAAGCCATACGCAAGCTGCTGCGCTGCGGCGCTCTGTGCTGTGACGGCTCGGTCCTGTTCAACATTGACGGCAGCGAAACTCACATCGGTGACCCCACCGAGACCAGCATCGTGCTCGCCGCCCACAAAAACGGCATGACCAAGGAAGCTCTCAACGAGCAGTATCCCCGTGCCGCCGAAATCCCCTTTGATTCCGACCGCAAGATGATGACCACCATCCATGAGATGGACGGCAAAATCATCGCTGTCACCAAGGGTGCCTTCGATTCCATCGCCCCCCGCTGCACCAGCGGCAACGTAAAGAAGGCTTCCGATCTCAACAACGAAATGAGCACCAAGGCTCTGCGCGTTATCACCATCGCCTACCGCGAGCTGCCCTCCGTGCCCGTGGCTCCCACCTCCGACGAGATTGAGCGCGACTTGACTCTGCTGGGTCTTGTCGGCATGATCGATCCTCCCCGTCCCGAGGCGAAGGAAGCCGTTTCCGTCTGCCGTCAGGCCGGCATCAAGCCGGTCATGATCACCGGCGACCACGTTGTCACCGCTCCCGCCATCGCAAAGGAAATCGGCATCATGGAAGATTGCGACCGCGCCCTGACCGGTGCCGAGCTTGCTCAGATTTCCGACGAGGAACTGATTGCTCAGGTCCCCGAAGTATCCGTCTTTGCCCGAGTTTCCCCCGAGGATAAGATCCGCATCGTCAAGGCCTGGCAGGCTCACGATCAGATCGTTTCCATGACCGGTGACGGCGTCAACGACGCTCCCGCCCTTAAGGCCGCGGACATCGGCTGCGCCATGGGCATCACCGGCACCGACGTTGCCAAGGGTGCCGCTGACATGACCCTCACCGATGACAACTTCGCCACCATCGTCAAGGCTGTCCGCGAAGGCCGCGGCATCTACGACAACATCCGCAAGGTGGTCAGCTATCTGCTGGCAACCAACGTGGCGGAAATCCTCACCGTTTTCTTCATCACGCTCATCTTCGCCATGCCTCCCCTGCTGCCCATGCAGCTGCTGTGGATCAACCTTGTCACCGACAGTCTGCCCGCCATCGCGCTGGGCATGGAGCCTGTTGAGGACGGCGTAATGAACCGCAAACCCCGCCCCAAAACCGAAAGCATCTTCGCCCACGGCCTGGGTCTGCGCATCGCCCTGCAGGGTGCCCTGTTCGCTGTTCTGACCATGATCGCCTTTGCCATCGGCCGTTTCGGTCTGGGCTACGAGGGCGAAATGGCCGCCTCTGCCGGTCAGACCCTTGCCTTTATCACTCTGGGCTTCATTCAGTGTTTCCATTCCTTCAGCATGCGTTCCAACCATTCCCTGTTCAAGATCGGTCTGCTGACTAACAAGACGCTGAACAAGGCGTTCCTTGCTTCTTCGCTGATGATGATCGCTGTGTGCTTCATTCCCCCGCTGTCCACCATCTTCGGACTTATCAACTTCTATAACAGCGAGTGGTGGGTATATCTGGTTGCCCTTGGTCTTGCGTTCATCCCCGTACCCCTCATGGAACTGGACAAGCGCTACGGACTTATTCACAGACAGGAAGAGGACGCAGACTGATTTTCTATCAGGTATCTGAGATATCGTTAACTGCAATACTATCTAAAAAAGCAGGAGACCGGCACGAATTTTGCCGGTCTCCTGTTTTTATACGATTGTCGTTTCGCGTGTTATGCGCCACCGTGGCAGGCGCCGCATACAGCATTATCGGGTTTACGGAGCATATTCAAAAACCTTGCGCAATCCCGTTCCCTCTGCTTCATGCAGCGCAGGGTCCAGTTCGGTAAGGGTGTAGTGCATCGCGTCGCAATTATGGCTGAAATAATACCCCCAGCCAAAGCCTGCGCGGTAGAACGCCAGTTCGTACAGGAGATAGTTCTGTATCTCTCTCGGAACTCCGCTCACATACTCCGTCGATTGTCCTGTGTAGCTGAAATCGTAATATGTGATTCCGTCCTCGGTTTTCAGGCCGTTGTATGTCAGGTTCTCCGACACCTCACGGCGGATGATCTCCCAGTTTTTCTTGTTAAGTGTATTGGGGGATGTATACGCATTGAGATCCATTGCCGTTCCGAAGGAATGATGGCTGATGTAATTATCGTTGCGAACCAGCCGCGGCACAAATGCCCCGGCAAACTCCTCTACCATGCTGGAAAGCGGAATGACACCGCTGTCACGCCCGTTGCCCTGAACACGGATATACGAACTGTTTATGTACTCCTCCGCCCTATTGAGATAAGGCTCCGTGTCCACATGGATGAATCCCAGCTCGCCGAACAGCTCGACCTTTTTCAGATAGGTTTCGCGCCATTCTTTTTCTATAGAAATTCTCCGATCTTCCTCAGAAACACTATACCCGAACATGAACCGTTCGTAATCCCCTCCGAAGAATTCCAGAGCGTACGCATAATTACCGCGGAACTCTGCTGGGGTCAGACGCTTTTTTTCGAGCCAGTCGATCTTAAAGCTGCCGGTATACAGAACCTTTTCTTCCTGCGAATTTTTCGCGGAAAGCGTAAAGGTGTATGCACCTTTTTTCAGTTCCGCCATGTCGACTCGCTTATCCAGTGATTTTCCCGAAAGCTCGTTGTCCGCGGAATCAAGGGCGCATGTCAGCACATTCTTCGCAGGATCATATTCGCATTCATATGTGTGAATCTCTGACTTATCGGTATTCTGGATCACCGCGGTAATCGATTCTATCGGATATTTTGATTCGACGGTTCCTCTGACCGGATAATCGCAGTAAAACTGAACATTCAACTGCTCCCAGGGAAGCGGACAGTTCGGATCCTGTATGAACACCAGATCTTCCTTCTGCTGTTCAGGCTTTTCCTGATTCTGAGCATCTGAATCGGTTACAGTATCTCCTGCGGAGACATAGTCCGTATATGCTTCATCCGGAGCAGTCTGAGATACTTCAGCGACATTATCACCTGTCACATAAGCATCATTATCCGTATCTGTCGATACACCGGGCAAACCGATGCCCACAGCTACGGCAATGTTAATCACCAACAGCAAACCGGCAAACAGCCATAGTCCATATTTCCTCATTGTCCCTCTCCTCGAAAAAACCACAAGAAAGCGCGTAATCAAAGTAACAGGCGAAAGCTGACGCACACGCATAACTCACCGTAACTTCCGCCATATTTCCAACCAAATCATACATATGAAAATTTAGAATGTCAAGAACATTAAATCCTTACGATTAACAATTAGTAAATTTTCGTATAAAGTTAATCTTTGCTCAACTTTATACTGGATTTTTCGAGGAATATGTGTTATCATTGTGGGTGCTTTAGTGAATAGAAAAGACACATACTGAAAATCTATGTAAATGGATGAAAATCAAGGAGGAATTATTTTGAGTCACAAGTACGTATACCTGTTCTCCGAAGGCAACGGCTCCATGCGCGAGCTGCTGGGCGGCAAGGGCGCCAACCTTGCTGAAATGACCAAGATCGGTCTGCCCGTTCCTCAGGGCTTCACCGTAACCACCCAAGCCTGCACCCGTTACTATGAAGACGGCAAGAAGATCGGCGATGATATCCAGGCTCAGATCATGGAGTACATCGTCAAGATGGAAGAGATCACCGGCAAGAAGTTCGGTGACCTGAACAACCCCCTGCTGGTTTCCGTCCGTTCCGGCGCCCGTGCTTCCATGCCCGGCATGATGGATACCATCCTCAACCTCGGTCTGAACGAGGACGTTGTCAACGTTATGGCCACCAAGTCCGGCAACCCCCGTTGGGCCTGGGACTGCTACAGAAGATTCATCCAGATGTATTCCGACGTCGTTATGGAGGTCGGTAAGAAGTATTTCGAAGAGCTCATCGACAAGATGAAGGAAGAGAAGGGCGTAACTCAGGACGTAGAGCTCACCGCTGAGGACCTCAAGGAACTCGCAGGTCAGTTCAAGGCTGAGTATAAGAGCAAGATCGGCAAGGATTTCCCCTCCGATCCCAAAGAGCAGCTCATGGGCGCTGTAGAGGCTGTTTTCCGTTCCTGGGACAACCCCCGCGCAAACGTTTATCGCCGCGATAACGACATTCCCTATTCCTGGGGTACCGCTGTCAACGTACAGGCTATGGCATTCGGCAACATGGGTGACGACTGCGGTACCGGTGTTGCATTTACCCGTGACCCCGCTACAGGCGAAAAGGGTCTCATGGGCGAGTTCCTTGTAAACGCACAGGGCGAAGACGTTGTTGCTGGCGTCCGTACCCCGATGCCCATCGCTCAGATGGCTGAGAAGTTCCCCGAAGCATTCGCAAAGTTCACCGAAGTTTGCGAAATTCTCGAGGATCATTACAGAGATATGCAGGACATGGAGTTCACCATCGAAGCTGGTAAGCTCTACATGCTCCAGACCCGTAACGGTAAGAGAACTGCTAAGGCTGCTCTCAAGATCGCTTGCGACCTCGTTGACGAGGGCATGATCGACGAGAAGAAGGCTGTTGCAATGATCGATCCCCGTAACCTCGATACTCTTCTCCATCCCCAGTTTGATGCTAAGGCACTCAAGGCTGCAACTCCCATGGGCAAGGGCCTCGGCGCTTCCCCCGGTGCTGCATGCGGTAAGGTTGTCTTCACTGCTGAAGATGCAGAGGCTTGGAACAACCGCGGCGAGAAGGTAGTTCTCGTTCGTCTCGAGACCTCTCCTGAGGACATCACCGGTATGAAGGCTTCCCAGGGCATCCTCACCGTTCGCGGTGGTATGACCTCCCACGCAGCTGTTGTTGCTCGTGGTATGGCTACCTGCTGCGTATCCGGCTGCGGCGAAATCATCATGGACGAAGAGAACAAGAAGTTCACTCTCGCAGGCAAGACCTTCGTAGAGGGCGACTTCATCTCCATCGATGGTTCCACCGGTAACATCTATGACGGCATCATCCCCACTGTTGATGCTGAGATCGCTGGCGAGTTCGGCAGAA
>JAZUPE010000035.1:0-1650 GCA_045605025.1 Acutalibacteraceae bacterium
TCGCTCTGGACGATCTCCTCAACGTCCTCGATTCTCACAAGGCGGTAAAGGGTGTCCTCGGGGAAAATCTTCACGAAGGGGCCCTGGGAGCAAAGTCCGAAACAGCCAACCTGGTTCACGTCCACGCGCTCGCCGAGTCCAAGTTCTGCAACGCGCTCCTGAAACAGCTTGTAGATTTCGTTGGAACGGGAGGAAACGCAGCCTGTACCGCCGCAGAGAACAACGCTTCTCCTTCCGTTTCCGCCGTCAAATTTGGCCGCAAGGGCCTTTGCGCAGCAATCTATCCGCGCCTCAAGCTCCGGAATAGTCTTCAGCATCCCTTTTCATCCTCCTCAACACACTGTGCGATAATGCGCGATACCTGGGCCGCAGTCACCTTGGGAATTACCCGTCCGTTCACGGAGATGGCGGGAGCAATTCCGCAAGCGCCGATACAGCGCAGAGAGTCCACGGTGAACATGCCGTCCGCGGTGGTCTCTCCGGGGGCGATGCCCAGTATTTCGGAGAATTTGTCGATGATCTGCTGAGCGCCCTTAACATAACAAGCGGTGCCCAGGCAGCAGCCGATGACGTACTTACCCTTCGGCTCCAAAGAAAAGAAGGAATAGAAGGTGACAACACCGTAGATCTCTGCCACGGAAATGCCGGTTTTCTTGGAAACGATCTGCTGAACCTCCAGCGGGATATAACCGTACTCGTTCTGGATGTCACTGAGGATCATCATCAGAGGAGTCTTCTCGCCGATGTAGCGGTCGCAGATCTCATTGATCTTCTTGACACCGGCCTCATTGATATGTGCCATTGCTTACCTCCATATATATAAATTACTTATTGAATACACATTTGTCCGTCTGCGAAGCACAAGATTTGCTGAATAAACAGCAAAACCGTCGCTCGATAGCGACGGAAATCAAGTTTTTTCGCAAAAACCTCGTTGATTTTACAGATTTTACTTGCAAAAAACAATAAAGTTGTGGTACTTTATTTATAACTTGTACTTATAGATTTTGGAGGCAGCTTATGAACTACAATTATCTGCTTTATTTTTCTGTGTTGGCACAAACGGAACACTACACCACGGCAGCGGCACGGTTAGGAATCTCCCAGCCCGCACTTAGCAGCGCCATCCACAACTTGGAAAACTCATTGGGCGGAGTAAGACTTTTTGAGAAAGTAGGTCGCAACATTCGATTGACCGAGGAAGGTCGTTTCTATCAGCAGACCGTAGACGAGTCCATCACCAAGCTGCACAGCGCATCTCTGCTGTTGCGTGATAGTCGCAGCAAAGCGCCGGTAGTTATTCGTATGGGTGTGGTCTCCGGCACGTTAGATGGCATTCTGGCCCGGGAGATGGTAAAATACACTCGAACCAACAGTCGTATTCGTTTTCATATGACAGAATCCTCCTCAGAGCAGCTGATGGATATGGTGCGTCAAGAAAAGCTGGATATGGCGATCGTAGACTCCTCTGACCGAGACCGCAGCCTACATTTCCGCAAGTTGTATGAGAGAGATTTCTTCGTTGCCGTTCCTCTGGCTCACCCGCTTGCTGATCGGGATTTTATCAATCCCAAGGATGTGGTTGGCGAACGGCAGGTTGTATTTAATTACGATGTAGGCCGCAGTTTCCAGGAATGGACTACCGGTGCG
>JAZUPE010000036.1:0-39800 GCA_045605025.1 Acutalibacteraceae bacterium
CTTTCCATGCGGGTGCAGGCGGTACCGAGGCTCAGGACTGGGTAGAGATGCTTTACCGTATGTACTGCAGATGGGGTGAACGCCATAACTTCAAGGTGAGTACTCTTGATATATTAGACGGTGATGAAGCGGGAATCAAAAGTGCTTCCATTCTGGTTGAGGGACTTAATGCTTACGGATATCTCAAGTCCGAAATCGGCGTTCATCGACTTGTAAGGGTGTCACCTTTTGATGCGTCGGGAAGAAGGCACACATCCTTTGCCTCCCTTGAGGTAATGCCTGAGATCGACGACGACGTGCAGATCGAGATCCGCCCCGAGGACATCAAGGTTGACACCTACCGCTCCAGCGGTGCCGGCGGACAGCACGTCAACACCACTGACTCCGCCGTGCGCATCACCCATATCCCCACCGGCATTGTCACCGCCTGCCAGAACGAGCGCATCCAGCTCCAGATCAAGGCGGTTGCCATGAAGATGCTCATGTCCAAGCTGGTGGAGATCAAGGAGCGCGAAAACCTCGAGCGCATCGAGGACATCAAGGGCGTTCAGAAGGAAATCGCCTGGGGCAGTCAGATCCGCTCCTACGTCTTTATGCCCTACACCATGGCAAAGGATCACCGCACCGGCTACGAAGTGGGCAACATCGGCGCTGTGATGGATGGCGACATCGACGGTTTCATCAACGCCTATCTCAAGGCTCAGAGCCTTGGTAATCTGGGAAATTTTGAATAATGGATAATATTACAATGGTTGCTCCCTGCCTGATGGGACTGGAAGGTCTTGTGGGCGGCGAGCTCAGACGAATGGACGCGCAGGACGTCACACCCGACAACGGACGCGTCTTCTTCTCGGGCGGCGAAAATATGCTCGCACGTGCCAATCTCTGGTCGCGCTATTCCGAGCGCATTCTCATCGTAGTTGGCAAATTTACCGCCCTTACCTTCGACGAGCTGTTTGAGGGCTGCAAGGCTCTGCCCTGGGAACGCTGGATCGGTAAAAGCGACTCTTTCCCTGTCAAGGGAAGCTCGGTCAGCTCCAAGCTGTTCAGCGTCTCCGACTGCCAGTCCATCATCAAGAAGGCTGTGGTTGAGCGCCTCAAGTCGGTCTACCACATTCCCTGGTTTGACGAGACCGGTCCTGTTCACCAGATACAGTTCCACATTCACAAGGACGTTGCCTGCATCATGCTGGACACCTCCGGCGAAGGTCTGCACAAGCGCGGCTACCGCAGACACGGCGTCGCCGCTCCCATCAAGGAGACCCTTGCCGCCGCCATGGCCGACCTTGCCATCGTCAAGGCCGACAGCCGTGTGTTCGACCCCCTCTGCGGTTCGGGCACCATTCTCATCGAATCTGCGCTCAAGGCGCTGAACATCGCCCCCGGAATCAAACGCAGCTTTGCCTGCGAGCGATGGAGCTGCCTTGACGGAGACATTTGGCGCGCGGAGCGTGAACGCGCTCAGAGCATGATCCGCACCGATGCCGCCTTTGAAGGCTTCGGTTCAGACATCAGCAGCGATAATATCGCCGTAGCCATCGAGAACGCGGGCAAGGCCGGTGTTGCCGACCGCCTGACCTTTGTCACACGTGACGTAAAGGATTTCGCACCCGACGGCGAGCGCGGTATTGTTATCTGCAATCCCCCTTACGGCGAACGTCTGCTGTCGGTCAACGAAGCGCAGGCCATTTACCGGCTGATGGGCAGCCGTTTCAAGCGCCGTACCGGTTTCAGCTATTCCATCATCACCCCGGACGAGGAATTCGAGCGCAGCTTCGGACGCAAGGCGGACAAACGCAGAAAGCTCTACAACGGCATGATTAAATGCCAGCTTTATATGTACTTCAAGTAAAGGAGTGTCTCAGATGAAATATTACTTCATCGTTAATCCCGCCGCGGGCAGGCAGAATCCCATGGATATTCTGGGAGATCAGATCAGAGCCGCCTGTGAAAAACACGGACTTGATTATGAGATAAAACTCACCGGACATCAGGGACACGCCACGGAAATTGCCCGTGAAATCGCTTCCGGCGCCACTGCCGAACAGCCTATCAGAGTGTTCTCTGTGGGCGGAGACGGCACTCTGTGCGAGACCGCCAACGGTCTTTTCGGCAGTGAACACTGCGAGCTGGGATGCATCCCCTGCGGTTCCGGCAATGACTTTAATAAAACTTTCGGCACCAAGGAAGAATATCTGGATGTCGAAAAATACATAGTCTCCCCCTCCGTCGAGGTAGACGGCATTAACTCCAACCACATGAACGCCATCAATATCTGTTCGCTGGGTCTGGATGCCAATATCTGCGATCTGGCAAACCGTCTCAAGACCAAAAACAAAAAACTCTCCGGTCCTCAGGCATACAACAAAGCCGTCGTGCGTGGCTTGCTCGGTCGCATTTACAACACGCTGAAGATAACAATTGATGACGATCAGGTCTTTGAAGGCAAGTATCTTTTCTCCCTCGCCGCAAACGGACAGTTCTATGGAGGAGGCTGGCGCAGCGCTCCCGTCGCCGACCCCTGCGACGGCGAACTGGATTTCATCTTCATCAACAAGATGAGCCATCTGCGCGCGCTCACTGTTATTCCCGCCTATAAGTCCGGCAAATATTTCTTCAAGAAGAAATATAAAAAGATACTGACCCATTTCCGCGGCAAAAAGATCCGCATACAGTCGGTCAAGCCCTCTGTGGTCAATATTGACGGTGAATGCGAGAGCATCAACGACATTACTTTTGAGATCGTGCCCAGAGCGCTGCGATTCATTGTTCCGCAGTCCTATATCGAGGCAAGAAAGAATTCGGAGGAAAAATAACATGGACGAGATTCTCAGAGCGCTTTATCAGACTATCATCAACCGCCGCGACAATCCGCAGGAAGGTTCCTATACCTGCTATCTGCTGGACACCGGCCTTGACAAGATTCTCAAGAAGGTCGGCGAAGAATCCGCCGAGACCATCATCGCCGCCAAAAACGGCGACAAGGAAAACCTCACCGGGGAGATCGGCGACCTCATCTACCACCTGATGGTCATGATGGTCAAGTGCGACCTTCCGCTTGAGGCCGTTCTCGCTGAGCTTGACCGCCGCAGCGAAAAAACCGGCAATCTCAAGCAGTTCCGTCAGACCGACAAAAATACCTGATAACAAGGTGATAAAGCTATGTTTTCCAAGCTGACCAGTATGGGGCTGCTTGGCATCGAGGCCTTCCCCGTTGAGGTGGAGGCCTTTTTGTCTAAGGGTATGCCCTGCTTCGATGTGGTGGGTCTGCCCGACACCGCGGTGCGTGAGTCCCGCGAACGGGTCAAGGCAGCCATTCGCACCAGCGGATATGATTTTCCAACCGCGCGAATCACCGTCAATCTCGCTCCCGCGGACGTGCGCAAGGAAGGCGCTGTGTACGACGTGCCGCTGATGATAGCGCTGCTTTCCGCCTCCGGACAAATTCCCGCCATCTCACGCGACCACATATTCGTGGGCGAGCTTTCGCTTGACGGCACCGTGCGGCGCATAAACGGCGCGCTGCCGATGGCTGTCAAGGCACGGGATATGGGTGCGGATTCTTTCTTTGTTCCCGCGGATAATTCAGCAGAGGTTTCCGTGGTGGACGGCATAAAATGCTATCCGGTCCGCAACATCACCGAACTGATCGATCACCTGAGCGGCACGCGGCTTATCGATCCGGTCACCGCCGACGATTTCCCTGCCGCAGTGACCCGCACTGCCGCTCCGGATTTCTCCGAGGTATGCGGTCAGGGCGCGGCAAAACGCGCTCTGGAAGTCGCCGCGGCCGGCGGACACAACGTGCTTCTGATCGGTCCTCCCGGCTCTGGCAAGAGCATGCTCGCCAAGCGTTTTCCTTCAATTCTGCCCGAGATGACCTTTGAGGAGTCAATTCAGACCACCAAGATACATTCCATTTCCGGCACCCTCCCCACCGGAGTGCGACTGATAACCGAGCGCCCGTTCCGCTCTCCCCACCACACCGCTTCTTCTGCCTCTCTTGCCGGAGGCGGACAGCAACCCGTGCCCGGCGAGGTTTCCCTTGCCCACAACGGAGTACTGTTCCTCGACGAACTGCCGGAATTCACCACGCAGACCATGGAAGCCCTGCGTCAGCCGCTGGAGGACGGCGTTGTAACCATCTCCCGCGCCACCGGCAGAGTGACATATCCCTGCCAGTTCCAGCTTGTGGCGGCAATGAATCCCTGCCGCTGCGGATTTTTCGGTCACCCCACACGTCCGTGTACCTGCCCGAAGGGCTCGGTATCCAAGTATCTGGGCAGGATTTCCGGTCCTCTGCTTGACCGTCTTGATATTCATGTGGAAGTCCCGCCGGTGGAATTCCAGCAGCTCAAGGAAGGCGCAGCAGCCGAAAGCTCGGAAGTCATCCGTCAGCGGGTCAACGCCGCCCGGGCGATCCAGAGCCGGCGCTTTGCCGGCACGGGCATTACCTGCAACGCCCGTATCACACCGGCAATGCTCCGTGAGGTATGCGTCATGACCGAAGGTGCGGAAAATATCCTGCGCATGGCATTTGAGCGCATCGGTCTTTCCGGCCGCGCCTACGACCGCCTGCTGAAAATCTCCCGCACCATCGCCGACCTCGACGGCGCGGATGTCATTGACAGCAAACACATCGCCGAAGCTGTTCAGTACCGCAGCCTTGACCGGAAATACTGGCAATAATCCAAAAATTTCAGCGGAGAACGCAGATAACGGTTCTGCGTTCTCCGCTGTTTTTTGCACTGATTACGACATGCAGACCCGCTCAAGATACCTCGCCACACCGTCTTCATCATTGCTGTCCGTTACCATGTCGGCAACCTCCTTAATCGATGGAATGGCGTTTGCCATAGCCACGCCTGTTCCGCAGCACCGGAGAATCTCGCTGTCATTTAAGTCGTCACCGAAGGCGGTCATATCACGCAGCCGGATATTCAGCAGCATCGACAGCGCACAGACCGAACTGTATTTTCCCGCGGCTTTGCTCGTGAAGCCATACAGATTTTCGCCGCGGTAGGAATACATGCGGCAGGAATGCTTTACCGCGAGTGCTTCTGCCTTTTCCGGAGAATCCAGAACCGCTGCGATCTTATAGACCGGCTCACTCACGCCGGTGGAAAAATCGAAGGATCTGCGCCATACCTCGTTGATTCCGGAACCGGAGCAGAGAAGATGTTTTCCTGTGCTGACTACAAACGGTTTCCCACTGCTTTCGACGCTCAGATCGCTGATGAACGCTCTGCTCTGGTTTCTCTCCATGGGAAAGCCGTGAATCAGACTGCCCTGAAGGTAAATCTGCGTTCCGTCAGCAAGCACGGCGTAATCCGGCCTGATAATCTCCAGATATTTCTCCGCCTTGAACCAGAATCGCGCGGTTGCCACAATGATGCAGATGCCCTTTTCCCTGCACCTCTCCAGCACCGAGAGGGTGTAATCCGATATGCTCCCATCGGAGCGCAGCAGCGTGCCGTCCAGATCGATGACAACCGCTTCGGGTAAGTTACTCTTTTCCATATTGCCAGCTCCATGTTATCCATAATATATCGGCGTGCTGCCCCGAACGAAACATCAGGACAGCACGCCGCTTGTTATTTTCGATTTTCGAAATAGTCGTTTCTGTCCATCGCCAGCTCTATGACCGTCCATTCCTCGCCGAAGATTTCGCAGGCAAACTTCTCCCCTGTCTCTGCAAAGCCCGCTGCCCGGTAGCAGTAAAGGGCAGGAGGATTATTATCGAACACGCCAAGACTGACGGTTTCCGCTCCCAGCAGTTCAAAGGCAAATTTCTGAGCAAGAGCAATCATGCCCTTACCGTAGCCTTTGCCCCGTTTGGTGTCGTCAACAATAATGAAGCCCAGACGGACAGCAGTGCGCGCCTCGTCGGTATAGCGCAGAATCAGGCTGCCCACTATGCCGCTCTCGTCAAACGCGGTCATGGCATAGAAATTGTCTGCGTCCGGGCAGTCGCCGTTGAGGTCGATGTACTTGTGGTTCATATCGGCTTCGCTTATGGGATAATGATCGTACCGGTCCGAAGTCCATTTGCGGAAGCTTACCTCATCCCTGCACCAGGACAGAATGGTTTTCGCGTCACAGGCTTTGTACGGTCTGAGCTTGAGCATGATTTCTTCCTCCTGTTATGATAATTGTTCAGCATTATAACACCATCCTCCGGAAAGGTCAACAAAAAAGACGACCTCTGAAGAAAAATCAGAGGCCGTCATGGATTCAGATGTGATTACTGAGCGTCGGCAGCGCTGACATCGGAACCGGAAACGTCGGAACCGGAGACATCAGAACCGGAAACGGGAGCAAACACGAACTCCTGCTCCTTGCCCTCAGCGTCGGTGTAGGTCAGCTTGCTGTAGTCCTGGCTGAGATTGCACTCAACGCGCTCGCCGGCATCATTGAGGAAATAATACTTGAAAGCACCGGTGAAGGGATTGTATTCGCTCTTGAGAACTTCGCCGTTAACGCTCTTGCCGATTTCGCCGCCGTCGACGAGAACTTCCCTGGCTTCGCCGTTTTCGTCCTTCTCCATAACGGTGGTGCCGGCTTCGTTGACGAAGCAGTCAACGCGCTTGCCTTCAGCATTGATATAGTAGAACAGGTTTTCGTATGCGGTGCCCTGCTTGTTGGTCACGCTGGCAACGTAATACTTGGAACCATCGGGACCTTCGGAAAGAAGGGTGCTGGAATTGGTGCAGTTGATAACCTTGAAGCTGACAAGAATGGCGAAAATAAGAAGAGCCACAACCAGAGCGCCCAGAACGTACAGAACATTCTTGTAGCTCTGTTCCAGTTTGCCGGTATTGTTTGCGCCGTTTTCCTTAGCCTTGATGGCTGCCTTGTTGAAATTACTCTGTCCCATAGGTCATTAAACTCCTTCGATTGTTTTTAGCCTGTCTATTATATCAAAGTTAATATATAAAAATCAACAGTATCCTGCATTTTCTGCAAAATATATTTGAAACGGCGGTAATATTTCTTCGACCACCTGACCGGCGATGATCTTGCTCGATAATTCAGCTGTCGGCAATCAATTCCCGTCTGGAGTTGCAAAACGGCACACATTGTCGTATAATAATATAAAAACTGTCGATGGAGGGATAATTATGTCGGAAAATATCAATTACACACCGCCCGAGGAGGGCTTTGTTGCACCCTTTGCCGCCGACGAGGAGTCACCGTATATATTCATCAGTTACGCTCACGATGACTACAAGCGCGTCTTCCCCATAATCACCCGTCTGTATGAGCAGGGGTGGAAGATATGGTACGACAAGGGAATTCCGCCTGCAACGAATTATAACGAAGTCATCGCCACCCACATCAACGACTGCGCGCTTTTCCTCATGTTCGTCACCCAGACCGCCTGCGAGCGTCAGTATGTAATCGAAAACGAGGTAGAGTACGCCATCCGCAAGAAGCGCAAGGAGCAGATCATGCTCTGCTTCCTTGAGGACGATATCGTTATGCCTCCCGCCGCGGACATGCAGCTTGGCAGCGTAGAGAAGCCTAAGTATCGCAAGGTTGAGGAAAGCGAGCTGGAAAGCGTTCTTTCCGGAATCGAAGGACTGACCAAGGGTGAACCGAGGAAGGCAACGGGTTTTAATGTTGGCGGCAACGAGCGCGTGATAATGGATGACGGCGGCGAATTCGAATTTCGTAAATGTGTCGGCGGCGTGCGGCTTACGAGATACCTCGGCAGTGACACCGATGTGTTTATTCCGTCCGAGTATCCAGCAGGTAGCAGGCAAAGGGTGGTGGGGTTGTGGGATATATTTTCGTGGGACTTCACTGTTCATTCCATCCATATACCATCCTGTGTTACAGATGTCGGATATATGTATTTAGGCAAAAGCTGCACGATTCACTGTGCAGAAAATTCCGCAGCCCACGAATATGCAAAAAAGGAAAACCTGCCCTATGTAATAGACAACAGCCTTGCAGTGTGTGAAGAACTTGAATCTTCTGCCTCTCAGTCGTCGTACGCGTACATCAGCTATTCCTCAAATGTGCAGCAGCGTGCTGATGAAATAATCAGTGCACTCGAAAAACACAACTGTACCGTTTTGGACGGGAATAGCTTGAGCGGTTCGGAGGCGATGAAGGCAATAAGAGAATGTGCGTGTTTTGTTGCCCTTGTATCACAAAGCTATATGCAAGGCGATGATATTGAATCTCTGCGTACGGCATCGGCGATGAACAAGCAGAAGCTCATTTATGTCCTTGAACCCTGTGACCTGCCGCGAGATCTGAGCATTGTCAATGAAAGCCAGCAGCAGCTGAGATATGATGCTCTCAACGAAGATCAGCGCACAACGGAACTGGTCAACTGGCTGCAGAAAAACGGCTGCCGCCGCGTCTCAGTTGATATCCCGGACTTTGAATATACCGCAACCGCTTCGGACGGCATAACTCTCACAAAATACACCGGAAACGGCGGAGAAGTAGTAATCCCTAGCAAGCACGGCGGATTGTCGGTCAGGAGCATTGGTGACGGTGTATTCTTCCGCAAAAACCTGACCGCCATCACAATTCCCGACGGCGTGACGAGCATTGGTGACCGGGCATTCTCCAGCTGTAGCAACCTGACCGCTATCACCATCCCAGACAGTGTTACGATCATTGGAAATAAGACATTCTCCGACTGCATCAGCCTGACCGCTATCACCATTCCCGACGGCGTTACGAGCATCGGCGGTAGTGCGTTCTCCGGCTGCAGCAGTCTGACCGCCATCACAATTCCCGACAGCGTGACGAGTATTGGTAGTAGCGCATTCTCCGACTGCATCAGCCTGACCGCCATCACAGTTCCCGACAGCGTGACGAGTATTGGCAAAAGGGCATTCTTAGGCTGCATCAGCCTGACCGCCATCACCATCCCCGACAGCGTCACGAGCATTGGCAAAAGAGCATTCTCCGACTGCCGCAGCTTGACCGCCATCACAATTCCCGACAGCGTGACGAGTATTGATTATGGGGCATTCTCCGACTGCCGCAGCTTGACCGCCATATGCGTAAATTATAGCAACGAATCTTACTGCGACATTGACGGCGTGCTGTTCAGCAAAGATGAATCTATCATCGTAGCCTATCCCAATGCTCACAGCAACGAGTATATAATCCCCGACAGCGTCGCGAGTATTGGTAGTAGCGCATTCTCCGGCTGCAGCAGCCTGACCGGCATCACTATTCCCGACAGCGTTACGAGTATTGATCAAGGTGCATTCTCCGGCTGCCCCAACCTTACCGTCTACTGCCCCGAAAACTCCTATGTATGGCAGTACTGCGAGGAAAACGGCATCAAGCATGAGCCCCTCTCAGCCGCAGTATCCGAACACCCCGCCGAACAAGCAGAAACACCTATACCCGCGGTGGACACACCTGCAACTCCCGCTGAATCCTCTGCGGAAACTGCTCCATCAACCACCCCGCGCAAAAAATCTCCCGCACGCTGGCTTGTTCCCGCGCTCGTCCTCCTCGCCCTCGCCGCAGCCGCCGGACTGCAGCTTTCCGGACTGGTGGATATTCTCGGCCTGCTCGGGCTGTAATTGTTCATTCAACCAATAACACAATATAAGCCAGGGGCAGCCGCGGAAAACGAAATCCACGACTGCCCCTTTGCATTCCATAATTTCCCGAACAAACAACAAATCCGAACCCGACGCCAACCGGCATCAGGTTCGGATTTATTCGCTTTGGTGGAGGCGAGGGGGATCGAACCCCTGTCCGAAAATCCATCCGTGCAGCTTTCTCCGAGCGCAGTCATTGATTTGGGATTCCCCTCACGCGACGCCCAATGACAGGCTGCGCGCTGCGGTAGACCCTGATGCGTGGCAGAGACCGGGTCCCTCCCCTGCTCACGTTCACCGCTTCATCACGCCCGTTCCGGAGCCGCGGTACTCACCGGACGGACGGCCGCTTAATTAAGCAGCGTATGCGTAGGAATTGTTGTTGTTTGATTTATAAGTGGAGCTTTTTAAGCGGTGCCCCACCGCTGCTCGCTTACCACAGTTCCGAATCCCCGTCGAAACCATTGCGCCCCCGTGGGCTTTCCTACTCGCATTATTATACACGGCTGGCGATCATTTATCAATAGCTGACGAAAAAAGATTTCTGTCCCTTTACCGCGAAAAAAACGGGCCGCTCCGTGACATTGCCGCGGGCAGCCCGTCTGATGTTGATTCGCGCTGTGGTTACTTGGTGATGTGACACTCCAGATCGTCGAGAAGATCGTCGTTCATGTGAGGAACAACAGCGATGTTTCTCAGAACGGGAGCATGGAAATCGATGCGGTAGGTGGCAACCTTGCGGGGACGCTGGAAGATGCCGGAATTGACAGTGATGGACTGCACCGCGTCGGTACGGATAAGATGGGTGGTCACATTGGTGCCGCCGGAACGGGCAAGCATGACCTTGCCGTCGCAGCCAAGGGCGTTGTTGCGGTACCTGAGCACGCTGTTAACGATAATAACCAGCATGAGAATAACCGCAGCGGTCACGACCAGAGCAACGGAATCCATGATGAAGCTGCACGCGACGATAATCGCAGCGAAAATTAGTGCCGCCCACAGGATGGGACGAACGATGAGGAAGCGGATGGAGCGCTTCTCCGGCTTGTACGCCTCAACAGAAAGAGAATACTCGGGCAGTACGGTTTCGATGAGCCAGCCCAGTTTGTTCTTCTGAATGATGGGGAAAAGCAGATTGGTTTCATTCTCCTCGTTACCGTAACCGATGGAGACCATCTCGACGCTGCAGCGTCCGATGAGCTGCTGGAGAAGATTCTGCTTTACTACGATAGCATGAACATTCTCAGCCTGAACGGTGTAGTTCTTAAGGGAAATAAGTCCATAGCGAACCACCACGTTGTCGCCCTCACGGGCAACACGGAAGCCATAGTAGCGAATGGCGGAGTAAGCAACTGTGAAAATATTGGAGACAATGGTGAGAAGGATGAACATTCCCAGCACAAGCAGGATGAACATCACAATACCGCTGCCGGACATCCAGTTCCATGCACCCTCAGCATAGGGAGCGATGGTCTCAATCATGGAATCGAGAAGTGATTCGGATACTTCCGCAAGCAATGTAAAAATCATCAGAACGCTCAGGAAAACCTTCATCACGCTGGAGGAGGTCAGGCCATAGAGCATAAAGTCACTGAATCTTGCCTGCAGCGCCCAGCGGGGCTCGGTGCCTGCGTCGATGGCGGTAGCACCCTCCACACGAAGCTCCTGTTCGTCCTGCGCTGCACGGTTGAGGATATAGCTGCGGAACTCCTCCGCGTCCTTAAGGGAAAAGACGATATTCATCTGCGACCGCTGATCTTCACCGTTGGCAACTGCACCGGTATCCACCTTGAGGCGGCAGGTGCCGAAAAGGCGCTGGAACACGTTACGTCCCATGTCGATGGTGTTGATCTTGGAGAAGGGAATGGTCACGCGCTTTTTCACAAGAATGCCCGACTCATAAATGAGGGTGTTATCCTCGGCACTTATCCAGATATTGCGCCAGCCCAGCCATGTGAAGAAAGCGATGATTCCGATGAGCACCAGGGCGCCGAGACCGAAATAGGCAAAAAAACTGATGCCTCCATTGGCCAGCGCGGAAATGTCATTGTCTTCAATTGCGCCCATAACACTGGTAAGCAGAGCTACCGCAAGCACACCAACTGTACGCGCAAGCTGTTCAACGATATAAAGAGGATGGCAGCGTCTGCGCTCAAGCATCCGTACCCACCTCCGCATCGGCATTGACAGCAGCCTGCTGGGCAGCCTTGTTTTCAGCAATCATATTCTTTGCGCGCTGCTCGGCAACCTTGAGATTGACGATGTTTCTGAGCTTGTCGCAGATCTGGGCAGCGGTTTCCTTGTTGAGCTCGTCAATGGTATGTACGCCGCCGGCGGTGTTGATCTGCACAGTGGAAAGGCCAAGCATATTCTGCAGGGGACCGGACTTGGCGGAAACGTGCTGAATTCTGGAAATAGGAATGACGGTGTGGGAGCGCCAGAAGATACCCTTCTTGATTTCGATGCGGTCATCGTCCACCAGATACTGCCACTGGATGTACTCGATGATGGGATAGACGATCAGATTCAGCAGCTGCAGCAGCAGAACGATGCCGCAGCAGATGGCGCAGAGAATGTTCAGACCGGTATCGCCGGCACCGCTCACCATAGCCATCGCTCCTGCTGAAATTCCTGCCAGAACCAGCAGACCCAGGAAGCGGCTGATGCGCCACTTCGTCTTTGCCTTCTTGTCAACTCTTGAAAACTCTTTCATGATTCCTCCTTGATTTCTTTACGGTGTGTTCACCGGACTATCACAATATATTATGTAGCAATTCCGGGAGTTTGTCAATAAATATACAAACTTTTGCATATAATAAACGACACAGAAAACAATCCGGAGGGCGCAGATGGAATCCCGTAAGACTGCACTGCTTATAAATATCGCTTATTACAGCGTAATCGGGCTGGGAATTTTTCTCGCCCTGCGCTGGCTGCTGCCGGCGGCGCTGCCGTTTATCATAGCCTTCATGCTGTCGGCAATGCTGCAGAAGCCGGTGGGACTGCTTGCGGCGAGGTTTCCGCGCCTGTCCCGCAAGGCCGCCGCGCTGCTCGTGCTGGTGATATTCTACGCGTTTGCCGGTCTTGCGTTCTCGCTGATTTTCCGCGCGCTGGCGGTGCAGGTGCTGGAATTCATATCCACCCTGCCCGCTGCACTGAGCGAGCTGGTCAACGGGGTACTTGAGCAAAGCGAGCAATGGCTGGAGCGGCTTCCGTCATGGCTGCGCCCGGCACTGGGCAGCGATAACGCGGATGACGTGCTGCTCTCGGCGGTGGACGCCCTTTCTTCGCCGGTGATGGAACTGCTGGGCGCTGCAGGCACCGCCGCCATGCGTCTGCCCTCTCTCCTTTTCGTCGTGGTGATAACAATCATCAGCTCGTTTTTCATCACCCTTGATTATGCCGGAGCGAGAAATCTGCTGGTTTCCCTGTGCCCGCAGAAAGCCCGCGGACTGATATCCCGCGCCCGTCACAGGGCAGTCCAGACCGTTATGCATCTGCTCAGGACTTACGGTCTGCTGATGCTCATCACCTTTGGCGAGCTGTGTCTGGGATTCTGGCTGCTCAACCTGCTTGGCGCGGGGATAAAATACGTCGTCCCGCTGTCGCTTATAATCAGCCTTGTGGATATTCTGCCGGTGCTGGGCGTGGGCACGGTACTGATTCCGTGGGCACTGGCTTCGCTGATTACCGGAGACAGCCGGCTGTGTCTGATGCTGCTGGCGATGCTGGCGATAATAAGCGTTGCCCGCAACATTATTGAATCCCGGCTGGTTGGCGGACGCTTCGGGCTGCACCCCGCCCTTACACTGCTTGCGCTTTATGTGGGCGGACGGTGGTTCGGCATACTTGGAGTTTTTGCCCTGCCGCTGATATTGATCGTTGTAATTCAGCTTCGCAGAGATGGTTCTTTTGAGAAACGCGCGGTCGAATCGCCCGCATCACCATAACAAAAACAGAGCAGCCCGACAGGTTCCGGACTGCTCTGTTTTATTACATATGCTCTTTTGAAAAATACTCCTCGATGGCTTCACGTTCGCAGGACACGCTGCCCTGAATCATCTCGTCGGTGCCGCCGCCCTTTCCACCGAGAGCCGAGTTGATCTCCTTTGCCTTTGCACGCAGAGGGATCGACGCGCTGCCGATGACGTAATTCCAGCCGCCCTCAGGTCGGGCGCAGAACGCGCCGCACAGCCCGTCGGTCATGGTCATCATGCCGTTTACAAGGCCGCGCAGGGCGATTGCGTCCATATCCTCCTCAAACACGCACAGATTACCGCCGGTGCGGTCAAGAGACGACAGACGCAGGGCGATGTACTTTTCGGTCATGGCGGCGTAAGCCTTCTTCTGCCGCTCAAGTTCCTCAAGGAAGCGCTCCGCTCCGGCGGCGGTTTCATGCTGCTTTACGGAAAGCTGCGCCGAGATGGACAGGACGTTTTCGTACTTCACGCGATAATCGTCCAGTGCGTCAAGACCGCACTGCATGTGGATACGCACGCCGCCCTTGTGGCGGGCAAAGTCCAGCAGCTTGATAAGACCAACCTCGCCGGTGCGCTTGACGTGAGGTGCGCAGCAGGCACAGCGGTCACAGTCTTCGATGGTGACGATGCGCACGTTTTCCGTCAGTTCCAGCTTGCTGCGGTAATCCATCGCCGCGAGTTCTTCTTCGGAGGGATACTCCGCGGTGACCGACAAATTTCTTGACACGATCACATTGGCAAGGTATTCTATGTAATTGAGCTGTTCTCTTGTCAGCTCAACATCGAAATCGAGGGTGACGTCATCGGCGGAAAGATGGAAGCCCACGTTGCTCGCTCCGTGGAGCTCATGGGTGATGCCGGAGATGATATGCTCGCCGGTGTGATTCTGCATCTTTCGGAAGCGGATTTCCCAGTCCAGTGCGCACTGCACTTTCTGTCCGGCTTCCACGGGTTTATCCGCAAAATGCACCAGATCCTCCCCGCGCTCCTGCACGTCGCTCACCCTGGCATCTCCGATAGTGCCGGTGTCGGCGGTCTGACCGCCCGCTTCCGGAAAAAACGCCGTCCGGTCGAGGATTATTTCGTATTTCTTTCCCTTTTTCTCACAGGACAGCACCGTTGCCTCAAAGGTCTGCATGTGGCTGTCGATATCGTAAAGCTTCTTTGTCATAACTACCTCCGTGATGTGGCTGAACATTATCTTATCATATCCGGAGGAATTTTTAAATAGCGGAGATGGATTATCATGCTCAGACTTGTTCCCGTAACCAGCGACCTGCAGCTTCGCCGGCTTGCCGACCTCGCCTGCGCCATCTGGCACGAATGCTTCCCCGGCATCATCACCGTGGAGCAGATCGATTATATGGTGGATCGCTTCCAGTCCTACGAGGCCATGTGCCGCCAGATCGAAAGCGAGGGCTACCGTTATTTCTTCCTCTGCGACGATGAGGAAATCGCCGGCTACACCGGCTTCCGTCCTGAACCGGAGGAGAAGCGCATGTTTCTGAGCAAGCTGTACCTGCGCGCCGACCAGCGCGGAAAAGGGCTTGCCTCCGCCGCCATCGACAGCCTGTGCGCCATCTGCCGCAACGAGGGGCTTGAGCGCATCCGCCTGACGGTCAACATCAACAATCATCAGGCCATCAATGTATATAAGCACAAGGGCTTTGTGGTTGTCTTTGACCAGAAAGCCGACATCGGCAACGGATTCTTCATGGACGACCATGTGATGGAGCTGACCATCGATTAATTCGGATTATCATCACTTGACTAATATATTGTGATGTGCTATGCTGAACACAACAACATACAGGAGGCTGTACTATGGATAACATTCTCGACACCATCAAGGAAAAAATCGAAGAAATAGTCGCCAAGCTCAAGGGTGACGACGGCGCTCTCTCCCGCTTCAAGGCAAACCCCATCGAGACCGTCAAGGAACTCCTCGGCAAGATTGATCTGCCCGACGGCGCTCTGGACAACATTGTCGACGGCATCAAGGAGAAGCTGGGTCTCGGCGGCGGCGACGCTGCTGACGACGGCAACGACTCCCTCGGCGAAAAGATCACCGACGCTGTCGGCGGTCTGCTGGGCAAGGCAAAGGACATCTTCGGCAAAAAGGAAGACTGATTTCCTGTTTCATCAATAATCAACGCGCCCCGGGCAGCTTTGTCCGGGGTGCTACTGTTATAGGAGAGGAAGGGATTAAATGAATAATACTTATATAATCAGAGAAGCCGTTTCAGATGATGCAGAGAAAATGATTGTATATCTGAATCAGGTAGGTGGAGAATCTAATAATCTGTTACATGGTGAAAATGAATTTACTGTTCCAATTGAAGGCGTAAAACGAAAATTAGCCATGAGTAAAGACTCGGAGAACAGTGTTGTTTTGATAGCTCTCGAAAACGACCAGATTATTGCGCGAGCAGAATTGGATGGATATTATGCAGCAAGAATTCGTCACAGGGCTAAATTCTCGATTTCAGTAAGAAAGGAGTACTGGAATCAGGGAATCGGAACAGAAATGTTAAAAAGAATTGTCGAGCAGGCAAAGAAGATGAAGATCAGTATTATAGAACTGGAAGTAATTTCTGATAATGCAAGAGGCATCAATTTGTACCATAAAATGGGATTTATTGATATAGGAATATACAAAAATTTTTTCTATGTAAACGGAATGTTTAAAGATGCTGTAGTAATGCAGAAGATTTTATAGGCTATGAAGGAAATCAGTAGTGAAATCATGATTAATAAGTTGTATGAAAAGTATATGTTGGAACATTCTAATAACCCGATATTAGAAAATATTACGTTTGAAACTTTTAAGGAGAAGTTCAGTGACAAATTATCAAATATGAGTAGCGTTTTTATTGATGACGGAATCGATGAAAATGGTGTTCTTTACTATTCTTTATGGAGTGAAGGCAGTATGCAGATTTGCTGCGTGCCAGTGTATGGGTATTATGCTTCATCGCCAAAGACACTGTCAAAATTATTCTGCAAGCTGTCTACTGAAGTCATTAACAATGGCAACACAGAATTTCGAATAAATCTGTATGCGCATGATGATGAAGCATTAACATTGTTTTCGATGATGCAGTTTGGATATATTTATGAACAAGGCAGATTCGAAATTATAGATGCTCCTTACCAATTTAACGATGCCTATACACTAAGGACATTGGAGAAAAATGAAATCGAGAAACGCTGGGATGAAATATGGACACTGACGGGCGCAATAATTAATCACCTGAAGCAGGCACCAGTTTTTTATCCGGGTTATGAATTTACAGAGCAGGTATACCAAGGTTTTTTTATGGATGCCGAGACGAGGCTTCATATTGCTATTTCTAAAGATGATAGAATAATAGGATTGATAGTAAGCAATAGTGAATCAGATGTGTTTACTTTCCCAAACACTATATCGGTAAATATAGGAGAAGTGTATGTGACTCCGGGATACAGAGGAACTTCTCTTTCTAAAGACTTACTCTATTATGTTGTTGAATACGAAAAACAAAGGGGAGCCGGATATCTATGGGTTGGACATGGAACAGCTAATCCAAATGCACGAGGATTCTGGAATAAATATTTCAAGACATATCAATATGAACTTGTAAGAAAAATCGAAAAATGTTAAGTGTACAAATATCAGTCTGTCAGACGGATAACTTTCAGTATTCCGTCCTGAAAACTTACAGGTATCCCAAAAAGCACTCCGGCTCCCCCGTTTTCGGGCAGTCAGAGTGCTCTTTTTCTTTTACCGGATTACTCTCACAAAAGCCTCCATCACGTTCTGCTTAATCATTTTATCGTGGACAACTTTTGTCATTTCGGCGGGATTTGCACAACAGGTATATTTCTACAGGATAATGCAGATCAGACCGCTG
The DNA here is from genome assembly GCA_045605025.1 of Acutalibacteraceae bacterium. Classification (GTDB taxonomy): domain Bacteria; phylum Bacillota; class Clostridia; order Oscillospirales; family Acutalibacteraceae; genus SIG598. Next base: position 17,458 of record JAZUPE010000036.1, read on the forward strand.
CAGCCTTCGTTGATGACCCTCTCGATGGTTTCCTGCAGCTTGCCGCGGGCTTCGGGCGGCATTTTGAAGAGCTTATTGTGCAGCCCTTCGTTGACCAGTTCGTGGAGAGATTTGCCGAAGATGTTGGACTGCCAGATGGCACCCGGCTCGTCCTCGAACTCATCCAGCAGATAGCTGACCAGTTCCTCCGACTGCTTCTCGCTGCCCACAACCGGCGCGACTTCGGTGGTGATGTTGGCCTTGAGCATATGAATGGACGGCGCGGACGCCTTGAGACGCACTCCGTAACGTCCGCCCTGCCGGACCATCTCCGGCTCCTCCAGCCGCAGTTCGTCTATGCCAGGCATAACGATGCCGTAGCCGGTGGCCTCCACTTCCTCAAGAGCGGCACTGACCCGGTCGTATTTCCGCTTGATCTGCGCAAGCTCCAGCATGGAACGCAGCAGCCCCGCGTCGTCGGCGATGTCAAGGCCGGTCTGTTCACCCAGAATGCGGTAGAACAGATTTGGCTGCACCGTGACGTCCATGGTGACGCGCCCGCAGCCGAGGTCGATGCCGGCAACACGGCTGTCCACAACGTACTGACCGCCTGCCACGGCGCGGCAGATGCCGTCGGCGTCACGGATACGGCTGGCGTTCTCCACACTCTCACGCACCAACGTGAACATCTCCTGTTTGAGCCAGTGGGCGCGGGGCAGCGTACACAGCCAGCGGGGCATATTGAATTCCACCGACCTGATGGGGAACTCAAAGAGCACCATGGAAAGAATCTCACGTATCTCCGCTTCGGTGATGCTCTGGCAGTTGACCGCCACGGCGGGCACGTTGTGCTTTTCACCGATGCGCTGTGCAAGTTCGCGGCTCTCGGGCAGCGTAGGATCAACGCAGTTGACCAGCACCACAAAAGGCTTGCTGATTTCCTTGAGCTCTCCGATGACACGATCCTCTGCCTCGGCGTATTCCTCCCGGGGCAGGTCGGTGATGGTTCCGTCGGTGGTCACCACCACGCCGATGGTGGAATGCTCGTTGATAACCTTTCTCGTGCCCACCTCCGCTGCGAGATTGAAGGGCACCTCGTCGTCAAACCACGGTGTTTTGACCATGCGGGGAGCGTTGTCCTCGATATATCCCAGAGCGCTGGGGATAATATAACCCACGCAATCGATCATGCGCACACGCATGGCCGCGCTCTGTCCCAGAGTGATTTCCACCGCGTCCTCGGGGATAAATTTGGGTTCGGTGGTCATGATGGTGCGTCCGGCCGCCGACTGAGGCAGCTCGTCGGTGGCGCGTTCCATTCGGTAGCGGTCGTTCATATTGGGCAGAACGAGAGTCTCCATAAACCGCTTGATGAGTGTGGATTTGCCGGTGCGCACCGGTCCCACCACGCCTAGATAGATGTCGCCGCCCGTCCGTTCGGCTATATCGCGATAAATTCTGATATCATCCATTTGTTTCACCCTTTCCCGGTAAGTTTGGTCAGCCGCGTGCAATGAGCAGCAGCTTATCTTCGCCCAGACACTCGTCGGCAAGGGCGTTGTCCACGGCGATGTCACTCATCGAAGCGTTGTGCTCCCGGGCGATATCCCACAGTTCCTCACCGGCGCGGGCAAAATACATCACCAGCGCCGGCCCCTCCGCCTCCTGACGCGGACGGCTTTCGTCCGGCTCCAGCCCGACGATGCAGGGCATCTGCGTGCGTGAATAGACCGCAGTGCGCACACGCACCTCGCCTCGCAGGTCAACGTTGTTTCTGCCGTCGAGAGAATAGTCACACCCGCAGGCGGCAATTCTGCAGCGGCAGAACAGATTGCTGTCGCTGATATCCCCCTCGCACTCAAAGCCGCAGGTGGTCTCGGCATATTCGCAGCCGCCGTCCTCGTTGCGGATAATGGCGCAGAGCAGAACTGAGCCGCTGACACTGCCGCCGCTGCCGGATACACAGGAGACCGGCTCGCACCACGCGTCCATCACCTCGGTGATTCCGCCGGAAAAGCTGAGTCGTCCCTCTACGTGCGCCTTTCGGCTGCCCTCGCTGATATATCGCTCAAAGCACATGGGCTTGCGTTCCAGATTAAGCTCATACTGAGTGGAATAGGCATCGCTGACCACAGGAACGGTGTCGCTGCGGTAGGCGCGGATGTCGGCAAAGCATCTGATGTCTGCCGATATTCTGCGGTATTCCCCGTCGGGATCGGTTCTCAGCGCCAGTTCAACGCTGCTGACCGAAATGTCCGCGTCGCAGCTGCTTTCGTCGTCGGCTCCGCTCAGGTCAAAGAACTGGCTGAAGGGCACCGAATAGGTCATGCTCTCCAGCACGCCTTCGTTGGTGCAGTAGACCACCGTCAGTCCGGCGGTACCCTTGACGATGAGCTTGTTGGCAATGGGCTTGCAGTCCAGCACGCTGATATCCGCCGCGCTGCGCACCACCGCCGCCACTGCCGGCTTGCTCTCGGGCAGCTCGAAGGATTCGCTGATGGCAAAGGCTGTCTGTGCGTGTCCCTGAGCGGTGCTCACGTCGCATATCTGACGGCGGACAAGAACCCCAGCACCCTCCGCGGAGGACGTTACCTTGTTTTCGCGGATGCACACGGCGGAAGCCTTCAGGGTAAACGCGCCGTGGATATCGATGCGCCGCTGACTGATGGCGCGGCAGTTGATGTAATCCACCCTTGCTTCGGCACACACCTTCGTGTCGGCGGGCAGTCCTCCAGCGGGCAGAGTGGTGACGAAGGGCATATCGTGGGTGCAGCAGCGCACCTGCCCGCCGTGGCCGTCCACGTACAGCACCTCCAGACGTGCCGTACCGCTGACGGTGATGCCGTCAGCACCGCTCTCCCGTCCTGTGATTACGGGTGTGGCGCGGCACTTGAGCACCCTGCCTACATCGGGGCAGTAATCGGGAAGGGTAAATTCCACATCCACCGGCTGCTCGGCGGTGCCTTCAAACACGGTATCGTACATAAGAACGGTATCGCCAGTGACCTTACAATCCATTGTGATCGCTCCTTTTTTCGTTTCTGTGCAATGAATATGTAGAACGTGTCCGCTTTATTCGGACAACTGTATTTCCGCGGACAGAAAAAGCGATCCGGCAGAGGCGTTTCCCCTTGCCTGATCGCATGTTGTCCTGTTTTTCGTACAGTTGTGTTACGCGCTGACAAATGTCAATATGTAGCGGTTGAATAATCCGAACAAATGTTCTATAATATGCTCAATGAAAGTTTTGAGCGAAAGAGGTATCCACCAATGGACAGGATCGTGCTGCATTCCGACTGCAATTCCTTTTATGCTTCCGTTGAGCTGGTGCGCCGCCCCCAGCTCCGCGGAAAGCCTGTATGTGTGGGGGGCGACGCGGAGGAGCGCCACGGCATAATCCTTTCCGGCACTCCGGAAGCCCGGCGGTGCGGCGTAAAGACCGGCGAAGCCATCTGGCAGGCGCGCCAGAAGTGTCCCGATCTGGTAATCATTCCGCCGGATTTTGAGCTGTATCAGCATTTTTCCAGCATGACCCGCGAGATATATCTTGAATATACCGATCAGGTGGAGCCCTTCGGTCTTGACGAGGCGTGGCTGGACCTGACCGCCAACCTGCTTCCGGTCAACGGAGTGGAATTCGCCCACCACCTGCGGGAACGGATAAAACGCGAGCTGGGCATCACCGTTTCGGTGGGAGTCAGCTTCAACAAGATCTTTGCCAAGCTGGGCAGCGATTATAAAAAGCCGGACGCTGTCACGGAAATCCCGAGGGAGCGTTTTCGCCAGATCGTCTTTCCGCTGCCGGTGGAGGATCTGCTCTACGTTGGGCGCGCCACCTCCCGCAAGCTGCGCGCCATGGGCATTTACACCATCGGCGCGCTGGCGCAGTTCCCACTTGATCTGCTGTGTCAGCGGTTCGGCAAGACCGGTCAGGTGCTGCACTGCTTTGCCAACGGAATGGACACCTCCCCCGTCGCCCGCTATTATGACACCGTGCCGGTGAAATCGGTAGGCAACTCCACCACCGCTCCCCGGGACCTGGAAAATTACGAGGACGTCAAGATCATCATGCTGGTGCTGGCCGACAGCGTTTCCCGCCGCTTGCGGGAACAGCGGCTTTCGGGACGGGTGGTCTCCATGAGCGTGCGCAGAAGCAGTCTGAGCTGGTTTTCCCGCCAGCAAACCCTTGACCACCACACCAGCCTTGCCTCCGAGATATCCTCCGCGGCACTGGAGCTGTTCGCGGCAAACTACTGCTGGGAGGAGCCGATCCGCTCCCTTGGCGTGTGCGTTTCCGATCTTGTGCAGGGAGAAGTGCCCGGTCAGATCTCCCTCTTTGACGACCATCGGCGCAGAGAGCAGCGCCGCCGGCTGGAGGAGGCCATGGACCGGCTCAAGAACCGCTTCGGCACCTACTCGATACAGCCCGCCGTTCTGCTCAAGGACAAACGGCTGGCAGGCTTTGATCCCAAGGAAAAGCACACCATTCATCCCGTCGGCTTTTTCGGCGGGCACTGACCGGCAAAAAAGACCGGTCCGCGTGGCTTGTACAGACAAACCCGCGGACCGGTCGATGTTATTAAGTTGCTCTTTACTCTGCGTCGTCCAGCAGCGCCGCCTGAATCATAATGGCGCACTCAAGACGCTTTTTCTCAAGCTCGCAGTAAGTGGGATAGGGCTTGAGAATGTCGCCGCAGTGCTCGTTGTTGATGGCGTTGCAGCCGCCGCTGCAATAGAAGCGTGCCCAGCAATCGGAGCAGCCTTCTTTATTATAGAGATGAGCGGAGGCGAAGCGGCGCTTCATATCCTCGTCAAAGCTGCCGTCATGGACGCTGCCCATGAGCCACTCGTCCTGACCGACGAAATTGTGGCAGGGATAGATCTGTCCGGAGGGAGTGACGGCGATGTATTCGTTGCCGCAGCTGCAGCCTCTCAGACGTCTGATGGCGCAGGGTCCCTGATCGAGGTCGATCATAAAGTGGAAGAAGCAGATAGCCTCGCCCTTCTTCTTCAGGTCGATGATCTTCTGAGCCAGACGGTCGTACTCCTCGAAAATGCGGGGGAAGTGCTCGGGCAGGATGGCGTAGGGATGAACCTCGTCGGTGACCACAGGCTCCTCGGAGAGGTTGTTGAAGCCCTGCTCGTAGAGGTGCATTACGTCCTCGGTAAAATCGAGATTGTAGGCGGTGTATGTGGCGCGGACATAATAATCCTTGTCGCCGCGGCCTTCCACCAGCTTTCTGTAATTGCCGATGATGCGGTCGTAGCTGCCGTTGCCGCCGCGATCAACACGCAGGCGGTCGTTGACCTCACGGCGGCCGTCGATAGACAGCACGCAGTTGCTCATCTCGCGGTTGATGAATTCGATGGCATCGTCGTTGAGCAGTATGCCGTTGGTGGTCATGGTGAAGCGGAAATTCTTGTTGTGAATCTTCTCCTGCTCACGGGCGTAGGCGACAATGCTTTTGACAACGCCGAGATTCATCAGCGGCTCACCGCCGAAGAAGTCTACCTCAAGATTGTATCTGCCCTCGGAACGGGCGATGAGGAAGTCGATGGCTTTTTTGCCCGTTTCCTCGCTCATCAGCTCACGGGCACCACCGAAATCGCCCTTGTGGGCAAAGCAGTACTCGCAGGCGAGGTTGCAGTCGTGGCTCACGTTCAGGCACATGGACTTGAGCGAGGCGTGTACCATTCCCTCGGCATACTGGCGGTAGTCATCATCGGAAAACAGCTGACCGGCTTTGTAAAGTTCATACAGCTCGCTCCAGCAGAGAGTCAGCTCCTCCTCCGTCCAGCGGCCGGCAAGAGCGGCAAGAGCTTCGGCAGGGACGGTTTCCTGCATTTCCTCCTGAGCGTAATCCAGCAGCCCAAAAGCGGCATCGTCCAGCAGATGCACAGCGCCGCTGCACACATCAAGGCAGATATTATATCCGTTAAGGCGGTATTTATGAATCATTGCGTGATTTTACTCCTTTAACTTTACGCGACAAAGGGGCAGACCGCAGCCCGCCCCGTAGTCGATAACAATTTTCTTTTCAGCAGACCAGAAAGATTAGTTCTTCTCGCACTTCTGGTTGGCAACGGTGCAAGAGGTCTTGCAGGCAGACTGGCAGGATGCCTGGCACTCGCCGCAGCCGCCCTTGCAGGCACTTTCCTTCAGGTTAGCGGAATTGAGAGTCTTAATGTGCTTCATAACATTTATCCTCCATGTGGTTGTTTATTGTAGATTATAGAGCATAAAAGCACAAAATGCAATATATTTCTTTTATTTTCTTCTGTTTCGTCTGTATCCGCTGCCAAGCCAGCCTCCGACGCAGCCGGCGAGCAGCAGCATGACCAGCTTAACAATGGTTTCTGTGCCGAAAATACCGTCAGAATCCATCAGTCCGATAACGCAGATGAGCAGGAACATCAGCAGCCCGATGGCCGCACCGAAGACAATTCCCCTCTGCCTGACCATGCAGGCGCACAGAAATGCACCCGCAAAGCACCCCAGAGCCGCCGAAATCAGTGCCAGCGGCACCACAGCCGAATCAACGATGCTCTCCAGCAGCACGAACACCAGCGAAAACGCCGCAATCAGCCCCGCTGTCACTCCGCAGGACAGCATAAGTCCGGCGATGGCTGGACGGGTCACTCCCCAGATCATGCCGCCGTATTTTGTTCTGCATTTGCTTCCGTTCATAATAAAAACCTCCCGTTACTGTCTTGTAAAATATACTCGACAGCACGGGAGGTTATTACATCAAATGGATTGCCGGAAGGATTATGCGTCCTTCTTCTTGCCGAACAGACCGCCGGCAGACTTCTTGTTCTGGGCGTTCTTGGCAGCTTCCTCAGCCTGACGGGCCTTGGCGGTCTCGTTGGAGCTGACACACCAGCTCTTCATCTTGAGCTTGGTGCGGTCCGCGCCGGTCTCGATGACGATGACGTCATCTTCCTTAACGCTGACGATACGGCCGCAGATGCCGCCGATGGTGACGATCTCGTCACCGACCTCGATATTCTTGCGCAGAGCTTCTTCAGCCTCGCGGCGCTTCTTGTTGGGGCGCATGATCATGAAGTAGAAAATAAGACCGATAACGCCGTACATGAGGAGCATGGGGAGCATGCCGCTCAGGCAGCTTGCGTTGGGATCCATGCCCTCCGCGCCGGCAGCAGTGCCGGGAGTGACAGCGGCATCCATAATAAATCTTGCGGTCAAAGCGATTTTGTCAAAAGTCATGGTTGTTTACACCTCCGAATTATTGCATTTAATCTTATCATATTAAACTGGAAAAAGCAACCACAATTTATTCATATTCTCTCGTCGCAGAGTTGTTTTGGTTACCTTCCAGCCGTTTTTTCATCCTGTTGTAGAAAATTATGAAACAGATCGTATGCAGCACGATGGTAAACACCCATGTCACCGGATAGGACGCGTACAATACGGTCATACGGGGATCGGCGGCAAACACCGTGAACAGCCACAGCAGACGCAGTCCGCAGGCGCCGCTGAGTGAAACGATGGTGGGCACGAGAGAGAATCCCATTCCGCGCATTGCGCCCGAAAGCACATCCATGGCACCGCACATGAAGTGGGTGGTGCAGATTACGCGCATACGCACCATGCCCATCTCAATGACTTCGGGGTCGCCGTTATAGAGCGAGAGCAGCTGCGGGCCGAAGAACAGCACCGTGTATCCGACCAGAACACCGGCCGCAACCGCCTGAGCAAGACTGCAGCCCACAACCCTGAGGATACGTTTGGGCTTGCCTGCGCCGTAGTTCTGTCCGGTGAAGGTCAGCGCCGCCTGTCCGATGGAGTTCATGCAGGTGTACACAAAGCCCTCAATGCTGGAGGCGGCGGAGCTGCCAGCCATGACCGTGGAGCCGAAGGAGTTGATGGACGACTGGATCAGCACATTGGACACGGAGAACACCGCGCCCTGCAGACCGGCAGGCAGACCGATACGCAGCACCGAAAGCACTACCCGTCCCTTGAGCTTCAGCTTTTTCAGTTCAAGGCGGATACAGTCATCCGAGCGCATGAGGCTGACGACAACCATAATCGCCGCCACCACCTGTGACACCGCCGTGGCGATGGCGACACCGGCGACACCCATGTGGAAAAAGCGCACCAGAACGTAATTGAGCACCACGTTGACCATTCCGGACAGCGTAAGGTACACCAGCGGACGGCGGGTGTCACCCACGCCGCGCAAGATGGAAGCGCCGTAGTTATACACCATTGATGCAGGCATGCCGAGGAAATATATCTTCAGATACAGCACCGACTGATCCAGCACGTCAGCCGGAGCGCCCATCCACACCAGCATTGGCTCGGCGGCAAACAATCCCAGCAGACACACCATCACACCGGCGATAACGCTCAGCGTCATGGAGGTGTGCACCACATCGGTCACGCCTTTTATGTTGCGGGCACCGTATTCCTGCGCCACCAGCACGCTGGCTCCAACCGAAAGACCCATGAACAGATTGACCAGCAGATTGACCAGCGAACCGGTGGATCCCACCGCCGCCAGAGCCTCCTTGCCGTCATATTTGCCGACGATAATCATGTCCGCGGCGTTATAAAGAAGCTGGAGTACGCCTGTGGCAATGAGCGGCAGCGCAAACACAAGCAGCTTTCCAAAAACGCCGCCGCTGGTCATATCCAGCTTTCTTGCAGTTCTTGTCAAAACAATACCGGCTTTCCTGATTTATTGATGATTTTACGCAATATTATCGCCGGACGACCGCAAGAACACCTGTGACCGTCCGGCAGAAAATATTAAGCGATATTGATGTCGTAAACGATGCGGGCGGTCTTTCCGGTGAGGGTGTCCGCCACTGTAACCGCAACCGATCCTTTTTCTGATTCACCGTCGTGGGTGAAGGTGAACTTCATCTGCTCCCAGCCTTCGCCCTCCCTGACGGTACCGCCTTCCACGCCCTCTACCGCGATGATTCTGCAGCGGTCAAAGGGACAATCGTCGTTGACGGTGACCTCCAGCACAGCGGAGGAGCCGGAGGCAATGGCGGCGGCGTTATTACCGCTGCTGACCGGCGCGAGATTCTCACGGTTGTTGCAGATGACGGTCATCAGAGTACCGTTGGCCCAGCCGTCGCTGCAGGAGAAGGTGAGCGCCTCCACGAATCGCTCGTCAAGAGCGGGATCGATGCGGTAGCTCACAAGGTTGCCGTTGGTGACCGAAACACGGCTGTTCCACAGAGTGGTAACACCGTTGACATTATCGGTCACAAGGGTCCATGTCAGCGCGTCGCCGTCGTCGTCCACCGCGGGCAGCTCAAAGGTATAATACCCGTCCTCGCCGGCATAGCAGACAAAGTCATGGGAAATCTCGGCGGGCTGGATAAGATTGTTTTTCAGAGTGATGGTCACGTGATAGGGATCGGAAACGGCAATGCCGTCGCTGACCGTAAAGGAGAATCCCGCCTCGCCCAGACGATAGCCGCTGTCGATGAGAGCAAAATAGGATCCGTTGGGCGAAAGCACCACGTTGCAGCCATCGGTGTCAACCAGTTCAAAGGTGACCGTGTCACCGTCGGCGTCGCTGGAACGGATAACTCCGGCGTACATTCCGCTGCGGGAGGGAGTGTGCAGAACCTCCGCCCTGAGGGAGTCGGGCTCGATGTAAGGCGAGCTGTTGCACACAAGCACGGGTACGGTAATGACCGTGCCGTCCGCTTCGGTGTAGCTGAAGGTGTCAAGACCGATGCCGTCAGCGGAGCTGCTGGGCACATAGGAAAGACCCAGCGGAGTTTCGTCAAACCTGCCCAGCACAGGCGGGGTCAGAATGGACTGACCGTAGTCGAGAACAATCTCGGCTGTGTAGTTGTGGGAGACCACGTAGCTCTGAGCGTCACTGGAGCTGCACACCACCTCGGGTACGATGTGGTAGGCGGGACGCTCTCCGGTGGGGCCGCTGATGACCGCCTGATAGACATCGCTGGCGGTGACGATGAAGCAGTAGCGCTCCTCACCGCAGGGATAGACATCCACGGAGTTGCCGTCGGAATCGAGGACGGAAATACCGGTGACCGCGCGGGAATCCGGTCCATCCAGCGTGAACAGCACGGGATACGCGCCACTGTTGATCTTTTCGGCACCGCTGTCGTCAAAGGTGACACCCACCAGCATATCCGCGTCAGGACGGGCAGCGGCGGAAACGTCGCCCGTCTTGCCCATGAGAATTACCTTGTCGGTTCCGGAGCATGCAAAGGGATTGACCCAGATGAGCACGATGGCAGCAAGAAGCATGACCACCAGCCCGATGATTACCAGCGAGCCCTTGGTTCCGCTGAACACACGGGCGTACCGTGGCATTTCTGCGTTGGTAACCTCCACAGCCCTGCGCACAATGATGTCGAGTGCCTCCTGGGAGGGAGTTTTGATTGTCTGGAATTCATCGCTGTTCAGGCGTACCAGCTGCTGCTTGCTGAGCACGTCAAGAAGCACGCGCTTGATGGCCTCCTCGGGCATGAGCTTGTCGCTGCCCGGCTTGCCCGATTCCTGACATGCCACCGCAGCAAGAGCCGCCGCGCTCTTAGCTATGGCTTCCTTTTCGTTCATGGTTGCCTTGAAGCACAGCTGATAGGCAAACTGGGCGTAATCCTCGGCAAAGCCGGGGAAGTTCTCCAGCGTAAGCTCGCTGACCGGTGTGATGCCGCCTTTCCAGTTAATAGACATACACGTTCACCCCGCATAATGTTAATCGGCATAGATATTTAGAATATTATAATACATTAAAGCCAAAGCGGCAATACGTAAAACAAATTTTTACGCAGCAGGAGAAAAAATCATTCTTTTCGCCGGCGATCGTAACAATCTCTCCCCACCGGACATATTATATCGTGAATCGTACATAAACTGTTGTACGGGTCAACATTTACTCAAGGAGGAATCAGCAATGTCGGACAACAGATATGTCCCCCGCCGCGACTGCTTCAAGGAGGCGGTGTGCGTCAACGCCAGCCGTGTGTATGACGCCTGCCGCGACCGTGAGTGTCTTGAGGACATGAAAGTTTATTTTGTCGATCGTGATCAGGAACTTATCGACAACGCCATCGGTGTCAGGCTCAAATCAGCCGAGGTGTGCAACGTCATCATCGACACCGAACCGGTACCCTTCAACCGCGGCTACTACTGCGTGGAACTGGCGATCTATTTCGCCGTTCGTCTGGAGGTTACCCTCTCCCCCGTCACCGCTCCCTGTGAGGTGTGCGGCGTGAGCGTTTACAACAAAAAGGCCATTCTCTTCGGCAGCGAGGGCTGCGTAAAGGTATTCTCCTCCGATTTTGTCTGCGGTGACGACGACATTCAGAGCCAGCCCTCCGGCAACCTGCCCAAGGTCACCTGCCAGATCGCCGACCCCATCTGTCTGGGCGCGAAGCTGGAGACGGTGTGCGACGTGTGCTGCCCCTGCATTCCCAAGGTGGTCAGCCGCCGTTTCGCCGGCTGCTTTGACCACCCCTGCGGCGAACGCGCGATCGTGGTCACGCTGGGCATCTTCATGATCATTCAGCTGGAGCGTCAGGTGCAGATGCTGCTGCCGGTGTACGACTTCTGCATGCCGGAGAAGATCTGCGTTGACGAACAGCACGATGACCCCTGCGAGCTGTTCGGGCGTATCAGCTTCCCCACCGATGCCTTCTTCCCGCCCAACGCCTGCGAGCTGGGTGCAGGAGCGGACTGCGGCTGCGGCAAGAAGACCTGCGTTGACAAGCAGTGCTGATCTCTGGTAGAATCTCATCAAAAACAGCCGGAGGTCAGACAGATGACATTTGATGAGATCTATACCATCGTTTCCACCCTCGCGCAGCAGAACCGCGCGGCACTTGCCTCCGCCGGGGACATCAGCGCCGACCTGCACATTGCCGGCCGCAACAGCGGAATTATCGGCGCGGCGGTCAGAAACGGTGAACCCACGATAACCAGAGGCACCATCGGCAGCCCCGAAGCCACCGTGACCCTTTCCGCCGACGATTTTGACGCTCTGCTCACCGGCCGCCTCAACCCAATGATGGCGGTAATGACCGGCAGAATCAGAGTCGGCGGCAATCCCGCAAAGCTGATGAGCCTGATAAAGGCTCTGAAGGGCTGAAACATCATAATAAACGCCGCCTGCACAGCTTTGAGTCTGCACAGGCGGCGTTATTGTTTTCGTCAGTTGAAAAGTCCGGTGAAATCAAAGGTGGCAAAATAATCGGCGGGGGTTTCGGCGCGGCGGATCATCTCCACGCTGCCGTCCTCCCTGAGCAGGAGCTCGGCAGAACGCAGCTTGCCGTTGTAGTTGTAGCCCATGGAGAAGCCGTGGGCACCGGTGTCGTGGATGACCAGAATGTCACCGATCTCGATGCGGGGCAGCTTGCGGTCAATGGCGAACTTGTCGTTGTTCTCGCACAGGGAGCCGACAATATCGTAGACCACTTCCGGCTCGGCGGTTTCCTTGCCGGCAACGGTGATGTGGTGGTAGGCACCGTACATTGCCGGACGCATCAGGTTGCATGCGCAGGCGTCAACGCCGATGTACTTTTTATAGATATCCTTCTTGTGGACAGCCTCGGTGACAAGGCAGCCGTAAGGCGCCAGCATATATCTGCCCAGCTCGGTGAAGATGGAGATATCGTCCATTCCCTCGGGAACGAGAATCTCCTCGTAAGCCTTGCGGACGGCCTCACCGATGGCGGCGATGTTGCTCTTCTTCTGGTTGGGCATATAGGGGATTCCGATGCCGCCGGAGAGGTTGATGAACCTGATGTGAGCGCCGGTCTCGTTCTTAAGCTCAACGGCTGTGCGGAACAGAATACGGGCAAGCTCGGGATAATAATCGTCGTTGGTGGTGTTGCTGGCAAGGAACGCGTGCAGACCGAAGTACTTGACACCCTTGCTTACGAGAATTTTGAAGCCCTCGGTGAGCTGGCTGCGGGTAAAGCCGTACTTTGCGTCGCCGGGCATATCCATGATGGCGTTGCCCAGAGAGAATACTCCGCCGGGATTGAGGCGGCAGCAGATGGTCTCAGGCAGACCGGCGGTCTTCTCAAGGAAGTCGATGTGGGTGATGTCGTCAAGGTTGATAATGGCACCCAGCTTGCGGGCGTAGACGAAATCCTCGGCGGGAGTGGCGTTTGAGGAGAACATGATATCCTCGCCCACGCAGCCCACAGCCTCGGAAAGCATAAGCTCGGTGTAGGAGGAGCAGTCGCAGCCGCAGCCTTCTTCTTTGAGTATTTTAAGGATGGCAGGAGTGGGAGTGGCTTTGACTGCGAAATACTCCTTGAAGCCCTTGTTCCAGCTGAAAGCCTGTCTCAGCTCGCGGGCGTTGCGTCTGATTCCTGCCTCATCGTAAAGATGAAAGGGGGTAGGAAACTCTCTGATGATCTCTGTCAGCTGATCCTTGCTGACAAACGGAAGCTTAGGCATGATAGTGGTTTCCTTTCCAGAAATAATGTTGCATTCTTCAGCATAAAAATTCACATTTACGCATATTGTAACTATATATGTCTTTTTCCCCTGTGTCAAGGTCAATTTACGCACGTTTCGCTTCTTTGTAGCATTGTATATTGACAAACACACTATCTGGTGATAAAATGGTTTAAAATTTCTTCGGGGCGGGGTGAAATTCCCCACCGGCGGTGATGCATCTTTACTGTATGCAAAGCCCGCGAGCCTTCGCTGCTCAGGCGCAGGTTGATCCGGTGTGATTCCGGAGCCGACGGTTACAGTCCGGATGGCAGAAGAAGGGCATAGCGCGCGCCGTTGCCGGCGTGTCCCCGCGTGAAGCTGCCTTCCGGCGGCTTTTTTTGTTTTCGCGGAAAAGCAGGGCACTCACCCGAAAACGCGCGTAAATGTCTTCCTGATCCATTGTGTATCTCCGAACATCTTCAAGGAGGAATACTCTATGGCAGAAAACAATCAGACAAAAACTCTCAGAACAAATGACAGAAAGATCTCACCCGTTCTCCGGCTGGCGATTCTGGGCATGATCTCGGCACTCTCGGTGGTGCTGGTGCTGGTCAACTTCCCTCTCCCCTTTGCGCCTCCCTTCCTCAAGATGGACTTTGCCGACACTCCCATGCTCATCTGCTCGGTTCTCTTCGGTCCGGTGGCAGCGCTGGGCGTGCTGTTCGTGGTGTCGGTCATTCAGGCGTTCCTGCTGGGCGGTGACAGCTATCTGGGTTGCATCATGCACATCGTGGCTTCCGGCGCGATGCTGGTGGTCACCGGTCTGCTCACCCGCAGAAACAAAGGCACCGGCCGCCTGCTCCTCGCTCTGGCTCTGGGCGCGCTGACCATGACCGCACTGATGATTCCCATGAACTACGCCATCACTCCCCTCTATCTGGGCGGACATACTCCGGAGAATCTCTCGGTCATCAGCGGGCTGATGCTCCCGGCGATCATTCCCTTCAATGTGATCAAATCCACCGTCAACTGCGCCATCGCCTTTGTGCTGTTCAAGGCTCTGCAGGCTCTGTTTGTAAAACTCGGTCTGGTGGAAGCAAAAGCATAATTACCCGCACCCTGCGGAATTTACTGTTTCGCAGGGTGTTTTTTTACCATGCCTTGACTAAAAAACCGCAATATGCTACATTGTCATCAGGAGCATTGTTCACAAATACAGAAATCAGAGGAGGTTCAATCATGTTAAAGCGTTTTATCACCATGGCACTGACCGCCGGTCTGCTCATGTGCTCGTTCGCCGGCTGCGGCGGCGCGCCCGCGGTTACCGATGACACCGTCACTCCCCAGCCGGAACCCGTCGTCAGCGACACTGTCCCCGAAAACCCTGTCGAGGAACCCGCAGAGGAGCCCGTCGAGGAGCCTGCCGAGACCACACTGACATTCATCGGTCACGCCTCGGTCAAACTCAAGGCAAGCGACGGCACAGTAATCTTCATCGATCCGCAGCAGTACTCCCCCTCCGCCTATGACGACGAAGCGGATTTCATTCTGGTGACCCACGGTCACGGTGACCACACTCCCGGCAGTCAGGTAAAGCTCAAGGACACCGGCACACAGATCACCTGGAAAGAAGCCCTGATCGACGGCGTTTATCAGACCTTTGAGTACGGCAACGTTAAAATCGAAGCTGTCAAGATGGGTGGCAACTCCAACCACGCCATCGGCAGCGGCGTCGGCTTTATCGTGACCGTCGACGGCATCTCGGTCTATCACGCCGGTGATTCCTCCAACCACGAAGAGCTGCACTACATCGCCGGCTACGACATCGACTACGCCATGTACCCCATCGACGGCGTTTACAACATGGGACCCGAGGAAGCCACCGAACTGGCTGACATCATCGGCGCGAAGCACAACATTCCCATCCACGCCTCCAACACCAACATGAACATTGACAAGCGCGACCGCTTCACTCCCGCCGGCCGGCTGATCATTGACGATCAGGAAACCATCGTTCTCGAGGCTGACTGATCCGTCCGTAAACCCCAATAATCAACAGCGGTGCCTGTTCCGGATTTATAACTTCCGGAAGGCACCGCTGTTTTGATGTTTTTTTGAAGATTTTTCTGAAATTAAATCGTTTACATCTTTCTTTTTCCGGATTAATGTGCTATTATATACCTAATTATAATGACGCATTGCGCGGGCGTTTTTTGCCACCGCAATGCCAAATCCGAGCCTTCAGGACATAATGACTTCAACCGGTGGTAGATAGTATGAAGAAACGACAAAGATTCATTCTGCATCTTGCGTCATATGTACTTTCCTTTCTCATGTGCGCCGGAACACTTTCCCTGACCGGAGAGCTGATTTTCGGCAGCGGCAACTCCATCAGATCCCATCCACTGTTTTATCTGGCGGCAATTGTTCTGGCGATCCCTCTCAATCTGTTTCTCATTTCTCCCAGCCTGCGCGCGCTCTATCTGCGCACCGTCAGAAAACGGCTGCCCGCCAATTCCGTCGCCAGATCCATGCGCAAATACGGCGGTATGCTCTCCTCCTCCGGCGCGTCGGTATTTATGATCAAGGATGACAACGCTCTGACCGTAGTCAACGCCAGCCCCGGATTCTGGTCCATCATAGGCCGCAGAAACGTCCCCTCCGCCAGCAAGCGCAGCGTTAGTCTCGCCGAGTATATCCACCCTGACGATCTGGAGACCGTACGCACGGCGATTCTGGGCAGCGACGTGGTTGTTCCCCAGCTTGACTTCCGCATCGTCCGGCACGACGGTTCCGACGGCTGGTGCCGCATCGGCGGCGTCAAGGAAGAACTCGGACGCTCGGGAATCACTGTCACCAACTGCATCGCCGTTGATATCTCCGACTTTGTCAGCACGGAAAACGAGCTTCAGATGGAACGCGAGCGCTACAAGCAGATGCTCAGCAATCTGGGCAGCGCTGTGTGGGAATACCGCATCGACAAGGACGAGCTTTATTTCCTCAACCGGCACATGACCGACGGCAAATTCCGCCGCATCAGAAACTACCGCACCACCGTGGTGCGTGACGGCACCGTCCACCCCGATCATGTGGAGGAATTCTACTCCATCTGCAGCCTTCTGCGCGGCGGCGAAGAGGAAATCATCTCCTCCGAGCTGAGAATGCGCAATCATTCGGGCAACTATTACTGGTATCAGGTCACCGGCAACGCCGTCAAGGACAGCGACGGACGCATTCTTTCCTACATCGGACAGATCAAGCAGTCTGACGGACAGAGTGCCGCCGCGCAGAGCAAATCCCACAAGGATTACGACGCTCTGACCCATCTTCCCGACCGTTTTGCCTTTGAGAGCAGCGTCAACGCCCTGCTGCGCAAACGCGGCCGCAGTTCGCGCGGTGCGCTGTTTGTAATCAACGTTGATAAATTCACCCGCATCAACACCTCGCTGGGCAGACTGTTCGGTGACGCGCTGCTGATTGAACTTTCCGAGGCGCTCAAGAATATGTTCCCCGCCGGCAGCGCCTTCTGCCGTGTCAGCGGCGACGAGTTTGCAGTCTACGTGGAGAACTACGAGTCGGAGGAAAAGATCTTTGAGCTGGCCGGTATGGTCTGCGGCTGCGTCAGGCACTGCTTTATCAATACCGAACAGAGCGAAGGCGTCACCTGCTGCGCCGGTGTGGCACTGTTTCCCAACCACGGCACCAGCTTTGAACAGCTTTTCTTCAAAGCTGACTCGGCTCTGATCTATGCCAAGAACCGCGGCAGCGGCAACTACTACATCTACAACGCCGAGATCGACAGCAAGCTGGCAGACCTTTCCTACGATCATCACCACGATGAACCGGCAAAGCCCGCACCCACCTCGCTTTCCTTCCGCGACGACAGCCTGCTTTCCCAGGCCATAGACATTCTCTTTGAATCCCGCGAGCTGAGCAGTTCAATCAACCTGATCATCTCGCTTCTGGGAAGAAGATTCAAACTTGACCGCGCCTACGTCATCGAAATAAGCGACGACAGCAAGCACACCACCATCACCTATCGCTGGCATTCCGAACACCTTGGTGAAGGAAAGCTGGAGAACATCATCATGCCCATCGACAAGGGCATGCAGTACATTCACTGCGCCAACCGCGACGAGTATTTCCTCTGCACCGACATGAAAACCTTCGCCGACGGCAAACCGGAGCTGGCAGCCTATGTGGATCAGTACAACGTCCGCTCAATGCTGCAGTGTCCGATAATCGACGGCAACGAGCTGCTGGGCTGCTTCTCCTATATCATCTGCCGTGACGACGCTGCTTTCAACGAAAGCGATGTCAGCCAGATTCTGATGATTACCAAGATCATCACCGGCTATCTCGTCCGTCTGCGCAGCAAGCAGGACATCGACCGCATCACCTACCGCGACAAGCTGACCGGTGCCATGAACTTCACCGCCTTCCAGATGGAGCTGGAAAAGCTGATGGAGAGCACCACCGACAGAAACTACGCCATCGTCTATTCGGACATCGACCGCTTCAAGTTCATAAACGAGAAGTACGGCTATCTCGCCGGCGACAACATTCTCTGCTCGGTTGCAGAGATTTACCGGCAGAATATCAGAGAAGGCGAGTTCTTTGCCCGTGTTACCGCCGACAAATTCATCGCGCTGCTGAAATACAGCAGCAACGTGGAACTGGACAGCCGCATCAACGCCCTCCACGACAGCATCAATCACATCCGCAAGACGGAAAACACCTGCTATTATCTGCCTGTGCGCTCCGGCGTCTACCGCATCACTCCCGGCGACACCAGCGTTTCCGGCATGATCGACCTTGCCAACCTCGCACGCAAGTCGGTCAAGAATATCCACATCAGCACCGTTTCCTACTTCAACGAGAACATGAAGAGCCGTCTCAAACGCCAGAAGGACATCGAACAGGTCATGGCCGACGCTCTGGTGCGGGAGGAATTCGTGGTTTACTATCAGCCCAAGTTCTCCCTGAGCAACAACAGTCTCGCCGGTGCCGAGGCTCTGGTCCGCTGGATACGGCCCGACTCGGCTTCCATCATGCGTCCGGACGAGTTCATTCCCATCTTCGAGGACAACGGCTTTGTCATTGAGCTGGACTTCTACGTGCTGGAACGTGTGTGCCGCAAGCTGCGCCGTGATATCGACAACCACCTGCCGGTGCTGCCCATTTCGGTCAACTTCTCCCGCACACACATCGCCACCGAGGATCTCATCACCCGTCTGCACGACTGCCTGCGCAGATATGACATTCCGCCCAATCTCATCGAGATTGAAATCACCGAAAGCGCTCTGATTGAAAACGAAGGCTATCTTGCCGACATGATCACCGAACTGCACAACATCGGTCTGGTGGTTTCCATGGACGATTTCGGCTCCGGCTTCTCCTCCCTCAACCTGCTCAAAAAGCTGCCCGTTGACGTTCTAAAGATCGACAGGAATTTCTTTGCCTCCGACAGTGCCACCGAACGCGAGCGCTGCATCATCGAAAACGTGGTCAACATGGCGCGCGCGCTGGGTATACACGTTGTGTCCGAGGGCGTTGAGACCGCCGAACAGGCAAACTTCCTGCGCTCCATCAAGTGCGACCTCGCGCAGGGCTATCTCTTCAGCCCGCCCATCGACGAGCGTTCCTTTGAGCGTACTTATCAGAACGCGGATTAGCGCTGCGGTACGTTTATCGGTACTGCAGAAAAATTCCGGTTGCATATTTCAACGCCGGGTGTTATGATGTAACCCGTGTTCAACAATAATTTATCTGAAAAGGACTTACCCAATGAGTAAAAGACTGTTTACTTCCGAATCCGTCACCGAGGGACATCCCGACAAGATGTGCGATCAGATCTCTGACGCCATCCTCGACGAAATAATCGGCAACGATCCTCAGGCTCACGTCGCCTGCGAAACCTTTGCCACCACCGGCATGATCGTTGTCATGGGTGAAATCACCACCAGCCACTACGTAGACATTCCCAAGCTCGCCCGTCAGGTTGTCTGCGACATCGGCTACACCGGTGCCGAAAGCTGTTTTGACGGCAACACCTGCGCGGTCATGTCCGCCATCGACGAGCAGTCCCCCGACATCGCCATGGGAGTCAACACCTCCAACGAGGTGCAGAGCGGACGCAGCGTCGGCGGCGATTCCACCGGTGCCGGCGATCAGGGCATGATGTTCGGTTACGCCTGCGACGAGACTCCGGAGCTTATGCCCCTGCCCATCTCGCTGGCGCACAAGCTTGCCAGACGTCTGACCGACGTGCGCAAGAGCGGTCTGCTGACCTATCTGCGTCCCGACGGCAAGACTCAGGTCACCGTCGAGTATGACGACGACAAGCCCGTGCGCATCGAAACCGTAGTTGTTTCCACCCAGCACTCTGCAGACGTTTCCATCGAGCAGATCCGTGCCGATCTCATCGAGCACGTTATCACTCCCATTCTCCCCGCTGAGCTGGTTGACGACAGAATGAACATCTTCGTCAATCCCACCGGACGCTTTGTCATCGGCGGACCTCAGGGTGACACCGGTCTGACCGGCCGCAAGATCATCGTCGACACCTACGGCGGCTACGCCCGTCACGGCGGCGGTGCCTTCTCCGGCAAGGACCCCACAAAGGTTGACCGTTCTGCCGCTTACGCCGCCCGCTACGTGGCCAAGAACATCGTGGCTGCCGGTCTTGCAAAGCGCTGCGAGATTCAGGTTGCCTACGCCATCGGCGTTGCCAACCCCGTCTCCGTTCTGGTGGAAACCTTCGGCACCGGCACCGTCAGCGAGGATAAGCTTTCCGAGGCTGTGTGCAAGGTATTTGACCTGCGCCCCGACGCCATTATCCGTGATCTCGACCTGCGCCGCCCCATCTACCGCGCCACCGCTGCCTACGGTCACATGGGCCGCGAGGATCTGGATGTCGCGTGGGAGCGCACCGACCGTGTTGAGCAGCTGCTTGCTGCCGTCAACGACTGATTGATTCCAATAGCAAAAGCCCCGTCCACGGACGGGGCTTCTTTTCTTTATCAGTGGATTGATGAATGTTATACCGATTTCAGACAAAACAGTTACTTCCAGGATCCGAAGGGAAGGCCACGCTTATTTGTCGACGCGAAGGATTTCTGTAATCTCACCTAATGCTGAAAAGCCGGACCGCTCACCATGCGACCCGGCTATCAGCAATATTGTGGAGGTACGGTAACAGTCAGTTAATTACGCCGATTCAGAAATCAATAATTCTCGGCCTTGATTTCAAAATAGGCTTCAGGATGGGCGCACACCGGGCACAGCTTGGGAGCGTTCTTGCCGATGTGAATGTGTCCGCAGTTGCGGCACTTCCAGAGGGTGTCTCCGTCACGGGAGAACACGATTCCGCCTTCGACGTTGGCAAGCAGAGTATTATAGCGCTCCTCATGCTCCTTCTCGATGGCACCAACGGCTTCAAAGAGATAGGCGATTCTGTCAAAGCCTTCTTCCTTGGCAACCTTGGCAAATTCGGCGTACATCTCGGTCCACTCGTAGTTTTCACCGGCGGCGGCGTCCTTGAGATTATCAATGGTGGAAGGAATGCCCTCGTCATGGAGCAGCTTGAACCAAAGCTTGGCGTGTTCTTTTTCGTTGTCGGCAGTTTCGAGGAACAGAGCGGCAATCTGCTCATAGCCCTCTTTCTTGGCCTTGGACGCGTAGTAGGTATATTTGTTTCTTGCCTGAGATTCACCAGCAAAAGCGGCAAGCAGATTAGCTTCGGTTCTGGATCCCTTAAGTTCCATTATTTATTCCTCATTTCATTATACGTTTGGCGGAAAATCTTTCCACTGGCTATATTATACACACTTTCCACAACATTATCAACATTTTTTTCGATGACAATATGAATATTTTGTGACCATCAATAATCGACGGTTCAAAACAAAAATAATCCGGATAAATCCGTTGAATCCTGCATAAAAGGGTATTATAATAGTATCCAACCAAACTATCACAGCCTTTTCCGGCGAAAGGAAGTAATTTACCAATGGCAGAAACCTGCACCCATAACTGCGAAACCTGCTCGGCCAACTGCTCCTCCCGCGAGGGCGGCAGCACTGCGCCTCAGTTCGCTCAGCTCAATCAGCTCAGCCGTGTCGGCAAGGTCATTGCCGTCGCCAGCGGCAAAGGCGGCGTTGGCAAATCCCTCGTCACCTCCCTGCTGGCCGTCACTCTGCGCCGCCGCGGTTACAACGTAGCCGTGCTGGACGCCGACATCACCGGTCCCTCCATCCCCAAGGCTTTCGGCATCACCGGACGCGCGCAGGGTCAGGAAGGCATGATCTTCCCCGCCCGCAGCAAGACCGGCATCGACATCATGTCCATCAACCTGCTCCTTGAGAACGAGAGCGATCCCGTTGTGTGGCGCGGTCCCGTGCTTGGCGGCGTTGTGCAGCAGTTCTGGACCGACGTTGTGTGGAACGACATCGACTTCATGCTCATCGATATGCCTCCCGGAACCGGTGACGTGCCTCTGACCATCTATCAGAGCCTGCCCGTTAACGGTCTTATCACCGTCACCTCTCCCCAGAGCCTTGTGTCCATGGTAGTGGGCAAGGCGGTCAAGATGGCCGGCATGCTCAACATCCCCATGCTGGGTGTTGTGGAAAACATGAGCTACATCGAGTGCCCCGACTGCGGAAAGAAGCTCAGCGTTTTCGGCGAGAGCCACGTTGAGGAGATCGTCCGCGAGTTCAGCCTGCCCCTGCTGGGGCAGCTGCCCATCAATCCCAAGCTGGCCGCTGCCTGCGACGCCGGCGCCATCGAGCTGTTCGAAGGCGACTGGCTGGAGCCTGCCGCTGACGCCATCGCCGCTCTTGGCGACAAGCCGACCACCGCAGCCGAGTAAATCTATCCGCATAACAACAGCGCCCGTGAACCGACATCAGATTGGCTCACGGGCGCTGATATATGCGATTCAATTATAGAT
>JAZUPE010000037.1:0-2830 GCA_045605025.1 Acutalibacteraceae bacterium
TGGTAGAACCCACGTTGACAGAGGCGCAGATGTTGTGGGTCTCGTTGAGGGCGCGGGGAATGGCACGGATCAGCTCCACATCACCTGCAGAGAAGCCCTTCTGCACCAGCGCAGAGAAGCCGCCGATGAAGTTGACACCCACGGTGTCGGCAGCACGCTGCAAAGCGTGGGCATATTTCACAGGATCGCCGCCGGAGACGGCAACCAGCATGGAAATGGGGGTCACGGAAATGCGCTTATTGATAATCGGCACGCCGTACTCCGACTCAATATCCTCGCCTGTTTTTACGAGATTGCCTGCACAGCGGACAATTTTTTCGTAGACCTTCTCACAGGAGCGGTCAATGTCGCTGTCGGCGCAGTCCAGCAGAGAGATCCCCATGGTGATGGTGCGGATATCGAGATTTTCCTGCCGGATCATATTGATGGTTTCTAAAATATCATTGAGATTGATCATAGCCGTTTCCCTCAATCAAATGCGGTGCATAGAGTTGAAAATATCCTCGTGCATGACGCGGATCTCCATGTTCAGCTCCTTACCCAGCTGATCCATAGCCTCGGAGAACTCCTTGAAGCTGCACTTCAAGCCTGCGATATCCGTCATCATCACCATGACGAACATATCCTGCAGAACGGACTGGGTGATGTCGATGATGTTGACATCGTACTCGGCGCACTTGGCGCTGACCTTGGCGATAATACCCACGGTATCACGACCGATGACAGTGACGACTGTTTTCTTCATAATCGTTTCCTCTCTTTATTTGATTTACGTCAGTTTACGCCGTTAAGGTCTTGGAACAGGTCAAACATGGCTTTGTCAATGTAGAAAGTGAGGTCGCCTATCTGTTCATAAACGGCACCTTTGATGGCGGGATAGCTGGAAACAACGCCGTAACTGCCGTGCCACACGCCGCCGCACCAGCCATAGCCCTTTTCCGTCATGGCAGTGACCATATCCCGATAGTAGGCGGAAATGGTTTCGTCTGTATAGCGGTTATAGGGCATCAAGGTCGTGAAGATGCCAAATTCACCGATCATAAAGCCGACACCGTATTCTTCGGCAGTCTTTGCCAGCTCATTGGCGGAAACGCTGTCGGGAATGACGCTATCCAGCACAGCCTGCGCATCGTAGGTTTTACCGCTGGAAGCTGTATAAGGCCACGCGACGCTGTGGAGATAGTCTGTATTATCTTGCAGCTCATACTTCACCACGCAGAATTCTCTGGGGTCGTAAGCGTGATAGGAAAGTGCAACACCCATCTCCGCCATGGTCTTACCCGTCAGACCGCCGCAGTGGATGTCGGCAATGATGCAGCGATCAGGGGAAACTTCACGGATGGCCTCCACGGCAGGGCCGAAGAAGGCGGCATACTGCTCATCGCTGTTGATTTCCGGCTCAATCATCAGATTAAAGCTGAGATAGCAGTTGGGGATGTCGGCATATCTCTGGGCAATGGCTTTCCACAAAGCCGCAAATTCGGGGGCATAGTCGGTTCCGTTGGCACTGTCGTGATTCCACTGAGCCCAGTCTTCAAAAGAGGTTTCCTTGGTAAGTCCGCCCGTGCCGGAGCAGCGCAGGTCCACGTGGATATCCCGTTCCATGCACCATGCGATCACCTGATCCAGCTCTTTCAGCCGAGTCTCATTCAGCTTGCCATCCTCGGGGAAGGGCCCCTGCAACACAGAGAAGTCAAAGACGAGACCCACGAAATTAAAGCCAACATCCTTCATGGTCTGGATTTCGTGTTCATAAATGCGCTTGTCCGGCATGGCGTCCAGTGCTTGAGAGGTCACGCGGCCCATATCAAACACCAATGTGCCGCGCCACTGGGAAGGCAGCTTTTCACAGCTTGCATCGGGCAGCGTTGTCTCCTTTGCCAGAAGCTCAGGGGTGATGAGAGCACTGTCAAAGGCGGCGGTATCGGCATAGGCCACCATCTCGGCGGCGGGTTCAAAAGAGTTATAGTACCGCAGAGCGGCCTCGGCCACCTGTCCGATGGTCATGGTCTCAAAGGGGCGGAAATATTGCTTCTCGTCCAGTTCCAGCACCTTTTTGCCGTCGGTGCGGTCATAGGTGAGCATCGCGTAGTTAACGGCGGGAGATATGCCATAATCAAGACCCCAGCACAGAGTATCTGCATTGGCAGGGTTGTCGATCTCATTGAGGTCAGGGCAGTGATCCCACACGCCGCCCTCGCCAACCTCACCATCCAAGCGTTGGGCGATCACCTGAGAATCGGGCCAGATGAATTGCTGTTCGTTTTCCTGACAATAATGAATCCAAGGATCAAAGAATTCGTAGGGTGCATCATAAAAAGATTCCATAGCGGAGAAGTAGAGTGCCTGTGCGAAATAATAGCGGGTGGTATCCGCACTCTTGCTTGCCTCTATGATTCCGGGATCGGCAAGGTATTTGCTTGAAGTACCGTACCGAAGCTCGTGAACCTTTGCCAGCATAGCGACGCTCTCTTCTTTGGTGCAAACTTCGTCCCAACGATTGAGCACCTCGATGTCAGCGATCCCCAAATCGCAGACCTGCTGTAAGGTCTCGTTCAGTTCCGGAACAGGATCCGGTTCAGCTGTTGGTTCCTGCGTTTGGCTCGGTGCAGGCTCCTGCGTATTGCCGAAGTCGGATCGTAGCCATGTCGTTCTGTGAGCCAAGGAGTTGATTTATGACATTGTCTTCCTAAGACCGCTTGGCCTCCGACTTGGACGGGCTCCGTTGTGGCTGTCGGTTCCTGCGTTTGGCTCGGTGCAGGCTCCTGCGTATTGCCGAAGTCGGATCGTAGCCATGTCGTTCTGTGAGCCAAGGAGTTGATTTATGACA
>JAZUPE010000038.1:0-25954 GCA_045605025.1 Acutalibacteraceae bacterium
CTGTGCCGATTTGCTCATCATTTTCATCGAGGATAAGCTGCTGACCGAAAATGCGCTCGTTATTCTCAATTAGAATACGTCTGCTGCCGATTTCTTCATCAAACGCCATTGCATCCTCCAGCTTTTCAAAGAGGCACACGACATGGATATCCTCTGCCGTGGTAAGCTCCATTCCGGCGATGGGGATGATTCCGTTGCGCCTTGCAGCCTTATAGAATGCCGGGCAATTCTTGCATGAATTATGGTCGGTCAGCGCGACGATATTAAGCTCACACAGCGTCGCCATACCGGCGATGTTGTTGGGAGTCATGTCATCGTCACCGCAGGGCGAAAGGCAGGAGTGCAGATGGAGATCGTAATAGTAGCGGTTCATCCAAGCTCACCGGCCAGCAGGCCGCAGAGTTCAAACGTGTTGCGTTCGGAGGACAGCAGGTTGATACCCTTGTCCTTTGCCACCTCAACCACTTTTTCCTCTGCCTCGACTCCTTCGGCGAGAATGACGCACGCAACATCGGTCAGTGCGGCAACCGCCGCAATGTTGATGTTGGACATTATGGTCACCCAGGCATCGCCCGAGTTTGCACGACCCATGACCCAGCTGAGAAGATCGCCGGCGTATCCGCCGGTAATCTCCCGCTCAGGCTCGGCAGGAACCACCATGGTCAGTCCGTATTTTTCCGCAAAGCTGCCTACCGTCATATCAATCGACGTCCTTTCAGTTGTCCGAACCATCCGGTTCGGATGAAGACTCTTTGCTCAGGCTATGCTGTCTGATCACGCAATCGGCAAGCGTCTGCCCGCTTCCTCTGACGATATCCTCGGCAAAGGCTCGGCAGGTGGGCGCTCCGCAGGCTCCGCAGTCTATACCCGGCAGCTGCTCACGCATCCGCTGGATATCCGCCATAAGCCGGATGGATTCGCCGATGTTGGCACTCAGACGGCTGATAGGTTCGTAAGTGGGCATCTGCCCTATTACGTAGTTTTCAGGGATATATTGCTCATCGATAATGTTATTCTGGGACACGGGCATATACCGCCGCAGAGTAAGCAGTCGAGCCTGAGCGATGTAGGGATTCTCCACCGTCATCACGCCGCCTACACATCCCGCCGGACAGGCGTTGAGCTCGATGAACTCAAGCTGGGGCATATTGCCGGTCTCGATCATATCGAGAACCCGGATAACATTGTCGATTCCGTCGGCTGCGAGATACTTATCATTGAATATCGCAGAGGCCTCTCCGCCGGTGGATGCCCAGCCCACGCCGATCTTTCCAGCATTGGAAATAGGCTCGGGGGTGGAGCCGCGCTTCATGACATTAAGAAGCATGAAGTAGACATCACTGATGGAAATGACCTGGTCGACATTGCTCTTTCTTCCGTAAGCTGCGTTGGCAACGTAGCTGACCTTTGCAGGGCAGGGAGATATGAAGAATACTCCGATGTCCTCGTCCCGCAGTTCCGGATGAAGCGCGCGGGCCTTGCGCCGGGCGAGCATTGCGCCAACCTCCACGGGAGGCAGCAGCGGCATGATGTGATCTTTCAGCGACGGAAATCTCATGCAGATAAGCCGTGTGACCGTAGGACAGGCAGAGCTGATGACCGGTTTTTTGACCATGTCGTTCTTCAGATACAGACGGGTGTAACCCGAAATCTGTTCTGCCGCCTGAGCGACCTCGAACACATCGTCAAAACCCACCGCCTTCAGTCCGCTGAGCACATAGTCAACATCGTCCAATGACTCAAACTGCCCGTACAGGGCAGGAGCCGGCAGAGCGATTTTGTACTTGTAGTCATTCATCCGGTCAACCGAGCTGTAAATCGGTTTCTTTGCGTTGTGCGGACAAATCCTGATGCACTGACCGCAGTCGATGCAGCGCTTGGGATTGATGACCGCCTTGCCTTCCTTTATCCTGATAGCCTCTGTGGGACAGTGCTTCAGGCAGGTGGTACAGCCACGGCATTTATCGGCATCAAGTGCAACTGAATGCTTGTAAGTATCCATACTTTATAGATTTACCCTCATGGTAATCGTAGTGCCCTTTCCAATCTCGGTCTCGATCTTCATGTCATCGGTATACCGTTTCATGTTTGGAAGTCCCATACCGGCTCCGAAGCCCAGATTGCGGACGTTGTCGGGAGCGGTGGAGTAGCCCTCCTTCATGGCGAGCTCGATATTCGGAATACCGGGACCTTTATCGGCAAGGATAATCTCGATGCCGTCCTCGTACACCAGAACATCGGCGCTGCCGCCGTCGGCGTGGATGACCATGTTGATCTCGCCCTCGTACATGGCGATGGACACTCTGCGGATAGTCTCCGGCGCGATACCCAGCTGGCGCAGGTTCTTTTTGATCTGAACCGAAGCCTGACCTGCCGAGGTAAAATTCTCGCCGTCTACATCATAGTGAAAACGTATAGCCTCACTCATCTTCATCACCGGCCTTGTTAAGTCCATTTGCGTAGAGCTTGCCGCATGCTTCGTACATACGAACATCAGTGGACAGCACTACCAGTCCGCACTCCTTCGCCAGTTCGATCATTTCGGGCGAAGGCTTTTTGGCGCGCACAAACACAACGCACACCATGTCCATCATTTCAGCTGTGCGGATGACCTGAGCGTTGACAAGTCCGGTAAGGAGCACCGCCTGATTCTTGACAAACGCAAGAACGTCGCTCATCATGTCACTGCCGCACGCGGAATAGACCTCATGGGAGAGCATTTCTTCGTTGCAGAGTACTTCTGCGTTGAGCAATTCTTTAATGGTGCTGATCTTCATTGCTTTGACTATCCTCTGTTCAGAATATTTCTGCGCTTACTGATATTTTGCAAGGATTTCGGGGATCATGTCAACGGTCAGACGGCCATAAACGTCATCGTTGATGGTCATAACCGGAGCCAGACCGCAGGCACCGATGCAACGGCAGGCGGTAAGAGAGAACTTGCCGTCCATGGAGCATTCCTCAGCCTTGATGCCGAGGATCTCGCTGATCTTGTCAACCACGTCACCGGAACCCTTAACATAGCAGGCGGTGCCCAGGCAGACAGAGATGTGATACTTACCCTTGGGAGAAAGAGCAAACTGGGAGTAGAAGGTGGCTACACCGTATACCTCCTCCATGGGAACCTCCAGACCCTCGGCGATCATCAGCTGTACCTCGTAGGGCAGATAGCCGTAGATCTCCTGAGCAGCCTGAAGCACGGGCATGACGGCGCCGGGGACATCCTTGTTCTCCTCAATGACCGCCATCAGTTTAGCCTTCTGCTCCTCCGTTCCGTTGAACGGAATCTTGCTGATACTCTTGCGCATTGTTTTGCCTCCTTGTGATATTCCTTGCGTTCGCTTGCGCAAACGCGCGATATACTATTTCAGGCGGACTTAACCACCTAAACATACGAATTATATCATAACTGAATCGGAAAAGCTACTGTAATATTGATAATATATTGTCAATATTACGCAGATTGTCACTTTGCACCAGTTTTCTTGTCAAAATTTGTCGAAACTACGGATGCAATCAACATCTCTGTCACATGAATTGCCGTCCGTCACGGATTAATTCCGTATGACCGGCTCTGCAGACCGCGTGATTGACATCCTACGGCGATTATTATACAATATATCCGGACATAAAAGCAACTGGAATTGATTGTTTGGAGGTTCTATCATGTATAACCTTGAAATGAAACGAATCCCATCTTCTCTGACCGGTCAGCAGCTTCATCTGCTTGTATGGCAGCCGGAAGAACCCGTCGCCGTTCTGCAGATCGTTCACGGCATGGCAGAGCATATCGCCAGATACGATGAGTTCGCCCGCTGGATGTGCGAGCGCAATGTGGCCGTCATCGGTCACAGCCATCTCGGTCACGGTCTGACCGCCTCAGGTGAGGATGATCTCGGCTTCACCGCCTCAAAGAACGGCTGGGCTCATATGACAGGCGACATACACAACGTCCGGCTTGAGGCGCAGAAAATGTTCCCCGGTCTGCCCCACTTCATTCTGGGACATTCCATGGGATCATTCCTCACCCGCACTTACCTGACCACTCCGGACGCGGAAGGCCTCGCGGGCGTCATCATCTCCGGCACAGGCAATCAGCCTGCCGCCCTGATGACCGCCGGCAAGTGCATCGCCGGTATCATCGCGCTGTTCCGCGGAAAACGCCACCGCAGTGCTTTCATCAACTCACTCAGTTTCGGCGGCTACAACAAGTCCTTTGAGCCGGGACGCACCGAATACGACTGGCTGTCAAAAAACGAAGAAAATATCGACAGATATATCGCCGACCCAAGATGCGGCTTCTGCTTTACAACCAGAGCATTCAGTGACCTTTTTACCGGTCTTAAATATATCGGCAAAGCATCGAATCTGTCAAAGATGCCTAAGTATATCCCCTGCCTGTTTATTTCCGGACAGAACGATCCCGTTGGCGAAAACGGCAAGGGTGTTGAAAAGGCCGCGCAGATGTTCCGTGACGCTGGCATGACCGCAGTTGAAGTCAGGCTGTACGCTGATGACCGCCACGAGGTTCTCAACGAGACCGACCGTGAGCAGGTATTCAATGACATTTATGATTTCATGGGCAGATGTCCTGCTGCGCTGAAAAACGATATGTAAAAACCACAGGCGCCGGACAGCATACGCTCCGGCGCCTGAAAAGTACCACCTGAAACGACCTCAGCCGTTTCGAGAATCGCTGAAACAGTTATCGGCTGTTGTGCTCGCTTCTGTTCTGATTGCTGTTCTGGTCGTTTCTGTTCTGGTTCTTCTGCTGATTGTTGTTCTGCTGGTTCTGGTTGTTTCTGTTCTGATTGTTCTGATTGTTCTGATTCATTGATAATCACCCCTTTCGTGATATATCATACCCTATCTTTCTGCCGTTATTCAGCGGCAGCCAAACTGATTTCCGGAGTGGTAAATTTGCTTCCTTCCCCGCTTTTTCTTGATCGAATGAAACTGATATACCCCTCTCCTGAAGAGGTGCGCGAATGGTACGAACGCCCCCATGGCAGAGGACTGCGCATAAACCCGCTGAAAATGCCCCCGGAACGCATTGCGGAAACAGGTTTTGATATTGAGCCTGTGCCTTTCTCTCCGCTTGGATATCGTCTGACAAACGATGCACAGCGCCCGGGAAAATCTCCCTGGCATCACGCGGGCGCAATATATATGCAGGAGCCTTCTGCCATGTCGGCAGTCACGGCTCTTGATCCTCAGCCGGGCGAGCGTATTCTTGACATGTGCGCCGCTCCCGGCGGAAAATCAACACAGATTGCCGCGCTGCTCAATCTCAGCGGCATCCTCTTTGCCAACGAATACGTTCGCTCAAGAGCCAATATTCTCGTTTCAAACATCGAGCGCATGGGCATTTCCAACGCTGTAGTGACATCACTTCATCCCGACGCGATTGCTCAGCGTTTCCCCGGCTGGTTTGACCGCGTACTGGTGGACGCGCCCTGCTCCGGTGAGGGTATGTTCCGCCGCGAAGAAGCCGCTGTGACCGAATGGTCCCCCGAACACGTGCGTACCTGCGCAGCCCGTCAGCGCGGAATACTCGACAGCGCTGCGCAGTGCGTTGCCGAGGGCGGCGTTCTGGTTTACTCCACCTGCACCTTTGCCCCGGAGGAAAACGAGCTGACCGTTGCCGCTTTCCTCAGCGAACATGAAGATTTTTACATTGAAGCCATCGACGCGGACTTCGGCCGTCCCGGTCTGGATGCAGGCAGGCTGAAATCCTTTGCGGAAGCCCACGGTCACGACATCAGCGGCATCACTGTTCCTGACGCCATCACACTTACCCGACGCATATGTCCCTCTGACGGCGGCGAGGGACATTTTGTGGCGCGCATGAGAAGATCCGGCACCCTGCAGCCCCACGATGATGAATTCATCAACAGTCAGCCTCATTCCGGTCCTGCCGCGGATCTGCTTGAAAGCTGCTTTGACACACCGCTCAATGGCTGGCTCCACCAGCAGGGTGATTCTCACTATATCCTCCCCTGCCCCATCGAACTGCTGAGCGGATTGCCGGTAGTACGCGCCGGAGTACTGGCAGGCACATCGGAAAAGAAACGGATCGAACCCCACCACGCTTTATTCATGGCTGCCGATCCAGACTCCTGCCGCAGCCGCATTGAACTCAGTGCCGACAGCAGGGAACTTGATCGCTTCCTCCACGGAGAGCAGATTGATGTCCCCGATGACCTGCGGGGATATACCGCAGTGCTGTGTTCCGGCATTATTACCGGCTTCGGCAAGGCTTCCGGAGGTGTGCTGAAAAACCGCTATCCAAAAGGACTGCGTCTGATGTAGTCTCTGCCACGAAGCATCTCCTGACATTGTGCTCACATCGCAGCAAAATATTTTATCATTTTTTTGAAAAAGCTCTTGACTTTTCCATCAAGGTGATTATAATAAATAATGCTCGTTGGAAAACAGCACAACATTGGGGTGTCGCCAAGCGGTAAGGCAACGGACTCTGACTCCGTCATCCGAAGGTTCGAATCCTTCTACCCCAGCCAAAACCACCTTTGCCTTTGGGCAGAGGTGGTTTCTTTTTGTATTGATCGGACAGCGCTTTCGTGTTAGAATCTAAGCAGCAATCTGACCGCACAAAGGAGTTTGACAAATGAGCTGGCAGCACACCCAAACCTCCGGCATCAGCCTGCACGATTGCCGTGCAACCGGCCTTGACGTCAGTGGCAGCCGCCTTGAGTTTGTTCTGGAGGACGGGTTTCTTGTTCTTGCGGACAATGAACACAACCCTCACAATCAGCCGCGAAAATCCGATAAAGCTTCGATCGTTGTCAACAATTATGATCTTGAAAGCGTATATTTTTTCCGTGAACTGCGTTTCTTCCGGAGGCATCTGCTGACTGTCAGAAAAAGCATTCCCCTGAAGACGCTTGCGGACAGAATAAACAGCGGAAAATGGCAGCTTGAATTCATCACGGAATATACCACTCCCTTCACCGTGCTGTATAACTGCGAGATATGGTCCGACCGCAAGCCGTATCACACGGAATGTCAGATCGAGATGGTTTACGGCAGCATCGAATACAACTGGAACAGCATCGCGGACAACGGTTAAAGATACCGGACACGGAGGTATAATATGAACAATCTCGGCACCCTCAATCGCATGATCTCCGAAAGCAGCTCCATTGTGTTTTTCGGTGGTGCAGGCGTATCAACCGAAAGCGGCATACCCGATTACCGCAGCGTGGACGGACTGTACAACCAGAAGTTCCGCTATCCGCCCGAGGTCATGCTGAGCCGCAGTTTCTTCGATTCTCACCCCGAAGAGTTTTTCGATTTTTACCGCGCAAAAATGCTCTGTCTGACCGCAAAGCCAAACGCTGCCCACCTTAAGCTTGCAGAACTTGAGCAGGCCGGAAAGCTTTCCGCGGTTGTCACACAGAATATAGACGGACTGCATCAGCAGGCGGGCAGCAGAACCGTCTGCGAGCTGCACGGTTCTGTCCATCGCAATTACTGCATGAAATGCGGAGCTTCGTTTACCGCCGGGTTCATTCAGCAGAGCAGCGGAGTGCCACGCTGCGAATGCGGAGGCATCGTCAAGCCCGATGTGGTTCTCTATGAGGAATCACTTGACGGCGACGTAATCAGCGGAGCGGTGTCTGCCATCAACCGCGCCGATATGCTTATTATCGGCGGCACTTCCCTTGCGGTTTACCCTGCCGCGGGTTTTGTCAATTACTACAGCGGCAGCAGGCTCGTTATGATAAATCTTGAGCCAACCCTATATGACAGCAAAGCCAATCTGGTCATAAACGGACGTATCGGTCAGGTTATGGAGCAAATAAACATTTAGCTTCCTCCAAAGGAGAATGATATGAAAATTCTGGTAATTGACGGACAGGGCGGCAGGATAGGCCGTCAGCTCATTGAAGCAATACTCGAGCGCTGCCCGGGACACAGCATCACCGCGGTAGGCACCAACAGCGCCGCCACCGCGTCCATGCTCAAAGGAGGTGCCCACGAGGCCGCCACAGGAGAAAACGCAGTTAAAGTCGCATGCCGCAGAGCCGATGTAATCGTAGGTCCCATCGGCATCGTCATCGCCGATTCGCTCATCGGCGAAGTCACGCCCGAAATGGCGCTGGCGGTGGCTCAGTCCGATGCCGTCCGGATACTCATCCCCATGAACCGCTGCGAAAACATCGTTGCCGGTGTCAGCATTGATTCTGCGGGCGCACTGATCGAAGATGCTGTTACCCGCCTTGTTTCCATCATTGAGCGCGCATAACACAGCTTACAGCAAAAGCCCCGCGGCGGTATGCCGCGGGGCTTCTTTTATGATATCGATGATTCTACCGGAATGTACTATCAGAAGATGCTGCCGTCGATGACCAGCTTGCCGTCGGTAATTTCAGCACCGGTGATCTTGAGATCGGTCTCCTTGGCGAGCAGCCCCATGAACAGACCGCCGAGGGAATCTTCCTCGGTGTTCTGCTTGAGCATGTCGTCAACCATGGCATCAAGACCGCTGACGTTGTAGTAAATGACATCGCCGTCGATGGACAGACCCTCGGGAAGCTGAACGTTGGAAATGAAGCCGGAAATGAGCTTCAGAGGAATAACCAGCTCACCGCACTTGAGCTCGGTAATGTGGGCTGCGATGCTCTCCTGCTCATAGTAAACATTGAACGTGGCGCTGAAAGACAGCTCCTTGTCGATCTTGATCTTGACTCCCTTGACCTCAACCTCGGAAACGTAGGCCTTGCCGCAGATGGTGCCCTGCTCGCCATCAAGGACGCAGTAGAGGTCTCTGATCTCGACGGGAGTGCCCTCCATGGACTGGGAAACGGTTTCCAGAACCTTGTCCATGAGCATCTGCATGTCGCCGTTCTCCAGAACTATGCCTTCCTTTGCAAAGAGGTTCTTGATGGTTCTGACGCCAAAGTCAGCCATGCTGGAGGCTTCTACCTTCTGGGGCAGTTCGGTCTCCGCGGTAGCCTTGTTGACCATGACCACAGCAAAGATACCAACGGCAATCGCCAGAACCAGCACAAGCGCTACGATTCCGAGAACTACGCCAAGAACGACCTTACCGGCCTTGGATTTCTTCTTCGGAGTTTCCGGCTCGTTGCTGCCGGCAGCTTCGATGGTTTCTTCTGCCTTTTCTTCCATCTCCGCAACAGCATTTTCCTCTGCTACAGCGATCTCATTCTGAAATTCCTGATTCATTTTTTATTCTCCTTTTCAGTTTTATTGTCAGCGCCGGATACTCTCCGGCTGCCGCGATTCAATGTTATTTTACCTCTACTATGGTAACACCGCTCTCACCCTCGCCATAAACGCCGAGGCGGAAGCTCTTTATGCTGGGATGGCGCTTGAAGTGCTGATGAAGACCGGCACGCAGCGCACCTGTTCCCTTGCCGTGGATAACACGGATCTCGTTAAGACCGCGCATGATGGCCATGTCGATCACCTTATCCACTTCAATAATCGCCTCGTCAACGGTGGTTCCGCGCACGTCAACCTCGGTCTGAGCCGTCTGCTGCACCGATGTGGTGGTGGAGCGCTTCTTGTTGTATGCCGGCTTGTTGTTGAAGGTAACGCTGCCTTTATCAAGCAGGCGCAGATTATCCAGTCTGACTCTGGTTTTGAGGATACCTGCCTGTACCTCCACAAGCCCCTGCGAATCCACAGTTTTGGTGACAACCGCCTTTTTGTCGATGTCGGCAATAAGCACGTTGTCTCCCACCTTAAGCGGACGAGGCAGCACATAATCCTCCTGATTGCGCTGAACGATGGGATCTGCAGAATCCTCCAGTTCTCTCATGCGGGCTCTCATCTGCGATTTTGCTCTGGATTCAAGCTCGGATGCATTGAGAGCGGTCATTTCCTTTTTCAGCTTCTGCATCTCGTCCAGCAAAGCGTAGGACTGCGCCCTTGCCTTTGAGACGATATCCGCTGCCTCGCTGCGCGCCTGAGCCAGCATCTTTTCACGTTCGCGCTCGATGGACTGCTTCTGTTTTTCGGCGGTCGCGGTAGCCTGTTGCGCTTCAATTCGCAGACGGTGTGCCGCTTCCTTCTCCGCCTCGAGGGATTTGTGGGTAACCTGCAGGCTTTCCACGACCTCCTCAAACTGGGTGGATTCGCTGGAAACAAGCTCACGGGCACGCTCAACCACATCCGCGGGAATACCAAGATGCTCGCTTATGGCAAAGGCGTTGGAGCGTCCGGGAAGACCGATGAGCAGTTTGTAGGTCGGGCGCAGCGTCGCCACGACAAATTCACAGCAGGCGTTCTTGACGCCCGGAGTGCTGATGGCATAGGTCTTAAGCTCCGCATAGTGGGTAGTAGCCGCCAGCTTTGCGCCGGCAGCGCGCAGACGTTCGATTATTGACATTGCCAGAGCCGCGCCCTCGATGGGGTCAGTGCCGGCACCCAGCTCGTCCAGCAGCACCAGCGAATGCTCATCCGCCTTGTCAATGATATTGACGATATTCTTCATATGGGACGAGAAGGTGGAAAGAGATTGCTCGATGGACTGCTCGTCTCCAATATCAACAAGTATTCTCTCAAAAACCGGAACTATGCTCTCGTCGCTGACCGGAAGCAGCAGACCGCAGCCTGCCATGGCTGTGAGCAGACCGATGGTCTTGATGCTAACTGTCTTGCCGCCTGTGTTGGGACCGGTAATCATAAGGGTGTCAAAATCATCACCCAGACGGATATCGGTGGCAACGACCTTTTCCTTCGGAATGAGCGGGTGGCGGGCTTTGTTAAATCGCAGCACACCGCTGTCGCTGACCTCGGGCAGACAGGCTCGCATATTGTAGCCCAGCTGCGCCTTGGCAAAGATAAGATCCAGCTGTATCAGCGCTTCATAGCTTGCGCAGATGGCATCGGCACGGTCGCCGCACTCGGCGGACAGTTCGGCAAGAATGCGCTCAATCTCCTCGGCCTCCTTGCCCTCCAGCAGGCGTATCTCGTTGTTGGCCTCCACCACCGCCATAGGCTCAACAAACACCGTCGCGCCGGAGGAGGAGGAATCATGCACCAGTCCGGGGACATTGCCGCGGCACTCAGCCTTGACCGGCACCACAAAGCGTCCGGAACGGATAGTGACCAGCGCGTCCTGCATGTATTTCTGATTCTCAGCCGAACGGATAAAACGGTCAAGCTGCTCACGCACACGGCTCTGAGCGGCGCGAAGCTTGCGGCGTATGTCGGCAAGCTCGTGAGACGCCTGATCGCTCATCTCGTCTTCATTGATGATCGAGGTGGTAATGCGTTCTTCGAGAGAACGGTCGGTCTGCAGCATCATGAACAGACCATCGAAGCTGGTTACCGTTCCCTCGCAGTTGCCGCGCCACTCTCTGAGAGAGCGGATTATGCGCAGCACCTCGGCAATGCGCAGCAGTTCAAGCATGGTGAGTACACCGCCTGCCTGAGCCCGGCGCAGGGAGTTTGATGTATTCTGAATACCGCCGAAACGCGGTGTACCGAAGCGTCCGATGAGTGAATGTGCGTCCCAGCTTTCTGCAAGTCGGGCGCGCACCTCATCAGGCTCAGTGGCAGGCTCCAGTTCACGGGCACGCTGCTGCGTATCCTTGCAGGAGCATACATTGGCGAGCATCTCAAGCACCTTGTCAAGCTCAAGTGTCCGCAGATATTTATCCATCATTTTTCTGTTCTTTTTCCTCTGTTGTCTGTATTGTCTGTGTTGCCGGACTGCCGGCGCTCATCAGCGAGTTATAGAAGTCCAGCGTGGTAAAGCTGCGTTCAAGCCGGTTTTTGAGATAGCTCTCACATGCCGCGCCGAACTGGGAAAGACTTGGTTCGCTGAGTTCAAAGGCAAAGGTTTTGTTAAGGTCGGTATAGCAGCAGTGGCGCATGGCAGTGACCGCGCCGCGGCTGACCGGCAGGCAGACGCCGTCCGGACCGCATTTTTCGCAGCGGATTGTTCCCTTGCCGGGCATAAAGAACATCTTTTCCGTTTCGTATTCGCCGCATTCGGAACACATGACCAGATCGGGCATGAAGCCGGACATGGACATCAGCCGCATTTCAGTAGCCGCCTTTATAAGCGCCACCGGACGACTGCGGTTGGAAAGATTATGCAGCGCGCGAAGCATGAGCAGCAGATACGGTTCGTTCATCTCCGGCGGTGTCATCTCCTCCGCAAGCTCGCACAGGTACTGAGCCAGAGAAAGCCGTTCCAGTTCGGAAAGCACCGCCGTAAAGATGTGTTCAAGATGTGTCTCGTCGATTATGAATCTGTCACGGCTGCTAAACAGCGTAAACCGGGCATAGGACAGCTGCTGGGTTGAGGCGAAATTTTTATTCTTCAGATTGCGCGCGCCGCGGGCGTAGGCATAAACGATGCCGTGAGTGCGCGTGAGCAGCGTGCACAACCTGTCGCTCTCACGGTAATTCTGCGTGCGCAGAACGAGAGCGTCCACCGTCAGGTTCATATCAGTCCTGAGCCTTGAAGCCGAAGCTTCTGAGCAGACCGTCACGGTTGCGCCAGTCATCGCGCACCTTGACCCAGAGCTGCAGGTTGAACTTCACGTCAAACACACGCTCCAGCTCACCTCGCGCGCTGGTACCGATACGCTTGAGCATGGCACCCTGCTTGCCGATGATTATTCCCTTGTGGCTTTCCTTTTCGCAGTAGACGGTAGCGGTAAGGTCGATCATATCTCCCTTTGGCCGCTCCTTCATAGATTCGATGTCCACCGCGATGCCGTGAGGTACCTCGTCGGTAAGCAGCTTAAGGGCGCTTTCGCGAATGATTTCCGAGGCGATGGTGCGCTCGGGCTGATCGGTAAGTGTATCATCAGGAAAGAAGTGAGGACCCGGCTCGGCAAGTCCGCACAGCTCGCTGCGCAGTATATCAAGACCGTCACCGGTAGCCGCGCTGACCGGAACGATGGCGGAGAAGTCATAAAGTCCGCTCAACCGGGCGATGACCTCGGCAAGCTTGGTTTTATCGGAAAGACGGTCGATCTTGTTGATGACCAGCACTGCAGGCAGATCGATCTTTCTGATCTGTTCCAGCAGAGATTCCTCGGAAGGTCCGATGTCGCCCTTTTCCTCAACCACCAGAACCGCCATGTCCACGCCGCCGATGCTGTCGCCGATCTCATGCACCATGAAATCCCCCAGCTTGGTGCGAGGCTTGTGCAT
Source organism: Acutalibacteraceae bacterium (assembly GCA_045605025.1). Taxonomy (GTDB): domain Bacteria; phylum Bacillota; class Clostridia; order Oscillospirales; family Acutalibacteraceae; genus SIG598. The sequence goes on from JAZUPE010000038.1 coordinate 13,165, forward strand.
ACCGGGAGTATCGGTGAACACAAGCTGGGTTTCGTCCTGAGTGAGTACACCCATAATGCGTGTGCGGGTGGTCTGGGGTCTGGGCGAAACGATAGCTACCTTCTGTCCCAGCAGACGGTTGAGTATGGAGGATTTACCCACGTTAGGGCGTCCTACGATTGCCACAAAAGCAGATCTGGTGTTCATGTATTACAAATTCTCCTTGTCAGCAGATGATTGTCATTATCCCAATATACATTGATATTATATCACTCTGTTCATAGTTTAGCAACAACAAATAAAGTGCATATATCATCGCCGGAAGAACTGCGTGCTAACAAAAATTCCCTCCGCCCTATTGACAAAGAGCGGCACGGAAGTTATAATTCGATTAAACGATTGCTTAATCGTTAAAGAATAGTGCTAAAGGAGCTTACGATTATGAAAAAGACCTACCGTATAGAAGTCGACTGCGCCAACTGTGCCCTCAAGATGGAGGAAGTTCTCCGGCGGGTCCCGGGAATATCTGACGCTGTAATCAACTTCATCGCCCAGAAACTCACCGTAGATATAGAAGACGGACAGAACGAAGCTTCCGTGATGAAGCAGGCGCTCAAAAGTTGCCGGCGTGTGGAACGCGACTGCGAGATATTCTTCTGATCCCCAACCTTGATACATAAGGAGATGTCATTATGAACCGAAAGCAGAAAAAGATGCTTTTGCGCATCATAATCACCGTCGTTCTGATGATCGCACTGCATTTCGTTCCCGTCAGCGGTTATCTGCGGCTGGCGCTGTATCTTGTCCCCTATCTCATCATCGGATGGGATATTCTGTGCAAAGCTGTCACCGGCATTTTCAATCGTCAGGTCTTTGACGAAAACTTCCTTATGGCCGTCGCCACCGTTGGCGCGATCATAATCGCAGTCACAGGAAACGGCGATTATGTGGAAGCCGTTGCCGTCATGCTGTTTTATCAGATCGGCGAGCTGTTCCAGAGCTGCGCCGTGGGTAAAAGCCGCCGCAGTATATCACAGCTGATGGATATCCGCCCCGATTATGCAAACATGGAATCTGAAGGACAGATCATACAAGTCGATCCGTCGGAGGTCAGCGTCGATTCGATTATCGTTGTCCGACCGGGTGAAAAGATTCCCATTGACGGCATTGTCACGGAAGGCGAATCCTCTCTTGATACCTCCGCGCTCACCGGCGAAAGCCTTCCCCGTTCTGCAAAAAGCGGCAGCGAGGTACTCAGCGGTTCCATCAACCTGACCGGCGTTCTGCGCATTCGCACCACCCGTGAATTCGGGCAGTCCACCGCTTCAACGATACTTGATCTGGTGGAAAACGCCGGCTCCCGCAAATCTCAGTCAGAAGCATTCATAACCCGTTTCGCGCGGGTGTACACTCCCGCAGTCTGCCTCGGCGCACTGGCACTTGCGGTAGTTCCGCCCATTGTGCGTTCAGCCGCTCTGGGGCTGCAGCCCATGTGGGGCGACTGGATCTACCGCGCCCTCACATTCCTCGTGATAAGCTGTCCCTGCGCGCTGGTCATCAGCATCCCGCTGACCTTCTTTGCCTCTATCGGAGGTGCAGGACGGGCAGGTATCCTGGTCAAGGGCTCGAATTATCTGGAAGCCCTGTCAAAAACCGATATCGCGGTTTTTGACAAAACAGGCACTCTCACCGAGGGCAGCTTTGAGGTTGCAGGAATCCATCACAACACCGTTGACAACGAAACGCTGCTTTACTACGCCGCCCATGCCGAAAGCAGCAGTTCCCACCCCATCGCAAAAAGTATTCTGCGTGCCTACGGCAGGCAGCCTGACATTAGCCGTTCAACGGATATCCGTGAGATAAGCGGCCAGGGCGTAACCGCTGTCGTCGACGGTAAAATCGTTGCCGCAGGAAACAGAAGGCTCATGGATCGCCTTGGTATCGACTGCAGCCCCTGCGGCAGTGCCGGTACAGTTGTGCACATCGCAATAGATGGCATATATTCAGGTCACATTCTCATTTCCGACCGCGTCAAGCCCGGAGCAGCCACCGCAGTTGAGGCGCTGAAGTCCGCAGGCGTATCCAGAACGGTCATGCTCACCGGCGATTCGGACAGTTCCGCGCAGCAGGTCGCAGGCGAACTGGGCATCAATGAAGCTGCCAGCCAGCTCCTCCCCGGTGACAAGGTGGAAAAGGTTGAGGAATTGCTTCAGAGAAAAAAGGACAACACAACCCTTGTGTTTGTGGGCGACGGCATCAACGACGCGCCGGTACTCGCCCGTGCTGATATAGGCATAGCAATGGGCGCGCTGGGTTCGGACGCCGCCATCGAAGCCGCAGACGTGGTGCTGATGGACGACGATCCCCGCAAAGTTGCCGCTGCCATTCGCCACTCCCGCAGATGTATGTCCATCGTCCATCAGAACATAATATTCGCTCTGGGTGTCAAGCTTGTCTGTCTGGCGCTGGGAGCACTGGGCATCACGGGAATGTGGATGGCAATCTTCGCTGACGTTGGCGTGATGATAATCGCGGTGCTCAACGCCATCCGTGCTCTGTCTGTCAGAAAGTGACAGCTGCTCCATCATTACTTCTTTGATTTTCCGCTGCACTGTGATATAATATCTTCACAATGATGAAAAGACCGGTGGGAACACGTTTTCTGTATGTTCCCATCTCCGAAGGAGATCATTCATTATGAAGATATCCACGAAAAAAATGTCTTACGATAAGGTGCTTGCCCGCAAGCGCCCGAAGCATCGCAATCCCAGACGTCCGAATTTTTTCCTGCGCAGCGCAATCCGTATATTCAGTGCCTTTGACCTCGCCGGAGTGCATTTCAAATACAACAGGGTCAGAATGGATGAAATGGGCAAAGGTCCGTGGCTGGTGGTTATGAATCACTCCAGCTTCATTGACCTTGAGATCGCCCACAAGGTCCTCCCGAAGCCTTTCTGTATCGTGTGTACATCCGACGGTTTTGTGGGCAAGGAAGGGTTGATGCGCTCCATCGGATGCATACCCACCCAGAAGTTTGTTACCGATCCCATGCTCATCAGCGATATGCGTTACGCTCTCAACAAGCTTAACACCAGCGTGCTGCTCTATCCCGAAGCAAGCTACAGTTTTGACGGCTGCGCCACTCCACTGCCCCGCCGCATGGGTATTCTGCTCAAGCGTCTGAACGTTCCGGTGGTGTCCATCACCACTTACGGCGCCTTTGCCCGTGATCCGCTGTACAACTGTCTCCAGAAGCGCAAGGTCAGGGTCACCGCTGAGGTGCGCGGACTTCTGACCGCCGGTGAGATCAAAGAAAAGAGCGTCAATGAGCTGGACGATATTCTCGACGAGGCTTTCTCCTTTGACAATTTTGCATGGCAGCGCGACAACGGCATCGAAATCAAGGAAAGCTTCCGTGCCGACGGGCTAAATCGCATACTGTACAAATGCGCCGCCTGCGGTGTTGAGGGACAGATGGAGGGCAAGGGTACAACGCTGACCTGTCACTCATGCGGCAAGCAGTACGAACTAACCACTCTGGGACAGCTCGAGGCTCAGTCCGGAGAAACAGAATTCCCCCACATACCCGACTGGTACCGCTGGGAGCGTGATCAGGTCCGGCAGGAACTGGAAAACGGAAGTTATCTCCTGGACATTCCGGTTGAGATCGGCATGATGGTGGACTTCAGGCATATCTATATGGTGGGCGAAGGCCGGCTGCACCACGACCTTGAAGGGTTCCGTCTCACCGGCTGTGACGGTAAACTTAATTACAGCCAGAAGCCTCAATCCTGCTACGGCCTTTATTCCGACTATTACTGGTACGAGATCGGCGATGTAATCTGCATCGGCAACAGTGACGCACTCTATTATTGCTTCCCGAAGGGCTGCAGCGATGTGGTTGCCAAGACCCGTCTTGCCGCCGAGGAGCTTTTCAAGATGGTGCGCTCAAAGAAGCGCGACAAAGGACAGAGTGCCGAATAACACGGTTTGCTGTTTACAATTTATCCAATATATGTTTACAGGCTGTTATCCGCAAGGTAACAGCCTGTAAATCTTTTGGTAGTATATTCCTTTTACACAAAGGAGGAAGCGCTAAATGCCTGTCAAAAAAGAAAACCACCGTCTGCTGACGCGAAAACTCACGCTCGCACTCTGTATATTCGCCGCTGTCTGTGCAGCCGGTCTGATTGCTGTAGTTGCCGTCAACGGTCACGTAAAATCTTCCGCGGCGCCTTATATCCTTGACCGGAATGCAATACTCGCCGGTGCCGAACTTCCGGTGGAAGCAGACTGTATAATGGTACTGGGTTGCGGCGTGGATGACAACGGCAATCCCAAACTTCTGCTCCGTGACCGGCTGGGCTGCGGCGTTGACCTGTACAAAGCAGACGCGGCACCCAAACTGCTTATGAGCGGCGATCACGGCAGAGTGACCTACGACGAGGTCAACGCCATGAAAACCTACGCTACCGACCGCGGCATTTCCTCTTCGGATGTGTTCATGGATCACGCAGGTTTTTCCACCTATGAAAGCATGTACAGAGCACGGGACGTATTCGATGTTGACAGCATCATTATTGTCACTCAGGAGTATCATCTGTATCGTGCTGTTTACAACGCACGTTCTCTCGGGCTCGAGGCGTACGGTGTCGCCTGTGACAAAAGGGATTATTATGGACAGGAGTGGATGGACGCCCGCGAACTGCTCGCCCGCGGCAAGGATTTCATCTATTGCATATTCCAGCCAAAACCTACATATCTGGGCGAAGTGATCCCCATCAGCGGTGACGGTGACCTTACCGCAGGATAATCCGAAACAGATAAAGCAGCCCCCGGCTCCGGCAATCTGCCCGGAGTCGGGGGCTGCTGATTTTGAGTAATTAATCAATTATTTCAGCACTACGCCATCCCAGTTTGCGAGGTAGCGGCGCAGGATGGTAGAATCGAGCATATTGACCTTGCCGTCACCGCTGACATCAGCGTTGGAAGCGTTTATGTTCACATTCTCCCAGCCCGCAAGATAACGTCGCAGGATGGTGGAATCGAGCATATTGACCTTGCCGTCACCGTTGACGTCGCCGGAAAGTCTTGAGCCGAGCTGAACGACCGCATAGTAGCTGAAATGGTCGGTATTGAAAAGAATAACATCGCCGGAAACCATTGATACCATTTTCTGAGCCGAGCCGTCATCCGCAATGTGCCAGACTTCGTAAGCCCCTTCAGAATCCTCCGGAATTGGAATAGAAATGGTTACGGGGTATTCGGGCTGCACTTCAACATTTCCGTTCTTAAGAACGATATCGAAGATAGCAAGGCAGCGTCCGAATCTGTTAGCCGCCTCAAACACTTTTGCATCTGCGGCGTTCTCCGGATCGAGAGGGCGCACTTCCATCTTCAGCTCACGCTGAGCGATGGTGGACGCAGCGATGCCGGTGTTGGGCTCACTGAGCAGCCGGAGAGAATGGAAATTGCCAAGATGGATGGCATCGTTCTCGTCACCGATCTCAACATTCTGCCAGTCGGTTTCGGTGCTCATGTAGTAAATGTCCTGCAGTTGGTCACAGCGATGGAACGCACCGTCTCCGATCTCGGTCACCGACGCGGGAATGCTGATCGAAGTCATTGCGCAATTCTGGAACGCATAGATTCCGATACGCTTTACGGTTTCTGGAATCACAACATTCTCCAGTTTGCTGCAGCTGCTGAACAAATGGCCTTCGACGCGGGTTATGCCCTCGGGAATCGTTATCTCTATGATTCCGCTGTTCTCGAAAGCATGGCTGCCGATGTAAGTCATGGTTTCGGGGAGGATCACCCTGCTAAGACCGCTGCAGTCTGAGAACGCACCAACCGGCAGAACCTTCAGAGTGCCGGGAACGGTAATTTCCGCAAGGTTATGGCATGCAACGAACGCGTATTTTCCCATATATACAAGGGATTCGGGCAGAACAAATTCCGTAAACTCTCCGCCGCTGAACGCATATTCGCCTATGCGCTTCACCGTATCGGGCAGCTCAATGTTCTTAACTCCAGAGTACGCAAATGCATAATCACCTACGGACACAAGCCTTGAAGGGCTCTCAAACTCAACATCTCCAAGATTGCGGCAGTTCGCAAAAGACCACGCGCCAACATGAGTCACATCCGCGCTGATAACAACTTTTGTAATCCACTTAGATTTGTAATCAGCCCACGGAGCAGAAGCAGCTTCGTCCCAGTCATACATTTCTCCGGCACCGGAAACGGTCAGCTTGCCGTCGTCTGTGAGAATCCATGTCAGTCCTTCACCGCACTCACCGGAAGCAAGTTCTCCGGAACCATCAAAGAACAGATTATCGATCAGCCAGTAGTTTTTATCTCCAACACTCACCTTATTCCAGTCGGACGACGAGCCGAGATAGTAAGCGTTTTCAATATAGTAACTTTCATAGAAAGCTCTATCGCCAATCGAAGTAACACTGTTCGGAATTGTGACTGTCTTCATATCGTAGCAGCGTTCAAACGCGCAGCTTCCAATGGTTGTTACGCTGTCCGGAATATTTACAGCGGTCAAAGAACATTCAGAAAACGCGCTATCGCCAATAGTTTTCACACTATCGGGGATAGTGATTGTTGTCAGCGATCTCAGGCCACTGAACGCATAATCGCCAATGGAAGTTACATTGCCGATTTCCACAGACTTAATTCTGTTTCTGTAGTTGCTCCACGGTGCGGGATTATCTGAGGAATCATGGCTCCAATTATGCATCGCGCCGGTGCCGGTGATGGTCAGTTCTCCGTCCACTGTAAGTGTCCAGTTGAGATCATCGCCGCATTTTCCCGCAGCAAACACACCGGAACCGTTTACTGTGAGACGATCGATGAGCTCACTGTTCCCGATCCCCACCGAAACCTTGCACCAGTCAGAAGCTAAACCTTCGTAGATCGCATCTTCCAGCTGCCAACAAGATCCGAAAGCATAGTCGCCAATCGCTGTTACGCTGTCGGGAATGGTAACTGTTTTCAGACTTCCACAATCACAGAACGCGTATTCCCCGATTGTTGTGACGCCATCAGGAATAACGATGGACTGCAGGCTTCTGCACCAATCGAAAGCATAGTCGCCAATCGCCGTTACACTTTCGGGAATGGTAACTGTTTTCAGACTTTCGCACTCATAGAATGCCCAGTCACCGATCGAATCAGCACCGTCAATCTCCACCGACAGAATATTCATACGATCATCGTACCACGGAACAGCGTATCCATTACTCCATTCATACATGGCACCGGTGCCGGTGATGGTCAGCTTGCCGTCATCGCCGAGAACCCATGTCAGATTCCTGCCGCATTTGTTGCCCGCAGAGGGATCAGAATGTATCTCCGCATTATCCAATGCTGAATTGCCTTCCCCGATAACAATTTCATTCCATCTGGCTTCGGTGCCAAGGAACCAAACATCTTCAAGAGCATTGCAGCCGAGGAAAGCATTATCCCAAATGCGGCTTACACCGCCCGGGATGGTTACAGACGCCAACGACGTACAGCCGCTGAACACACCAATATCTACTATCGTAATGCTGTCCGGAACGATTACGGTCGTCAGCGACGCGCATTCAGAAAACGCATTGTTTCCAATCACTGTCACGCCGTCCGGGATAGTAACATCGCTCAATGCAGCGCATCCAGAAAATGCATTCCTTCCAATCTCTGTCACGCCGTCCGGGATAGTAACAGTCACAAGAGAGGTACACTGACTGAACGTTCCGTGTCCAATAGCAGACACGCCGTTGGGTATATTAACCGATGTCAGAGATTCGCACAAGCTAAACGCACTATCACCTATTACGGTTACGCTTTCCGGAATAGCGACCGAAATCAGCGACCTGCAGCCAAAGAACGCGCTTTCGCCAATCACGCTTACGCTTTCCGGAATAGTGACCGAAGCCAGCAAATCGCAGTTGCAGAACGCATTGTAACCGATGCTGGTCGCTCCGCTGATTTCCGCGCTCAGAATTTTCGATCTGTATTCACTCCACGGGGCGTTTTCCGATGAATCCCAGTCGTACATAGCGCCGGAGCCGGAAACGGTCAGCTTGCCGTCATCGGTGAGAACCCAGTTCAGATTCTTGCCGCATTTTCCGCTTGCTATCTCCGCGGAGCCGTCAAAGAAAATGTGGTCGGTGAGATTCTCATTATTATCTTTTATTTTTATGCTATCCCAATCGGAAGCAGAGCCGGAATAGATTACTTTTTCGATATTCCAGCAATTAAAAAACGCACTCTCTCCAATAGAAATCACGCTGCCGGGAAGCGAAATATTCCTTAACTCATGACAATGCGCAAATGTGCGGTCGTAAATACTCTTTACACCGTCATGAATGATAACATCGGTAAGATTCGGGCACGAATTGAACACATCATTTGTGATAGCGGTCGGTCCCTCAACTTCAACCGTTCTGATTTGCGATCTGAGATCGTACCACGGAGCTTCGCCATACTCCCACTTACCCATAACACCGTCGCCGTAGATGGTCAGCCTGCCGTCATCGGTAAGACTCCAGAAAAGATCAGAACCGCATTCTCCGCTGGCGATTTCGGTCAGATCCTTGAGGAAACAGAGATGATCGGTGAGCCACTCGTTATTATCGCCCACAGTAACTTTTTTCCAATCAATAACGGAGCCATCGTAGTAAATGGTTTCCAGATTGTCACACACATCGAAAACACTGTCTCCGATAAAAGTAACACTGGCAGGAATTACGATGGACTCGATGGTATAGCACCACGTAAATGCTTCGTTACCAATTGAGGTCACACTGTCGGGAATGGTGATTGTCTGCAAATAATTGCAGCCGAAGAATGTGCCGTCACTGATTTCAGTTATTCCGTCAGGAATGCTGATGTTTGTAAATCCGTGGCACTCTCTGAACGCGTCCGCACCGATTGATGTCACACTGCCGGGTATAGTGATTGACTGCAGCATATTGCAGTCTTGGAACGAACCTGTGCCGATTGTTGTCACACTGTCGGGGATGGTGATTGACTGCAGCATATTGCAGCCTTGGAACGAACCTGTGCCGATTGTTGTCACACTATCGGGAATGCTGATTGTCTCCAAGGAACAGCAGCCTTGGAACGCGCCGTCACTGATTTCAGTTACTCCGTCAGGAATGCTGATGTCCACCAATCTGTTGCATTCTCTGAACGCATTAGCGCCAATAGATTTTACGCTGTCAGGAACATCGATGGACACGATGTTCCTGCAATCCACAAATGCATCTCTGCCAATCGATGTCGCTCCGCTGATTTTCACTGTATGTATCTTCAACTGATAATCATACCAGGGCGAACACTCTCCCTCATCAACATTCCAGTCATCCATCGAGCCTGTACCGGAAATTGTCAGCTTGCCATCATCGGTAAGAACCCACGTCAGATTATTGCCGCAACTTCCGCTGCCTGTCTCACCGGAGCCATCGAACAACAGGCGTTCAAGGAATTCATCGTTTCCCTCTCCTACCGTTACCATTGCCCATTCGGAAGCATTTCCACTGTAGAACACGCTGCCCGGATCACACCATCCGAACACATCATCTCCGACAGATATTACGCTTTCCGGAATAGTGACAGATAACAATCTGTCGCAATCACGAAATGAATAGCTGCCGATATGAGATGCTCCTTCGATCACAACAGTTCGAATCCTGTACCTGTAGTTATCCCAGGCAGGCACAGTATCTTCATCCAGATCGTACATTTCTCCGGTACCGGATATAACCAATTCACCGTCTGTTGTGAGGCTCCAGTTCAGATTATCACCGCATTTGCCGGTTGCGTATACACCCGAACCGTCAATGATCAGTTTTTCGATCAGCCAGTGATTTTCTTTGCCTAAGTTAACCTTGGTCCATTGGGAACCAGAACCTTCGTAATATACTTTTTCAAGCAGATCGCACCATGCAAACGCTTCGCTGCCAATCGATGTTACACTGTCGGGAATGGTAATTGAACGCATGGAACCGCACCATGCAAACGCTTCGCTGCCAATCGATGTTACACTGTCGGGAATGGTAATTGACGTCAGGGCATCACAGTCTAAGAACATTCCCTCACTGATCGAATTCACTCCATAAGGAATGTTTACGCTCTGAAGTTCGTTACATTCATAAAACGCACCTATGCCAATCGAAGCAACCCCGTCAGGAATGTTTACACTGTGCAGTTCGTTGCATTCTTTGAACGCATAGTCGCCTATCGAAGTAACGCTATCGGGAATTGCAACGGCAGACAGATTACGGCAGTTACTGAACGCATGGCTGCCAATCGATGTCAGACCATCTGAAATCTCGACATGATTCAGATCACGACAATCAGCAAACGCGTTGTTACCAATATTAGTCGCGCCGTGAATATCAACCGACAGAACCTGCACATCTTCTGTATCAGGATCCGCGCTCCACTCATTCCAAAGGAAGTCGTTCCACGGTGCAGGTTCTTCTTCGCTCCAATTATACATGGCGCCGGTGCCGGATATGCTGAGTTCTCCTGCATCTGTGAGAAGCCACATAAGATCGTTTCCGCACTTGCCGCCGGCAATCACATTCGCATCATTATAATCAGGGACATCCGAATCTGATGCATTATCACCATTAAAATCCGATCCGGAAACATCGGAGTCGGATGTATATTCGTCGTAATCGATATCGGAACCGGATTCCACCTTCTGAGAGGCATAGGCATTAATCCCGATAGCAGCACCCGCACCATCCGCAGGCATTCCGACAGTAACGGTTCCAAGAAGCAGTGTAAAGGTCAAAAACGCACAAACCACTTTGTGTACATATCCAACCACAAATTGCTTTTTCATTATTCGTCGTTCCTTTCCTTGCTTGCTTTTCAAACGCTTACACCGGCAGACTGCGTGATTCCGCAGTCTGCCGGTATCGAAGGACAATAATCAGTGTAAAGATTCAGATCTTTACTTCATCAGAATGCCAATTATCGCAGCGGACACAACACCTGTGCCGCCGAATACGATGAGGGTCGCAACATCCTTGTCAGCAACATACTTGGCAATATTGCTGTTGGTGCTCAGAGAAGCGGGTACAAGAACGATAGGCATTCTGTTGGCAGCAGCTACTACGCCGCCGGTCAATGCGTCGGGATAATCTTCGCCGGTTGCAACGCATACGCCGTCACCGGTGAACAGATCCGAATAAGTATTGTTCACAAGCAGCATAGTCGCATATCGATCAGCACCGCCAAGGCGGTTAACATCGGAAATACCGATCGCCTTGACAGCATCCTCGGTTGCCGTTGGAATAACACCGGTACCACCAAGCACAGTAACTCTGGAACAGCCGCTGTTTTTCATAAACTCGGCAATGTCACTGTTAATCTTGCCGCTATCGTCGGCAAACACGATTGGGCTGCCGTTCATCGCCGCAATGGAACTGATCGCCAACGCATCGGGATAATTAGCAGCATAAGCAACAAAGATTTCATCGGGAACGCCTCTGTTGTCACTGACCAGCTTGCCAATCTCTACAGAAGTCTCGAATCTTGTCTTGCCGCTCACACGGGTAACTTCGTAATTCGCGGACAGCTCGTTGCGGACAGAATCACTGACCGCAGCAGAACCGCCAAGGATGTAGACCTTCTTAGCTCCCAGCCTTGAAAGTTCCGCCTTAGTTGCCGCATCTACAGACTCGCCGCTGACAAGGAGAATAGGAGCATTGAGCGCATATGCCAGAGGAGCTCCAGCGAGTGCATCAGCGTAATCCTCACCGCTTGCGATGAGAACGATATCTGCCTTCTCAAAAGCGGAAGCAGATATTTCCGCAGCAGTCTCAAAGCGAGATTTGCCGGAAATGCGATCAATCTCCGGAGCAGCAGGTTTAGCGGGAGCAGCAGTAGGCGCTGTGGTGGGTGCCGTAGTTCCAGTGGTCGCACTCATACTCGTACTTGTTCTTGTGCTTGTTCTTCTACTGGTAGTAGTACCTGTAGTACCTGTAGTGGTACCTGTGGTGGTACCTGTGGTAGTACCTGTAGTGGTACCTGTAGTGGTACCTGTGGTAGTACCTGTGGTAGTACCTGTAGTGGTACCTGTGGTAGTACCTGTGGTGGTACCTGTGGTAGTACCTGTGGTGGTACCTGTGGTAGTACCTGTGGTGGTACCTGTGGTAGTACCTGTGGTAGTACCTGTGGTGGTACCTGTAGTGGTACCTGTAGTGGTACCTGTTGTAGCGGCCCACACTGCAGAAATAGTGGTATCGGCGGTAAAGAAATATGTTTCTCCTGCATTATATTCATTACCATCGATCTTCCAAGCCTTGAATTCCTTGTTCTCGGGAGCAGTGAATTCGCAATTAGGAAGCAGGAACGCCTGACCAGCTGTAACAGTGTTATTTTCCATCGTTCCTGTGCCTCCATTGGCATCGAAGGTGACAGTGTACTCATTCGCAGTCCAGCGAGCGACAAGCTTGGTATCAGATGTGACATCAACCTTGGTGTCTGCTGCTACCTTTGTATCAGTGCCATCGATGAACCAGCCGTCGAACTTGTAGCCTGCACGTTCAGGCTTAGGCAGTTCGCCGTAGGTATCGCCGTGGGTTACATCCTTGCTTTCGGGAGCTGCAACGCCCTCACCGGCATCGAAAGTAATCTCATACGTTTTGGCAGTCCAGCGAGCGACGAGCTTGGTATCAGATGTGACATCAACCTTGGTGTCTGCTGCTACCTTTGTATCAGTGCCATCGATGAACCAGCCGTCGAACTTGTAGCCCTCGCGTTCAGGCTTAGGCAGTTCGCCGTAGGTATCGCCGTA
>JAZUPE010000039.1:0-12285 GCA_045605025.1 Acutalibacteraceae bacterium
AATGGCATGCATGACGAGCAGGGGCGGATATATCTTTACTTCACCGTAATGCAGGCGAGTGAGCTTCTTCACTACGGCGAAAACAAGATAACCAGACTCTTCGGAGAACTTGAGAGGAGCGGCCTCATCTCCCGTATCAGACAGGGCTTCGGCAAGGCATCACTCATCTACCCGAAAAAGTTCCTCGAATCCCATCCGCCAAATCGAAGCGTGTTGAACCTTCAAAATAAAGAATCATGTGCCTCTGAATTGACGGTTCCTGACCCTCCAAAATCAAGGGGAAATAATACTGAATATATCAATACTGAAGGTAGTGATACCAATCTATCAATCCGGATGATCGATGTGGATGAGGTGGAGGAGCGCATCAAAGAGCAAATCGAATATGATTCACTGTCCGAAAAGGAAGATCGGCTCAAGGTGGACGAGGCTGTGAGCATAATCGTCGAGCTTATGTGCATCCGAACACCCACCATCAGAATAGGCGGAACAGAGTATCCCACGGATTTTGTTCATCATAGACTGTCGCAGCTCACCTGTGAGCATGTTGAGTATGTGCTTGACTCCATGAGCCGTATTACCGCAAAAATAGGCAACATCAAAGCCTATCTTACAGCGGCACTGTTCAACGCACCTGCGACATTGGAGCATCATATTCAGGCTGAAATCAATTATGATTTCGCGCAGTAATTGTATCGGAATTATGAAATCAAGGGACGGACGCCTGACCTGCGGAACAAACCCATCTGCAGATGTAAAAGAATAGCAAGCAATGCCTTTTGGGGACAAAGGCAGATTTCTTAGGGATTTTCCATCCCTAAAACCCTTGAAATATATAGGAGGAACGATCAACAAATGTATCGAAATAAAGAAATAAAAATACTCCTTACAGAGAAAGAACTTGAGCGTCTCAATCGCAACGCAGGCAAGACTACATCCTCTCGTGAGGGTTATATTCGAACTATACTCAACGGCTATGATCCGCAGGCTTTGCCGCCGAAAGAATACTGGAGCTATATCCGTGAGTTGCGGCACATTGGGGACGAGATTAACAATATTGCCGGCGAAATCGGTTCTTATGATTTGGACATAAAGAAAAGAATCAGCGAACTTCGCCGCCAGCTCGGAAAAATCACCGGCAAACTGCAAAGCATATATGTTCCGCAAAAATCCACAGAAAGGAAGACTGTAATTTAGTGCTTTAAAGCACTTGCGCTAATGGGCGATATCGTGTACAATTGAATTGACGGTAACCGATCAATTCCAACATAGAATGGAGGTATAAATGAACAACAGCATTTTTATCATGGCAGGCTACGATATGGACACAGGGTATCTTCACGTGATGTTTACCGATGGCAGTACCGCCGATTACTACATTCCCGACTATGAGGAAACCCTTGACACCACAATGATAACCCGCTCGCAGCTTGACCGGTTGATGGAGGAAGATGTCTTCTCCTACACACATCTGATGATTACCGGCAAGATGCAGGCATACCTCGACGATTACGCAAGAGAGTACAGCGACCTGCGTCGAGGCATTGAAGAGGATCTGAGAAAGACCAACGACGATGCCACCGCCGCTTATCTCGCCCGTGAGTTTATGATGTACGACAGCTGAGGTGGGAGGTATGGCGACAACAGCAACCAGAGGTGCGTCCGGGTGCGGAACCATACGAAAGAGGAGTGACGGTCGGTGGGAAGCACGCGTGACAGTGGGATACGATCCTAAAACCGGCAAACAAATACAGCGAAGTGTCTATGGAAAGACACAAAAGGAAGTTACACAGAAAATGCGTGCACTGACAGCAGAGGTCGAGACAGGCAGTTATACTCCGCCCAGCAAGCTGACGGTGGGAGAATGGATAGACATCTGGATAGCAGAGTACACAGCGAACGTCAAGGAATGTACGCGGACACAGTATAAAGCAAACTGCGATCAGCATATCAAACCGACGCTCGGTCATATCAAACTGTCAAGTCTGACCCTCGACCAGGTGCAGAGGTTGTATAACGGCTTCATGCGCGGAGACAAACCGATAGCCCCGAAGACGGTTAAAAACATTCATGGAGCTTTTCACAGAGCGCTTGGTCAGGCAGTACGGCTTGGATATATAAAAGTCAATCCATCAGACAATGTTACCCTGCCGCGTGTGGAGGCACCCGAGCTTACACCGCTGACCGATGAAGATCTTGCAGCTTTCATAAACGCTATCAAGGGGCATACCTTTGAGGATCTGTATCTCGTCGATCTATTTACAGGGCTACGGCGCAGTGAGATAATAGGTCTGACATGGGATTGCGTAGATTTTGAGCGAGGTATCATCACAATAAGACGTCAGCTGTCACCTCTCAAGGACGGCTCACGCGAATGCCGGTTCATGCCGACAAAGAACAGCAAAATCCGAGTCATTGCACCGGCGACGGCAGTAATGGACATACTTGTACGCTGCCGAGAAAAACAGGAAGAGATGGCAAAGATTGCAGGCGATGCGTGGAATAATCCCGAAGGATTCGTATTCACCAACGAAATCGGGCATCATCTGTCCCACATGACGGTCTACAACAGATTCAAGAAAGTTGTGCGCAGTATAGGCAAGCCCGAGGTCAGACTGCATGATCTGCGTCACTCCTATGCGATAGCCTCACTGCAGGCGGGTGACGACATCAAGACTCTTCAGGAAAACCTCGGTCATCATACGGCGGCGTTCACACTCAATGTCTACGGTCATGTATCCATGCAGATGAAACGCGCGAGTTCTCAAAGGATGGATGCGTTCATTGCTAATATATCCAATGCATCTCAAGAATGAAGATAGGTGATGTTGGCTCAAGGGTCAGAATAAGGGTCAAAAGAGATTATACTTACACTGAAACATGAAAAAACCGCGTAATCATCACGATTACGCGGTTCATCGATGCAAGTGTGACGCAATCTGGATGGCAACGCCGTTTTTTGAGCTTGGTTTGAACCCGTGCGTCTCGGACTTTAACGGTATTATTCTGTTTCAGATTCCGAGAACACAATGTCAAGCATTTCCCTCGGAGTGACTACAAATGTTTCAGTCGGGAAATGCTTAATGTTTCCTGTAACTAAATACGCATCTTCTGTATTTCGTGTCTCAAGAACCACTTCGTAGAACACTCTGTCCTTTGGGTCCGGGAGGACTATATCAAGAGCTTGAGCCTTAATACTGATTCCTCTGTCTTCCAGACTTTCAAGAACATCGTCTACGATTTCCTTGGTAAAATGAAATTTCGGACGGGAAAGCACATCGCGGTATTCCTTTAGAATTTCCGGATTGAATACAGGAATGATCGGACCGTCAAACACAAGCTCATAACATTTCCGGGAACGGAATTCCATTTGAGCATCGCCGACACCAGCACATTTGTATCAATGACTGCGTAGTATTTCATTCCTGTGCCTGCTTCCTTACCTCGGTAATCTCAGCGTTGATTTCCTCAAGCGGCATATCGGAAATGCCGTTTTCAGCGGCAATTCTGCTGGCAGACTTCATCGCTTTGATTGCTTTGCTTTCGGATAACTCGTTAAGATTCATGGAGAACGGAATACCGTTTTCCTGAATCAGTCTGGAAATGCACATTCTCATGTAGGTTGGCAGATCAATGCCTAGTCTTTCACAAATACTGGTTGCCTTGATTCGTGAAGATTCTTCTGTGCGGAACTGGACTAATGAATTTGCCATAATAAGCACCTCCTGTTTCAACTACATTATACCCCACAATGCAAACAAATGCAATCACTTGATGACAATATTGCTGTATATAAATTATGTGACTCGATTTGTCAAAACAAGTAAAATTTCTTATCTTTCGGATTGTGATGTAAAATTCCGAAGGGCACTTATTGTTTGCCCGTAATCTGAAAGAGGAGAGTGTTATTTGTGAAAAATAAGTACACGGAAAAAACGCGAAAGAATATTCAAAAGCGGTATATGTCGGGAGAGACGGTAGCGGAGATTTCAAAGTCCACCGGCATTCCGCGAAGCACGATGTACTCGTGGATAGCGGAATGCCGAAAGGAAAGATCAAATCCAAAGCTTGATTCTCCGGCTATGCAGATATATCAGCTAAAAAGAAGAATCGAAAAACTGGAAAGAATCGTAGAGGTTTTAAAGACTGTAGACTGCACAGCCAATTCACCGCTGAAGGTTAAACTTGACGAAATGGAAAGGCTTAAGGATAAATACAGCGTACATACTCTGTGCGACGCACTGGATGTTTCGAGAGGAACATTTTATAATCACATTCTTCGCAACAAAAGAGAAGAAGCCTGGTTCTACAAGCATCGCGACGAGATGCGAGAGCAGGTGTGTCGGGTATATGACGAAACCGGTCAGATATTTGGAGCAGAAAAGATTGCGTCAGTTCTGGAGACTGAAGGATACCCGGTCAGTACAAAACTGGTTAGAAAACTGATGAATGAAATGCACTTGCATTCTATACGGATTGATGCGGTGGAGTTGTACAAAAAGGAAAACAAGGCATTAAAAAATCACCTCCACCAGCAGTTCAATCCGGAACGCCCTGATGAGGTGTGGGTCAGTGATGTCACATACTTCAAGTGCAATGATGAAGTGCATTACATATGTGTAATAATTGATCTTTATGCCAGAATGGTTGTTGGATACCGTATGAGCAAAAGCAACAGTACACAGCTCGCAACGCGGTCGTTTAAGGCTGCGTATGCTTACCGTCAACCGGCAAACGGGTTGATATTTCACACGGACAGAGGAAGTAATTTTCGCTCAAATTCATTTCGCAAACTCTTGAGTGCTCATGGGGTTGTACAATCGTTCTCGAGGGCACATATTCCATATGACAACTCAGTGGTTGAATCCTTTTTTGCATCATTGAAAAAGGAGGAGCTTTTCCGCAGAAAATACACTACCGAAAAGCAGTTTAAGAAAGCGGTGGAGGACTATATTGTTTTCTACAACACCAAGCGTCCTCATGCGAGCAATAGATACAAGACACCGCAGAGCAGAGAACAGGAGTATTATGATAAGCACTCATAATGCATAACCATATTATCGACATCGTACGGGTTCAAGTTAAGTTTTTGAGAATCCTGACTCCAATTTCAGCACTTTTTGAAAAAGCTGTTTGGATATAAAAAATCATCGCAACACAAAAAATAGCGATGATTATGCGAAAAAATAAGAAAACAACCGTATTTTACAACCCGTCAGGGTTCGAAAATACGGTTGTTTTCAAAATGGTGCGAGTGACGGGACTTGAACCCGTACGTCGGTGGACACACGCCCCTCAAACGTGCCTGTCTGCCAGTTCCAGCACACTCGCTTATCAGATTGCTAAATGATTATAGCACAGCAAGGCGCTAGTGTCAACATTTATTTTGAATTATCGCAAAAAATATCTCGAATATTCCTATGGTATTTCCGGCAGACTGGTGATATAATAAATTGATAAACAATTTGCTGGTGATTCCGGCAGATGTGTTATTAGAATCTGGAGGTGACATAATGAACCCCGAACCCGACAGTTACGATCGAAGTAGAATAGCAGGCCGTGCCGGGGGACGTTGACTGTTGCTTGCAGGCGCGGCAGAAAGGAAGTCTGCGCCATGATAGAATATTTCAAGAGCTCCGGCGGCAATATGCGCCGCGTGGAGGAATGCACAGCCGGAACGTGGGTGTGTGTCACCGCACCGGATGAGGCTGAGTGCGAATCTCTGATTGCCGATTTCAATCTGGAACGGGACTTTGTCCGTTCCCCTCTGGACGAAGAGGAAACCTCACGTATCGAGAGCGAGGACGGCAATACGCTGATCATCCTCGATATACCTCACGTTGAGAAAAGCGGAGACAGTGTGGTGTACTCCACTGTCCCAATCGGTATTATTGTTACCAAGGAAAATGTTCTGACGATCTCTCTCAGAGAGAATCCAATTCTTAATGAATTTGCCGAAGGTGTGGTCAGAGGACTGAACACAGAGTTCAAGACCCAGTTCGTGCTACGTATCATGCTTCGTGTGGCAGGACGCTATCTGCAGCACCTTCGACAGATTGACCGCCTGTCGACCCACACCGAGCAGCAACTGCGCAAGTCTATGAAGAGCAAAGATCTGATCAAGCTGTTGGATATAAACAAATCCCTGGTTTACTTCTCTACATCGCTCAAGGCAGATGAAACCACTCTTGAAAAGATGATGCGCGGAAGATATCTTAAGATGTATCCTGAAGATCAGGATCTTTTTGAAGACGTACTTATCGAGGTCCGTCAGGCCATTGAGATGTCAACTATTTATACAAACGTTCTTAACAGCATGATGGACGCATCGGCATCACTCATATCCAATAACCTGAATGACATAATGCGCGTACTGGCAGGCATCACCATCGTCATAGCCGTTCCTACAGTCATCTCCGGACTGTATGGTATGAATATTGAAGGCGGGTTTATGCCGTTTTCCCAGTGGTGGTGGTTCCCTTGTGTACTGTCTGCGGTAGTTATGGCTGGCGTTGCATATATACTGCGCAGAAGGAATATGCTTTGATTGCGACCGGTTTGGCAATGCATGGTCATATTTGATGCTTGATTTATCAATGCCGTTATGATAAAATTATTTATGTAAAGGTTTGTTGGTTCTCGTTGACAAACAAATCGTTGGCAACACAGTTTACTTTTGTGCAAAATGCACATTGATATTCTGCGGGTGAAGTATCTAAATTCAACAGGCAGCTGTGGGGCAACCTGCTTTTTGCCATTTTTCTGAATATTTATGAATTTTTTCTCAGAATTATTTACTAAATATAAATAATTCGCGGAGTGCGGAACTACTTTCAGGAGGACAAGGGATGAACGTACAGGAGGGCAAGCGCTTCAGACGCAGCTTCTATGGCTATAACAGAGCTGCGGTGGATGCTGAGTTTGGTCGTCTTATTGCGCAGGCTGATACACTAATCGGTGAGCGCGAAAATATGCAGAGCCAGATCAGCGCCCTTAATGAAGACAAGGATTTTCTCAACAGGGAACAGGCGCGCTTGAACGCGTCTCTTTCCACGTCCACAACTCAGATTGTGGAACTGGAATCCAGCCTTGCGCGAGCCAAGGGAGAAAATGATACACTGACTCGTGCGGTTGAGGCTCACAAAGCGGAGAACAGTGCGCTGCAGATCCGGTGCGAGCAGCTGCGCGAACGTGATCGCGATTTCGCCATGCGTGAGCGCGAATTTGCTGAGCTTCAGGGTTCGGTGTCTTCCATAATGTCCGTCACCAAGCGTGCTGCTGACCGTCTCTTCCAGAAAGCGGTGGACAATCAGGAGCAGGTCACCCAGATTGCAGGTGACGCAGCACGTGAGGTTGCAGCCATCCGCGCAGATATGAACCGTGTACGTGAGCAGCTCAACGAGGCTCTCGATATGGTTCAGGACCGAATCGACCGCGTTGATGCTTCCCTTACCGGTGCAGTCCACAAGCTTGTTGCCATCAAACACGACGATGGTCTCCAGATCGGTGATCAGCGTCCCAATATACTCGACGAGGTCGAGCATCTGCTCAACCTCCGCGCCGGCGAGAACGACGGTGCATACACCATTCCTGCTCTTGGACCCTATGGTGCCAAGATGGTCGCCGATACCGCCCAGCGCGTCAACGACGGACGTATTACTCCCAAAGCATCTCCCTGGGAGGGCGTTGAGGTCAAAAAGGTCATTCCCGGCAGCTTCTCCTCTAGCGAGGTTTCCAAGCTGGAAGCCAACAAGCTTCTGGAGCGCGGCGGTGTCAGTGCTGCCGAGTATTATGACGCAAATCCCCAGTTCGTTCCTCAGCCTGTAGAGCATGAGGATGAGGTTGACAACAATCAGGATAGCTCCGGAGAATATTACGACAACGAGCAGGATTACGCTCAGGACAACTGGGACGATACCCAGTCCGAGGAATCCGCTGCGATTCCCATGCCTGCACCCGCTCAGTTCAGCCAACCCGGCAGAATCGGTTTCACCGCAGGCTTTGATGAAGAAAACGGCGGCTATGAGAGTGAGTTCTTCCCGGAGGAGGAACAGCAGAGCGATTTCTTTGCTCCCGACAACGGCTACTCCGGCAATGACTACTATCCTTCCGAACAGGTGAATTCTGTTCCTGGAAACGGACCGTTCTTCAATCGTTCCGCTAACGGCACACGTGCCGCAGGCTCCATGTATGTGGGCGATTCCACCCGCGGTACGGTCAGCAGCTACGGCAGCTACAGCTTCCAGCCTTATGATGATCTGCCTGTGATCGAGGAACCCGTTGCCGCGCAGGTCGTGCGTCCCGCTATGCGCAAGGGCAGAATAACCAAGAAGGTCACTGTCCGTCCCGTTGTGCGCCGCAAGTAATCAATTGCAACCAATACAGAGTTAAGGGTCGGCTGAGTTTCTGGCAGCCGACCCTTTTGCTTTTGAAAGAAGAAAACCAAATGAAGAAAAGATTCTGGAACAAAACGAAAATTATCACCACTGTGCTGACGGTCTCGCTGCTGGTAAGCGTATGTGCTAATCTGATGCTTGCGTCCGGTTCAGAAAGCCATCTTCAGGGTACGGACGAGATATACATCATGGAAGCCGGTATTCTCCACAACAACCTTGAGTTCGCTCAGGGGCAGCCACTGGAGCTGGTCTATGATTTGACACATGATGATTATCCGGAGATTATCAGACTGTACGGCATAGACAAAACTGCCGGAGAGGGAACCGAACTGGAAAGAGCCATGCGGCTTATGGACGAGTATTCTTCCCGGCTTACTCATGAAAGCTGGTACGACAACAGCGTCGAGATGAATGCGCTCTCGCTGCTGGAATACAGCCTTGACAATAGCCGCCACGGCATAAACTGCCGCAGCAAAGCGCAGATACTCAACGAAATGTGCCTTGCTCTGGGAATCTGTTCGCGCAAGGTGTGGATTATGCCGAACTCCCCGTATGATACCGATTGTCATGTGGTAAATGAGGTGTGGGACAGCTCGCTAAATAAGTGGGTGATGCTGGACATTACCAATAATCAGTACTGGGTGGATGAACACGGAGTGCCTCTTTCGGTGCTGGAGATAAGACACAAGGGAGCCATGAACGAATTCTGTACCCCGGTGCGGCCCGGAGACCGGCTTGACGATCTTAAGCGGCTGAAAGAAAAGTATACTGACGTTTTTCTGTACATTATGAAGAACATGGTGTACATGGAGTATCTGGATAAGTATACGGTAGGGGAACAAGGGACTATCTGGCTGCTCTTCCCGGAGAATCTGAACACGGATTACGAGCTGATAATTGACAAAAGTTCTGTTCTTAGCGCCCCGAATTAAACAGCTTAATTTTTTTACCGGAATAGATTTACCGCCCGAATCATATTCTGCTGCGGTTCTTTTGTTTTCGTTTCCTGAGGCAACATTCCTATTTAAATCGCGGAAGCGATGTGGTATAATCACTGCAAAGCACTACAGTGACATCTCCCCGAAAGGAATCAGATATATGAAATATGCAGTTGTTCTGTGCGACGGTATGGCAGATTATCCCGTCGAGCAGTTTGGCGGTGCCACCCCTATGGAGATGGCCAAGAAACCCAATATGGATCGTCTCGCCTCCCTTGCGGAGGTAGGTCTGGCAAAGACCGTACCGGATGGCATGAAGCCTGGCAGCGACGTTGCGAATCTGTCGGTCATGGGTTTTGATCCCACAAAATGCTACACCGGCCGCTCTCCGCTGGAGGCGGCAAGTATCGGTATCGACCTTGCCGACACCGACGTGACTCTGCGCTGCAATCTTGTCACCCTTTCCGACGAGGAGGACTACGCCCGGCGCACCATGGTTGACTACAGCGGCGGAGATATCTCCACTGCGGAAGCCGCTGAGCTCATCGCCGCGGTTCAGCAGGAGATGGGCGACGAGGTGTTCTCCTTCCATGCCGGTGTGCAGTACCGTCACTGCCTGCTGTGGCGCAACGGAAGCACCGATATCGGGTTCATGACACCGCCTCACGACATCTCCGGCAGAGTTATCGGCGAGCACCTTAACACTAATCCCGCTGCCGCTCATCTTATCGACATGATGAAACGCAGCGTTGCCATCCTTGCTGACCATCCGGTCAACAAAAAACGTGTCTCAGATGGCAAACGTCCCGCGAATTCCGTGTGGTTCTGGGGCGAGGGTTCCCGTCCCCGTCTGGACCGCTTTGAGGATATGTACGGGCTGAAAGGCGCGGTGGTTTCTGCCGTTGACCTCATTCGCGGCATAGCCAAATGCGCCGGCATGGAAGTTCTTGAGGTGGAGGGTGCCACCGGTTACATCGACACCTGCTTCGAGGACAAAACCGCTGCCGCTCTTGATGCCCTTGAGCGCGGCGCGGATATGGTATATATGCACTTCGAGGCTCCCGATGAGTGTGGTCACCGCAACGAGCCGGAAAACAAAGTCCGCTCCATTGAGATGATCGACAGCCGTGTGCTGGCTCCACTGCTGAGCGGGCTTGAGAAGCTGGGCGAGCCTTACCGCATTCTCATTCTGCCCGACCATCCCACGCCCATCGCCACCAAGACTCACGCGTCCGACCCCGTACCTTACCTGCTCTATGACAGCAGCGCGGAGAAAAACAGCGGTATTTCCTGCTTCACCGAGAAGACCGCCGCTTCCACAGGTGTGCTGGTCGATCCCGCCTGCACTCTGATGCAGCGTCTGACAGAAAAGGAAAATGGATGAATATCGCGTGAAATGCGATGAAAACCGATGAAAATGCTGCGCGAGACTTGCTCTGGGGTTATTTCTTCAGTGACAGGTGTGTTTCTGCGGCAGTGTAAAACATAATAATGAAACAACAGCGGAGCGGTGATTCAAGGAAAATATTCTGATGTCAACAGCAAAATTTCCTTGACAACTGCTCCGCCGCCTGTTATAATACTTACGCAATAAAGAAGCTGCCTGTGCGGCTCACCCCACACCGACTGAGGTCAAGGGTCAATATTGATACGATAGGATATCGCAATGCGTTCCGGTCGTTTGTGTATTGACGCGGGGTGAATTTCACCTGACGCGTCTTTTTTTGCGTCCACCAAATCAATTACGGAGGTGCTTGGCTATCAGTAAAGAACAGCAGGTTCAGATCAATGATGAAATTCGCGACAGCGAAGTGCGCGTCATTGGAACAGACGGTGCTCAGCTCGGAATCATGAGTTCTCAGGCGGCGCTCGACCTGGCCGCCGAAGCAGAGCTGGATCTGGTCAAGATCGCACCTCAGGCTCAGCCGCCTGTGTGCAAAATCATGGACTACGGAAAGTATCGTTTTGAGCAGCAGAAGAAAGAAAAGGAAGCCAAAAAGAATCAGCGCGTTGTGGAGATCAAAGAGATCCGTCTCTCGCTGAACATTGACACTCACGACTTTGAGACCAAGCTGGGTCATGCCCGCCGCTTCCTCAATGACGGTAACAAGGTCAAGGCCTCCATTCGCTTCCGCGGTCGTGAGATGGGTCATCCCGAGCACGGTCTGGAAATCATGCGTCGTTTTTCCGAGGCTCTTTCCGAAATCGCAAATGTTGAGAAGCCTGCAAAGCTTGAAGGCAGGAACATGCTGATGTTCCTTGCAGCCAAGCCCGTTGTCAACACCAAGCAAGACAAAAACAAGGAGGACAATCCAAATGCCTAAGATCATGACCCACAGCGGTGCCAAGAAGCGCTTCAAGAAGCCCGGCACCGGCAAAATCGTGCGTGCTCAAGCTTACAAGAGCCACAAGCTCAACAGCGCCCTGAAGAGCGCCAAGAGAAAGAGAAACCTCAGAAAGTCCGCTGTTATCGATCGCACCAACGAGGCGAAGGTCGCCAAGCTCATCCCCTACAAATAAACACAACTGACTGATTCATTCCTGAACACATCTTTTCGGAGGTAACATAAATGGCTCGTGTAAAGGGCGCGCTCGCTACGCGCAAGAGAAGAAATAAGGTACTTAAGCTGGCCAAGGGCTACTGGGGCGCAAGAAGCAAGCACTTCAAGATGGCTAAGGAAGCCGTCATGAAGTCCGGCAATTATGCATACGTTGGCCGCCGCCAGAAGAAGCGCGATTTCCGCAGACTGTGGATCTCCCGCATCAACGCCGGCTGCAAGATGAACGGCATCAACTACTCCCAGTTCATGCACGGCCTCAAGCTGGCCAAGATCGACATCAACCGCAAGATGCTCTCCGAGATCGCCATCGCTGATCCCAAGGGCTTTGCCGATCTGGTTGAGCAGGCCAAGGCTGCTCTTTAATAATCTATAATCACGCCCGGAAGTCGG